>JAGOHK010000110.1:0-13918 GCA_017996175.1 Leptospiraceae bacterium
TGTCATCTTTATGATAGGGGTCTAATTTGAATATTCATGGAAATGGTTTGAAAGTTCTAGTTGTAGATGATGAGGAAGATATTAGTGATTTAATAAAATTCCATCTGGAAGAAGAAGGATTTCAAGTTACTGTTTGTCAAAACGGACTGGAAGTGCTCCCACGCGTAGATAAAAGTCTTCCTGATTTAATTATACTAGATATTATGCTTCCCGGAATCGGTGGGATTGATCTTTGTAAAAGGATCAAGGAAAAGTTTCAAGTCCCAATTATTATGGTGACTGCTAAAACAGGTGAGACAGATGCTGTGTTAGGTTTGGAACTCGGTGCAGATGATTATGTGAGAAAACCATTTAGCCCAAGGGAACTCATGGCGCGGGTAAGATCAGTAATGCGCCGTTACGAAGATAAATCGGATGAGACAAAAGAAGGAAACCTCACTATAGGGAAAATTTATCTAAATAAAAAAGCGCATAAGGTTTTTGTGGACAATAAAGAAATAGATTTAACTTTAATTGAATACAAAATACTTTTACTTTTTATGTCAAACCCAGGAGTTGCGCTTACTCGTGATAAGCTCCTTGATAAAATTTGGGGGCACGATATATACGTAACCGATAGGGCAGTGGATGTAAATATAAAAAGACTTCGGGATAAACTTCTGGAGGAAAAAGAACGGTTAGAAACTGTTCGAGGGATAGGGTATAGATTTAGTGATGAGTAGTTTTTTTTCTAGAGTTCTGCTGAGCAATTGGTTTTTTTTAGTGATCTTACTTAGCACTGGTACGATTGTTTTTTTCCTCGAAAATATCGTTGCGACTGAATTCAAATTATTACTCTTTATATTCTATATTATATTTTCTATGTTCATTGCCTTTCATACATCCTTTAAGATTGCGAGTAGCGTAACAGAACAACTAAGTGTTATCGAAAAAAAAACAATGGAGATCAACGCAGGAGATTTCGGAACTTTACTCGCCGCATCCGACATACAAGAGTTATCCGACCTTGCTTCTTCCATCAATTCCATGTCCAGAAGGCTGCAGATGCAATTTACCGATCTAAATGTTGAAAAAGAAAAATTCAATTCACTATTACAAAACTTGAAAGAGGGTGTATTTGCCATTAGCCCTGATAAAAAAATATTATTTCAAAACCAGAGTATTCCAAAGAGTCTAATTCCTATTAACTCTCAGTCAAGGAGTATAAATGATGTTATTCCCAATAAAAAATTATTGGATTTTTTAATAGATCATATTGATTCGGGGTTGGATGGAAAAATAGGAATTGAACTAAGTCGTCATTACTACAAAGTCTGGTTTTATTCTTTGAAATCGAATAATCAGGTACTTATGTACATTGGTGTTATATCTGATAAAACGGATGAACGTGAAACACAAATGTTAAGGGAACAATTTGTTCAGAGTGCGTCTCATGAATTAAAAACTCCGATAACGTCTATTAAAGGTTATGCGGAGACTTTAGAGAGTAAACTTAGGTTAGAACCAGATAGTGTAGAAAGAAAATTCATTGATGCAATTCTTCGAAATACAGACAGGATGATTCGAATCGTAGATGATATGCTTACGATTTCAAAATTAGAAACTCAAAATGCACTTTTTCAACCGGAAAAAGTGAAACTTTCTGAACTTGTAAAAAATTTACAATTTACTGTTGATGGATTTATTAAACTCAAGAACCAGACTTTCGCGGCTAACGTTCCTGCGGATATTGTTTTGTATGCGGATATGGTTTTGCTCGAACATCTGCTTTTAAATCTGATTCAAAATGCTTCCTCTTATTCTCCAGAAAATAAACCAATTCAATTAGTTGCAAGTTATCAGGAAAACCGAGTTGTGATCCAAGTCATTGATCGAGGAATCGGAATTAGTGAGGCGCATATTGAAAGAATTTTCGAACGGTTTTATAGAGTGGATGAAGATCGTTCCAGAAAGGGTGGGGGGACGGGACTTGGTCTTTCTATTGTAAAACATATTGCAAAACTCCACTCGGGTTGGGTGAATGTAGAGTCTATTCCCGGACAGGGAACCACGTTTACCGTAAATTTACCGATTGACAGAAAGAAGCCTGTATCTTAGATTTAGGTTACAGGAAATTCATGTACCCAAACGGTTTTTACTCATTCGGAAAAAATATTGGCATTAAAGACACAACCCTCGACTTCTCAGTCATTTATTCGGAAGTTTTATGTGATGCAGCAGCAGTTTTTACGAAGAATAATTTTCCAGGTTCGCCCGTTATTGTTGGTCGAGAACATATCCAAGATGGAAAGTTGCAAGCGATTGTTATCAATTCTAAAAATTCCAATGTTGCAACCGGGCAGCAGGGAATCGACAATGCAAGAAAAACCTGTGAGGTACTTGCGGCAAATCTAGGAATTCATTCCAATGATATTTTACCTTCCTCAACGGGGGTAATCGGTGTTCCACTCCCAATTGAAAAAATTCTTTCTGCTTGTAGCTCGGCAAAAGAATCTTTAAAGGCGGGAAATTTAGAAGAAGTAGCACTCGCTATTATGACAACCGATAAGAAGAAAAAAATCTCTTTTCGTCAAATTGAATATAATGGTGTAAAAGGAATAATCTACGGCATTGCCAAAGGTGCAGGAATGATTGAACCCAATATGGCTACTATGTTATCTTACATTTTATCGGATTTAAAACCGATAGAGGGTAATTTATATAACCTCCTCAAATCGTCTGTAGATAAAAGTTTTAATTGTATGAGTATTGATACAGATACGTCTACTAGTGATACAGTAGTACTTATGTGTAATGGAATTTCGGGTTCTATTCCAAATAACGTTTTTCAGGAAGCGTTAGACGATATTTGCATTGATTTGACTAAACAAATTGCTTTTGATGGGGAAGGGGCGACTAAGCTCATAGAACTAGATATAGTTGCAGCAAAAGATGAATTACAAGCGCATAAGATTGGTAAGTCGGTAATTAATTCTCCACTGGTAAAAACAGCAATTTATGGGGGAGATCCGAATTGGGGAAGATTCGTGATGGCAATAGGAAAAGTATTTGATGAACAAATTTCATTCGAAAAATTAGAAATTTTTATTGGTGGAATTTCTGTAAAAGGAGCAAATCCAGATACTTTAAAAAAACTTTCAGACTATTTAAAACAAAATTCAGTTATTAAAATTTCAATTCATCTAGGTTCGGGAAATTCTTCTAAACGTTTTTGGGGTTGTGATTTAACAGAAGGATATATTCAAGAAAACGCTTATTATACAACTTAATGAAAGAAAAATTCAGAGAATTATTTTCTTATTTTCTACCAACTGGCTATCGGATTAAACTAATCACGATTACGGGAGGAGTGCGGTTACTATCCGTTATCCTTACTTTATCTATATACAACTATGTTGGGGTATTGATTCCTAAAACTATCGAATATTCCCTTCAGATTACCATGGTAGCAACAATTATCATTTCAGTTATCCTAGTTGTACCATTACAGGAATTTTTAGAGACAACGATTAAAAAAAAGTTTTTATCGGAATACCTATTCGATGATCCTCTCACGCTCAAGAGTGCAAGGAGAAGATTTGAGATAGATGCCCTAATTAGTAATGTATTTCCTGATATGGTTAAAATTTCGGGTAGTACTTATGGAAGGCTCGCTGTCCTCATTCGAGAACCTGCGGATTATGAGGTGTATACCTATTCAAATGGAAAAAGGAGAAAGGTAAAACCTAAAAGTGTACAAATTCAAGATAGACTATTAAAGTTTTTGAAAGATAAAAAACAAGGAGCCTCAACGAGCGATTTAGTAGGTTTACCAGATATAAATAATGATTTTATTGAATTAAAGGCTAATTTCATTATACCTTTTATTTTTAGAGAGAGACTATTTGGTTTTCTGGCAGTGACTGAAATTCCAACTCCAGAAGATACTTTGAGTTTAAGAATACTGGCGAGTAAGTCAGCGCTTGCTGTATACAATCATATATTATCCTCACAGGTTGCGATTCATAAAAAATACAAACGTGAATTTGAAATAGCAAATAGGATTGAAGATCTAATTTTTACATCGAAACTTCCTATTTTTAAGTCATTTAAGTTTGAAACTCATCAGAAAGATCCGAGTGTACTACTTGAATTTTTTAAGAATGAAGATGGGGAATATCTTTTTATTTTGCTTGTTCTTAACAGCACTAAAGTTGGATCCGGTCTTGTGTCTTCTCATATACTTGGAAAAATGTATTCGCAAAGCCTTCTAAGAAGAAAACACAATTTGAATTCACTTAGATCCATTGCAGAAGAAATGCTAAAAAAATTATCATGGGAAGAAGGATACGAGATGGTTGTCGGTAGTTTTAGGGAAGATACATTTCGTTTAACGTTTTCTCAGACAGGAAAAAATTTTAGAATTACAAATGACATAGAACCAGATAAAAGCCTTATTTCTGTTGGCTGGCGTTATACGGTTGATTTAAATGAAAACCCTTTAGTTTTAATTTATTATAAATCAGATAAGATACTTTCGATTAAAGCTATATAAATATGAAAAATTATTTTGTAATCATAATAGGAACTCTTTGTTTTATTACTCTGACTCTATTTACGTTTAGAGGAGTCGGAATAGATTCGAAACCAACGAAAAGATTTTTGTATTATTATCCAAATGGTCTTGTGGCTAATACTGATTTTGATAATACCCACATGATTGGAATAAATATTAAAGAAGAGAAGGATATTCCTGCTATTAATTTTAATTTTAAAGATGAGACTAATCTTGAATCGCTTTTACTTTTCAAATACAAAACTGTATTTGATTTTGCGCCTCATATACTTGCGTCCCTTATTTTTTTAATTTCTTCTTTTTGGTTTTTACTAAAATATGGAGATATTTATTTATTTTTATTCTTCATTGATATATCTATTTTAATATATAGCAACTTTGTGTTACTGGCATTTGATGCTTATTATTTCTGGTTTTATCTCACTCTATACCTAGCTGGTTTTTTGATTATTCAAATGGGATTTCGATTAAAGGGGCGCGATATTTCGATTCGGTGGTTACTTCCAGAAATTTCATTTGCTGTAATTGTTGCTTTCATTGGAACATCAGAAAAATTTGATCCTGTTATTTTTGAAAAGTTAACTAACTTTGCGATTTACATAATACTCTTTGGGACAACTGGTTGTATAAGCGTACTTATCTACGATAATATAAAATACGAACTTCCCTTTAACTCAAAATTCAAGAAATTTGTTTTAGCATTTGCTATTTCATTATTAGTTTTAATTCCTTACATTTCTTTTCAGGCAAACCTATTTATAAGATTTCCTTTTATTCAATATATTATTTATTTAAGTTTTTTAATTTTTCCTTTTTTATTTATTTATGGAACTTACAGATATTCATTTATACCTGAACAGGTTTATTTTAGTTCATCGGTTACTATCATTTATCTTTCTGTTGCATTTATATTATTGTATGCAGTTTTTATCAGTATTTTTAATTATTTAGTAGAGAATTTATTTATTAAGAATTTATGGTTATTTAATATTGTGTTTTTAGTTTTTAGTATGTATTCGGTTGTGACAATTAAACATAAACTGAAACAATTTATGGATTATTGGACTTTTGGAAGAAATAAAAAACTCAATCAAACGTTAGAAGAAATGGCTCTGCTCATTTCTTCTCCTATTTCCCTACGTGCTACAGTTCGGCAATTAGTAAAGAAAGTAAATGAAGCTTTAGATATTCAAAAAATAGTAATTTTAGTTGCATCAGATCGTTTCCCTACTTCGGATTTCAAAAATATTGATATGGTAAAACTTCCCAATAAATCGGAGATATGGAATTATTTTGAAAATGAAAAGGATGTAACAATTACATCTTCTCTCATGTTTGGGGCTGGAATTCGAGATACTGTATATAATTTTCTCCGAAATTTGAATATACAATTGGCGTTTCCAATGTATGGATTCGACGGGAATAAATCAATCACTGCTCTTTTTTTAGTGGGGGAGCGAAATACTCCTCGGAATTTTACTTTAGGCGAACTCCGATTTATCAAGGAATGCACGCGGCTAACAGACTTACTCCTCTATAACTATCAGCTACTTATTGCAGATGTGGAAAAGAAAAAAATGGAAAAAAGTTTGCGCGAGGCAACAATACTAGAAGATACAATTCATCCTTCTTCAAAGGGAACTTTGAATATTCGGTCTACCGAGGTTACTTATCTGTCATTAGCCGCTATGAGCATTTCAGGGGATTATATTGATTTCATAAAAATAAATGATCGTAAGATGATGGTTTTTTTAGGAGATGTTTCTGGTCATGGTCTGGGTTCTGGGTATTTGGTTAGTGCAATTAAAGCTTTGATACACGATCAGGTTGATTCGGGGATTGATATTGTGCGTTTGTTTCGGCACGTCAATAATTTTTTAATTGAGCGTTATGCTGGAAATGAATTTATGACTCTTATTGGCGGACTATATGACTCAAATACTGGAATTTTTGAGTTTATCAATGCAGGGCACTTATCTCCAATTATTGTTCGGGAAAATGGAGAAATAGAAATGAAAAAGAGCGGACATAGGATACTCGGTGTTATCCCTAGTCCATTTACTACAGACCAGATTAGATTAAACCCAAAGGATAAGCTAATTTTATATTCAGATGGAATTACGGAAACATTTAGTCCCTCGGAAGAAATTTATGGAGAAAAAAAGTTAAAAAAATTTCTCATGGATAACAAGAATATGCCAGCAGAAACATTGCTTAGTAATCTTCAGAAAGCATTAAATGATTTTAGAAAGGGTGGGGATATAATGGATGATATGTCTCTTATTTATTTGAAGAGGTTGTGATTAAACAATTGAAAGATAAAATTACATTGATTAAACAAGATATAGTTTCCAAAAAGATTATCTCAGTACAGTTTACCCAATCGGATAATTTAGAGTTGGCGACAGAGGCATATATAGATTGTGATTTGGATTCTATTTTATATATTGGAAATTTTGAAACCGAGAACTTAAAGGAAATCGAAAGTGTAAAAGGTTTCCATTTTTCTGATTTACTTCCTGTGGTAACGGTTGATACAGACAATCGGGTTTTAATGCAGGCTTTTGTAAATGTAGAGGCATTGTCTAAAACATTTGAAACCGGTTTTGCAAATTATTTTAGTAGATCCCGAAATAAAATATGGTTAAAGGGAGAATCCAGTGATAATAGGCAAATAGTGGAAAAAGTCTATTATAACGAAAAGGAAGCTTTTTTTGTTTATATGGTCAAACAGAAACTAGCAGCCTGCCATGAAGGATTTTATTCCTGTTTTTTTCGAAAGATCGAAGCGGATAGAAGTTTTACACAAATTGATTTTGATAGAAAATTCAAACCAGAAAAAGTTTATGGTTAATTGAAAGGGTATTATTGTGTTATCTAAAGAAATTATTTTGAAAAGAATTGTGCCGGGTTTTATTGGGATAATTCTCTTGGCGATCGGGAGTGTATTTTTACTAGATTCGATTAAAGGTGGTGCACCGGGAGATGGGACAGCCAAATATGAGCTTATTATTTCTGCCGGGGATTCATCCACAAAGATTACAAAGGATTTAGCAAGCCATGGAATGTTAAAGTCTAATGGCTATTTTGCGTATCTATTAAAAGTTACAGGAAATACCAATCGGATCAAACAAGGTGTTTATCTTGTGGATAATGGGATGAATGCGCGTAAAGTGATGGATATTCTGGTAGAAGGGAAAGTAAAGATGATTTCTTTTACAATTCCGGAAGGATATAATAACCGTCAGATTGGGGATTTATTAACTAAAAAAAACATTACCAAATCGAGAGAAGACTTTTTAGCTGTAGCGGCTAACGCAGAAATTTTAAAGAAGTATAAAATTCCAGCGAAGACAACGGAAGGTTATCTTTTTCCTGAGACATATACAATTCCATATAATTACCCAACTGATAAAATTGTTGAGATGATGCTAAAAAGATTTTTTTTGAATTTGCAAAAAATTGATAAAGCTAAAAATATTACTCCAGAGGAGTTACACCAAAAAGTAATTCTTGCTTCAATCGTGGAAAGAGAGGCGAAGAAAAAAGAAGAACGTCCTCTAATGGCGGGAGTATTTATCAAGCGGTTAAAGAAAAATATTGCGTTAGAAAGTTGTGCAACTGTGCAGTATCTTTTTGATAAACCTAAGAAGAGATTATTTGAAAAAGATTTGCTTATTCCGTCGGATTACAATACGTATCTGCACAAAGGTTATCCGCCCGGTCCAATTTCTAGTCCTGGAATGCCCGCTTTACTTGCTGCATTTAATCCGGAAGAAACAGATAATTTGTTTTTTCTATTAAAGCCTGACGGGTATCATTATTTCTCCAAAGATCACAGAGAACATGCCCAAGCAAAAAAGAAATACATAGATGTACTGTACGAATAAATGAGCCTGAACTTTGATAAACTAGACGAAGAGATTTATGGAATCAGCCAGGAGTTGCGGGAAGTGCAAGCAGCTCTTATGGATGTAAAAAAAAGAACCGAGTCCAATAAATCTGCCAAGAAAGAAGCGTTAGTGTTTATAGAAAAAGCAGAAGCTGTGATTGATAAAGCAGAGAGAGGAAAAATCAAATTATCCGAAGATCAAATCCAAAGAATCAAAGAAACTCTTTCCAAAATACTAGTAATATTTCACAGTTAGAAAATTAGAGTAACGTGAGTTCGGTGTAAGGATTTTGAATTTGTCATTCCCAAAATTCCACCCTTTCGCTTCGCTCACACGACCGCCAAGCGACGCAAAAAAATGCTATTGGGAATCTCTAGTTCTAGACAGGATTTTATATTATTTGAGACCCCCGACAGAAAATTTCGGGGGTGACAATTAGCAGAATTTTCTTACATCGAGTTCACGTTAATTAAGAAATGATTTAAGGATTACCACCGATAACCAAAATAAAAAACATCATAGCTTTTATCGGTGTCCATCGACGGTATTCTTTTAGTGGCTCTCTTAAATTGAGAGCACTAAGCAGCGCCACTAAGTTGCTGGTGTAGCAGCTTGTTTTTTCAAGAATGCAACGTAATCATCTAGAGATAAAAATAAGTTTGTTTTATCCTCTAAGTCGCTGGAAGAAATAATAAACCCCATGTGTTTTCCGGCAATAATAGAGATTTTTTTATTCCCAAATAGACCGATGATTTTTTCGATAATGGTGAGTTCGTCCTTGATTAAGTCCGGCAAATCCCGAATATCCAGACTTACACTTTTAGGAATTAAGCTCTTTAAAAATTCTGGACTAAAAATATTTCGAATTTCAGGAAGGACGTACTTCATTCCTGATTTGAAAGAAATGAGGGTAATCATATCAGTTGGATTTTCAATTACGATATGGTGTTTTCTAAAAATGATATTATCACTTTTTTGTTTGCGTGCGAGGATTAAGAGACTTTTGATCTTCTCAATGAATTTTACTTTGTTGACTGGTTTTACGAAATAATCATGAATACCCGCTTTACGGATATTTTCGAGCAAATTCCTATCGTTCGAGCGAATGGTGGGAATGATAGGGATGTCTTTGGTTATAGGGTCTTTTCGAAGAGCTAAAAAGGCAGCCATGGTTTCGCGGTCATCTGACTCTATGGCAATTACGATCAGTTCAGGTAAAACAGATTTTGTTAATTCCACACCTTTTTTGACTTCATGAATTCGGACGGTTTTGTATTTATAACCTTTTAGGAAGATGTCAATATCTTGGGCTTCTAAATCATTTGTATCAATAATTACAATAGTTTGCATTTTTATAGTTATCCTAAAGTTTCTAATGTGACGTAGTTTTAGCTAATCTTTCAGAATTTGTGTAATTTAAACGATCGGCAGATAAAAGCAAGTCTTTTTTAGCTTACTTCATAAGTTTTAGCGAAATAGGTCGACTGAGTTTATTGAGTGTAATTTTGGCAATTGGTTTGGCGCTAGAGAAGGGATTGTAAATATATATATAATAAACTGCACGAAATACTGTGTTATTCTTATAAGTCTCCCAGGCAATTTCTTTCCTACTACCGAATTCGTACGAGTATAAACGGCGACTTTGTTTTGTATCTAGAGTAGAGAAATTTTCTACTGATTTTAACCGACCTGATTCGTCGTAAATAGAAAGGATTTTGGCAATTTGTTTTTTGTTTGGTTTTAAGTTTTGTTTTTCATCGAAGTATTGAACTAGAGTTAGGCAGTCTTCCTCAGTTTTGGTTTTACTCAGGCAATTTTTATTGTATTGGTATTGGATTTTATGAATTCCCTCTGAATTATTGCTGGGTTCGAGTTTTGAGCTCAGATACAATTCTTCTGATTTATATCCATCTGCGTTGAATGAATTCACAAGTTTCGCATAACCTAGATTACTCTCAATGTATTTGTTTTCGGAATCAAAGTTTTCTATGGAGATTAGTTTTCCTGTTTGATTAAAGGTTCTAACTTGTTTCGCAAAACCGTCATCGCCTTCGGTTAATTTTCCATCTTTGGTAAAATATTCTTCGGATAACATTTCTTTGTCTTTAAAACTAGCGGTATACTTTGCGTAACCGTCACGAGAGTGAATTGGTTTATTTTCTCCGTCAAAGTATTCCTCTAAGATCTGGTTTCCGAGAGAGTCGTATTTTTGAAACATAATAGAATAAAGTTCGCCACTGAATTTTGGTTTACCCAATGTATCAAAGTACTCTGTTTTAATTTCTTTTCCTTCTTTGTTTATTCTAGTGGTAACTTTTACAATTGCAACTTCTAAAACTTCATTGATTTTCAAATTCCCTTCGGTATCAAAAAACTTAGTAGTTTTTACGGTAGTATCTCCCTGTGTTTCTATCTCCGTTGTGGTGCGGGCAATTCCATCGGCAGGGTCTAATTTTAATTTGCCGTCTTTGCCATATTCTTCTTCCAGAGTGACAATTCCAGAATCAGAGTATTCGAAAATGTATTTAGCAAATCCTTTTCCGTCTTCTGTGAGTTTACCGTTTACATTTCTAAATTCGGTTAGAATTCGATTTCCTTTTTTGTCATAATTATATAGATATTTTGCAATTCCTTTTGAATCTGCTTTAGGTTGTCCTTTTTTATCAAAATTTTCTGCCAAAATAAGTTTTCCTTTTTCAGATGTAGTATAGTCATAAGTGAAAGATTCACTTGCAATTCCTTCCTTGTTTTCTTTTGGTTTATCATTTTCTCCAAGGAAGTTAGACGTTAGGCGATTTCCTCTTGCGTCGTAGGTATATACGTATTTTGCGATACCGGTCGAATCTTCTTTCAGTTTGCCTTTTGTGTCAAAGTATTCGACTAGGATTTTTTTTCCAAGTGGATTGTATTTATATTTAATCTTGGATATTTTTTGGTTATTTGCATTTGGGTTTTTATTTTCGTCTAGGAATTCTTCTTGAATTTTGTTGGCATTTGTATCGTAAAGAATTCGTTTAAAAATAGCTTTCCCCCCCTTTTTTTTACCAAGGAATGTAATTAGTTCAAATCCATCTTTTTCAATTTTGACTTTATTGGTAAAGAGTAGGGTCTTGTCGATGTCATATTCTTTTACTTTGAATGTTTTGGTTTTTTCGTCGAATTTTAATTTAGAGATTGCAAGCCCTTCCATTTCTACAAGGTGTTCACTTTCCTCATCCACTCTTATAAATGAAACACTTCTTCTATTTCCGTATTTGTCATATTTTACTTTTGCGTAGATTGGTTTTTTCCCGCGCATAGAAAAAAGAATATTTTCTTCATCAGCAATTAGAAATGAGAAGGTGAAAGTAAACAGGAATGTAATTTTTAAAAGAAAACGAAATTTGGACATGAAACATCTCCTATATCAGATTGGTTTTTGTTAAAAGAATTTTTTTTGAAGTTAGCTTATTTATTTTATTTAAGAGTTTAATCACGTTTACCCGTAATGAATTGATAGAACGCTAAAAATGTAGTAGTGAAGGAAAAAATTAAAGCAAAAGTTTCTACTATTGCCTTATATTCTTGATAGGTATAAAGAAGTCCAACAGCGCAAACTAAAATTAGGCATCCTAGTAAAATTAATAAAGAACCTGAATTCACTTTTTTAAAAGTTTCTCCATGTTCTTGGTTACTCGGTCTGATATCATTATGCTAGCACCAACTACTATAAAGTAAATGCCGCATGTGATAATAACTATGATACTGATTATAAAAGTTAAGCTCATACTAACTCCTAGTTCGTTAGGATAACAAAGATTGAGCAAATTGTAAAGAATAAAAAATCATTTATTTTTTAAAGAGATTTTGAACTGTGTTTGTATGAATCAAAAATCAATCAGTTTGAAAGAAGGTTATGTTGTATCGAGAGAATTAGAAGAAGCTCTACTCGTTGCCGAGGTTACAAAACGACCACTCCTAATCAAAGGAGAACCCGGAACAGGCAAAACGTTATTAGCCGAACATATATCTAGAACCAGAAATCTTCCTATTTTTAAATGGCATGTAAAGTCTACCAGTCTTGCAAAAGATGGGCTTTATTTTTATGACGCGGTATCTCGATTGAATGATTCTAGGTTTAATGAAGGAAAAGATAGGGACAAAGTGCAAAACATAGAAAACTATATTCGTATGGGACCACTAGGATTAGCCTTTGAATCAAACACACAGTCGATTGTACTGATTGATGAAATTGATAAAGCAGATTTAGAATTTCCAAATGATTTACTTCTTGAACTTGATCAGATGGAATTTGTAATAACAGAAACTAACCGTGTAGTAAAAGCAAAACATCGTCCTCTTACGATTATCACATCGAACAACGAACGTGAGTTACCTGACGCATTTTTGAGACGTTGTATATTTCATTATATCGAGTTTCCTTCCCGAGAACTCATGGAGGAGATAATTCGTGTTCACCTCCCCGACATAGATTCTACTCTAATCCAAACTGCAATGAAAACATTTTATAAAATTCGTCGTATGGAAGATATGAAGAAAAAACCTTCTACAAGCGAGTTACTAGATTGGATTCAAGTTCTACTTTATCAGGGTGCAAAATTAAACCCGATGGATAAAATTCCTTTCCTAGGCTCTCTTGTTAAAAACGAGGAAGATTTATTCCAATATGCGGGTCAACTCCATATTCCCCCTAAAGAATGAGACCATTGTCGTATACGGGCATTTTGATGATGCGGCATTGTTGTAATACGGGCAGAAATTATTCTGCCCCTACGTTGTTCTAAAAAATACATTTATACGCGTAGGGGTTGAATACTTTCAACCCGCTGTTACAATGAAACCCGCAATAATAATAGAATATTCGTTATAGATTCATTTATAGTGTTCATCCTCTGACCAGTTTTTGGGATTCGTTTCGATGTAATGTTTGATGCGAAAATAATCTTCTTCGGTTCTAATAATATGTTCGTAATAATTTCTCTGCCATTGAAAGTTTTCAAAATTATTTTGATTGCACCATTTTGTCACTGCTGCTTTGTATGAGCGAATTATCGAGGGAATCGAATTTTTTTGAATATGTTGGAATGTTGATTTATTTTGTTGTTCAGCGGGTTGAATGTATTCAACCAATTCTATTATCCCATGTAAATGATTTGGCATAATAATATGTTCATCTAAAATGGCATTTCGAAAATGTAATGGAATTTCTCTCCAGAATAAATCTGCAATTTCACCAATATCTGATAATTCAATATTATCCGATTGAATCTTTCCGAAATCACTGCGTTTATTCTTAACGCATATTGTGATATAATAGAAATTACCCGCTGCATAATTATACTCTTTTAATCTAATTGATTTTCTGTTATTGTATCCCATTATCACCCCAATTCAATTTGCATATTATTTTTGTTTTTGGGCATTGTTGTATACGGCATTTTCGTATACGGGCAGAAATTATTCTGCCCCT
>JAGOHK010000110.1:14018-16749 GCA_017996175.1 Leptospiraceae bacterium
ACATTTATACAGGTAGGGGTTGAATACTTTCAACCCGCAATTACAATGAAACCCGCTATTACGAGAATGTTTTGCAATAAAACTCTCTTTTGGTTTTTTTTGTATTTTTTTTGTTTCAATTCCATATTGGTTCGATTAACACTAGAGCAACTATTGCATATCTAGCATCTGTTTCTCTCTTCAATTACGAAGAGAGAAATAATAATGGCGTTAGTATCTAAATCAATTAGAATTGAAGTTTCAATCCACTCTCTTCATTTACGAAGAGAGAAATATAGCAATCTTGCTTAGTGGTAATTGTAGGGACGGGTTTCAATCCACTCTCTTCATTTACGAAGAGAGAAATATTTATTGTTTTTACGATAGTTCTAACAGAGGATGGTTTCAATCCACTCTCTTCATTTACGAAGAGAGAAATGCAGTTATGAATAATTCTAACTTCCAAGTTATTAGGTTTCAATCCACTCTCTTCATTTACGAAGAGAGAAATATTACACTAGGTCAGATGAAACATATACGCAAAAAGTTTCAATCCACTCTCTTCATTTACGAAGAGAGAAATTTCGAATTTTTTAACTTCTTGTAGCGAAATTATCTTGTTTCAATCCACTCTCTTCATTTACGAAGAGAGAAATCAAGTGCTTTTATTTCTTTTTTAAAAATTGACAAAGTTTCAATCCACTCTCTTCATTTACGAAGAGAGAAATGGGTAAAAAAATCACATATTGTAAAGCCCTTCGTGTTTCAATCCACTCTCTTCATTTACGAAGAGAGAAATATTTGACATTCCCGGACTATCCGAGATCATTTTCGTGTTTCAATCCACTCTCTTCATTTACGAAGAGAGAAATGACATTCAAAGACTTCAAGAGGGTGGAATTACCATCGTTTCAATCCACTCTCTTCATTTACGAAGAGAGAAATGTACAATTCCCTCATTGTGTAATTGTCTTAAAAGGTGTTTCAATCCACTCTCTTCATTTACGAAGAGAGAAATAATGGCAGTTATACCCTAAGAGGGAGATACGTTTTTGTTTCAATCCACTCTCTTCATTTACGAAGAGAGAAATACGAGGATACCGGACTTTATTATTAGAGAAGGCGAAGTTTCAATCCACTCTCTTCATTTACGAAGAGAGAAATAATTATGCCCCTTGTGATTTTAAAAGATGGCACAGTTTCAATCCACTCTCTTCATTTACGAAGAGAGAAATCTACTAAAAGCACCGCAAGATAAAACTAAAGTGTTCGTTTCAATCCACTCTCTTCATTTACGAAGAGAGAAATTTTTCCATATTCTATACAAAGAACAACGATGGAAGTTTCAATCCACTCTCTTCATTTACGAAGAGAGAAATAGGGAGATATGTTTTTGAAAGTGATGTAACTTTTGTTTCAATCCACTCTCTTCATTTACGAAGAGAGAAATTACCTGACCATTGAGCTAATTTTTTAAACCACTTGGTTTCAATCCACTCTCTTCATTTACGAAGAGAGAAATAACCCACTTGCAACTTCTACTGAATCACCAACTTCTGTTTCAATCCACTCTCTTCATTTACGAAGAGAGAAATTTGACAATACGGTATAGTAGGTCGAATCAAGAGGTTTCAATCCACTCTCTTCATTTACGAAGAGAGAAATAATATCGACATTGTGCATATATGCCGCCCCAACAGGTTTCAATCCACTCTCTTCATTTACGAAGAGAGAAATCACTACCAAATATTTTCAAGCAGCGTAATTTTGATGTTTCAATCCACTCTCTTCATTTACGAAGAGAGAAATCTGAGTCCACTATATTATTAGGTGAGCCATTAACTGGTTTCAATCCACTCTCTTCATTTACGAAGAGAGAAATCTCACGGGCTTTATTTGACTTGTTTAAGGATCGTAGTTTCAATCCACTCTCTTCATTTACGAAGAGAGAAATAATGTTCCAGAAGAAGTTGCAGCGTTTTTTAATGATGTTTCAATCCACTCTCTTCATTTACGAAGAGAGAAATGACCCTTGCTATATGCAAGTGCAAATTGAAGACGATGTTTCAATCCACTCTCTTCATTTACGAAGAGAGAAATGTTAGAGTCCATAGCAGATGCAAGCGAGTAAAAATGTTTCAATCCACTCTCTTCATTTACGAAGAGAGAAATAAGTCCGTAAATGCTTATGAATGTGATGGGTTTGTAAAGTTTCAATCCACTCTCTTCATTTACGAAGAGAGAAATAAAGTTATTTTGAAGCAGAACAACAAATGCAAGAAGTTTCAATCCACTCTCTTCATTTACGAAGAGAGAAATAGAAAGGCGCAGAATTACAATGGGCTGAAACCAGTTTCAATCCACTCTCTTCATTTACGAAGAGAGAAATCTTGCATTAGCAGGTTTTAACGAACGGGAAGATAAAGTTTCAATCCACTCTCTTCATTTACGAAGAGAGAAATCCCACTAAAAAAATATAGAATACAAATTAATGAGAGGTTTCAATCCACTCTCTTCATTTACGAAGAGAGAAATTTTAAAAGATGGAATTGCAATAACAGACATTAAAGTTTCAATCCACTCTCTTCATTTACGAAGAGAGAAATATTCGAAATCTTTCTTTTCACAAATTCCTAAAGAGTTTCAATCCACTCTCTTCATTTACGAAGAGAGAAATGCATCAGTAGAGTTAGCCCCTGAGATTTGATTCATTGTTTCAATCCACTCTCTTCATTTACGAAGAGAGAAATGA
>JAGOHK010000001.1 GCA_017996175.1 Leptospiraceae bacterium
CCCTCTAGAATCTTGATTTTTTCCGCGCCGTACGTTGCTTCTTGTTGACTCATAAAATAACCCTCATATAACAATCCTATATTCTTTCCCTATAAGGCAACATCTTTTAACGATTTAGAATTTAACTCATCAGGCACAAATGTGGAATAAACTTTTTTTAACCCTTCTTTTATTTGGAATTTCAAATGAAATTTTCACGGATAATTTGCGAGAAAAACCCATTGAAAATCGTAATCTCTATTTACCATTTTTACTTTTTTTAGAGCCTTATCCAACAACTCCTACTGTAATCGAGAAAGGAAAATTCAGTGTAGACTCAGGAATGGCAATTTCAAATATGATTGATAATAATAACGCATTTGTAGATGGCACTTCAGGTTATTCCAAATACAAACCTATCTATTGGAAAAATTATTCAGACTCTTTTTTTAATAGTAAAATAACGCCAAATACCTATTATCTGTCCGATTACATTAACTACGGAAGACTTGAGCAGCAGTCTCATATTAAAGTCGATGCGGAGATAGAAAGATTTCATACTAAAATTAGTTACGGTTTATTTAAAAATATTGAAGTCGGTTTTGAAATAACCGCACTCTCTTATAACACAGGAATTTTTGATAAACCTATTACTGGTTATCATCGTGCAGTAGGAATTCCATATCCACTCAGAGATATTTATCCTGATAATAAATTTGGTTTTGAACTAACGGATAATACTAAGTATCTGATAAAAGGAAA
This sequence comes from Leptospiraceae bacterium, assembly GCA_017996175.1. Taxonomy (GTDB): domain Bacteria; phylum Spirochaetota; class Leptospiria; order Leptospirales; family Leptospiraceae; genus UBA2033. The sequence goes on from JAGOHK010000001.1 coordinate 742, forward strand.
ACCGGGAACAGGATTGGGTGATTCCGTCTTAGATGTAAAATGGCAATTAAGAGCGCAAAATGGTATTTTGCCTGCACTTGCCTGGATTAACACTATAAAAATTCCAACAGGCAATATAAATCTTTCTATGGGAACAGGGAAACTAGACGTGGCGACAGGGATTTCAACGAAGTGGAATTTTTATCAATTTTTTTCATTTCTAAATCTATTTGGTATTATCCCCTCTGATCCATTTAATTCCAGAGAAATACATATTAAACCTTTTGGCGCTGCTTCTGCGACACTTGGTTATTCGTTTACCGAAGGATTTTCTGTAGTTGGTCAAATGGAAATTAAAGGAAGTCCTTATAGATCAGGAATAAAATTACTCAACCAACCTGCTGTTATTCTTTCCTTTGGATTTAACTGGAAAATTTTTTCCGCCTGTGCATTACGGGTAAATTTTACCGAAGATCCCATTACCCGCACCGTACCAGACGTTAGTGCACATACTAGTATTCTATGTATGAGTAACTAATTTAGATTAAACTTTTCTACTGAAATTAAAAAACCGATATCGGGTGTATTCGAATAGGTAAAAACATTTTCGAAGGTAGCGAACTGGAAATTATAGTCATTCCGTCTGCGGCTAATACCAAATCCTACTTGATGAGTAGGAACAGATAATCTATCCCAACGTAAAATAGGAGACGCATAGTATACATATTCAAAGTGCAATTTCCAATTTTCATTTATATTATATACTAAGGAAGGGCGAAACGTCCATTGGTATCTATGCAAATCAAGATTCCTATATCTTTGCATTTCGAAACGAGAAAAAGAAACTCCAAATTTCCAATTCACGATTCCGTTAAACCAGTCTTTATGATAAACGGCAAACACGGAAATATCCGTTCCCGGAGTTCCAATCAATTCAACTGTCCTGACTGGAATTTTTACTTGAGAGCCCATTGTGATTTTATCAAATAAAAAATTTCCTTTTAACACAGTAGATTGAAAATAAAATTTTGGATTTGCAAAGGCTAATGCATCGTAATTCCCAATAGAGTCTTCTGTTTTATACTCATTCAAATAGGGATAGTATTTATTGATAATGAGTTTACGAATCTCATCTTGTTGACTTGGAAATTCTACTGGCGGGTCATTCGACATTCTTGGATACGCGCGCAGATCATAATTTCTCATAATGTATGCGGATAATAAGTCTTTGTCTAATAGCGGGTAATAGGGCGCAAGTGGTTCATAACTAACATTAAATTGGTTTCGAGGATACTGATCTCTCTGCCCCTGGGTAATACCGATTGTTCGATGAAACCGTTCAATCGATTCATCTAAAAACCCACCACCACGAGCAGCAGCAGGAATACTGATTCCAAATTGAGACGAATCTGTTATCGCATATCGCAGAGAAACATCTACTTGTCCTTCTTCCCCATCAGTAACGAATCTATTCGATTGAATAGACCAAACATTAATTAGCCTTGTATTTAACCTTCCAGAAAATTTTCCCTTCCCCGGGTTTACATTATCCTGTGGTAACATAGGTAAATGAATGATTTGAAATCCGACTCCGTACGGATAATCCATATACGCAAAAAGAGAATTTGACAAAAGAATTAGAATTAGAGAAAAATAATAATTAATAGAGTGATTTACTTTTTTTGTAACGGATTCATACATGGACTTAAAAATAATTCACCTAGAATAAGAATGTAAAGTAATTTTCTATGATACAAACCTCCAAAATTAAATCCATTGATAAGATATTGTCAGAGTTATCTCCTTCTACTCATATACTAATTGATGTTAGAAGTGAATCCGAATTTGCCGAAGACCATATCCCAGGAGCATTTAACTTACCAGTTCTAAATGATATGGAAAGAGCGGAAGTAGGAACGGAATACAAGCGTAATCCATTTACCGCAAGACAACTCGGAGCAAAACGAATCGCGGGTAACTTACAGAATAATTTAAAGAGAGTAGAAGAGCTTATTTTTCAATTCAACAAAACTAGTCAGACGGAACATAAGCCATTTTGTCATTTCATTGTTTATTGTTGGAGAGGTGGGATGCGCTCTAGATCCCTATTTGCTGTAATGGATATGATTGGATATAAAACTTCTCTTGTTGACGGAGGTTACCAAGCGTATCGCAGGCATGTAAATCAATACTTTAAAAGTGAATCGTTACCGGAAACAATTTCTATCTACGGACCGAGCGGAAGCGGAAAATCAGAGTTAATCTCTAATTTGATCGGAAATGGGTTTCCTGCATTACACTTAGAAAAATACGCGAATCATAAAGGTTCCCTCTTAGGTGGTGATTCAAGCGAACAACCTTCTCAAAAACTTTTCGAATCTTATTTGTTCCAAGCTTTACAAAAAAATGGTTCCTCGACTGCAATAGTGGAAGGAGAAAGCAAAAAAATAGGACGAGTGATGTTACCGGATAAATTTTATTCTAGAATGTCTACTGGGAAAAAAATTTGGGTAGAACTTCCCTTGGAAATACGAGCAAAGAGACTTGCGGAAGAATATGATAAAACAGACGAATTTATTTCGCATAAATTACAATACCTAAGAAGATTCATGAGTCGGGAAATTTTTTCACAAATTGTACAGGCTATAGCGGATAAAGATCGTTATACTGCGTCTATTTTGCTCTTAAAAAACCACTATGATAGACATTACTTAAAAGGATCTCCCGAGAAAGATAGCGAAAGAAAATACGATGGAATTTTTAAGACAGACTCATTCGAAAATTTGAATAAAGATGTATTGGAGTATTTTAAATGCAAATCATAAGGTTTATTTTTTCGATATTATCTATACTTTTAATCAATTGTAATTATCAAAGTCCTGTTCAAGTAGAAAAAGGATTTTTGGATTTACACAATGATTTAATATTTTCAAGGGGCGAACGCATAGTAACCCTAAGTGGAGAATGGGAATTTTATTGGAAACAATTTTTAGATCCGGTAAATTTCTCGGAAATGGAAACAACTAAAAATCCTGAAACAAATTATATGGGAATTCCATTTTCTTGGAATGGTGCTAGTATAAACGGTGAAACTTTGGGTGCTGAAGGATATGCCACCTATCGTATGGTAGTTCGTTTACCACCGGATTCAACTAACCTCGCTTTAAAAGTTCAGGATATGCGCTCTTCCTTTCGACTCTACGCCAATAAAGAACTAGTATTTTCCAATGGACAAGTTGGAACTACACGAGAAACTACTATCCCACAATTTCTTCCCGGAATTGCATTCCTTCCTGCCACAACGGATACTATTGTTTTGACTCTACATGTTGCCAATTTTCATCATAGACTTGGCGGCGCAAAATTTGCTCTCGAACTGGGAGAACAAAGGCTAATTCAGAGTAGGCGTGACTATGCAAGTTATATAGAGGCTTTTTTTATTGGCTGTCTTTTTATTACTGGTTTTTATCATTTAATTTTGTTTACCATTCGAAAAAATTGTAATCCTCTTTTTTATTTTTCATGCCTTTGTTTTTTAATATTGATGTATTGTTCCGGAAGAGGAGAACAATTATTATTCCAAGTTTTTCCTGATTTTAATTGGGAACTTGGTCAAAAGATTCGTTTTCTTTCTTTCTATATATCAATTCCTCTATTCGCAGCATTTGTTCAAGGTTTATTCCCTGAGGAAATAACAAAGCGCATTGTCAATATTATCTGGTCAGTATGTTCTATTTTCATTGTTATTGTCCTAATTTTTCCAACGATTATATTTTCTAAAACAGCTTTAACATACGAAGTAATTTCTGGATTAATTCTATCCTATCTAATCTTTGAAATTTATCTAGCAGCAAAAAATAAAAATTTGGGAGCAAAAACCCTATTAATCGCTATTAGTATAACATTACTATTTTTGCTAAATGACATTTTATATACAAATGAAGTGATTTCGACCCTTGATTTGGCTCCTTTTGGATTATTTTTCTTGATTCTTTCTATGGCAACTATCCTTGCAAAACAATATGAAGAGTCTCTTAAAAAAGAAGAAATCTTAACTGGAGAATTACAAATCAGAAGTGAAGAGTTAGAAGAATTAAACCAGAGACTTTTGAGAAGTATAACAGAAAAGGAAAAGAAAGAACAAGAGTCTGTAATCATGGAAAAATTTTTATCCCTAGTAGCACACGATATTCGAGGTCCTCTATCGGGAATATCAATCTGTTCCCAATTACTCATAGAGGATGGATATACCTTCAATGAAAAAGAGTTAAACAACTGGCACGGTAAAATACAATTAACCGCAAAAGAATTATTAGCCACAATAGATAAGCTTCTGGATATGAACCGTCTAAAACGCGGTAGAATTGTAGTGCAAGCAAGTAGAATTAATCTTAAAGACCTAATGTGCGAATCCATTGCATCGTTACTATTAGTCGCAGAAAAAAAGAAAATACAAATCGAAAATAATATTCCAGAAGAGATGGTAGTAATAGGAGATTCTATATTACTCAGAGAAGTATTTCACAACCTTACAGTAAATGCAATTAAGTTCTCGCATGAAAAGGGTTCCGTTGTAATTACAGGAATGATAGATGAAAATAAAATATCTGTTAAAGATAGTGGGATCGGTATCCTTCCACAATTCCTACCTAATCTATTCAAGTTAGATGTAAAAACATCAACGAAAGGCACCAAAGGAGAAAAAGGATCGGGTCTTGGTCTCTCCTTTTGTAAAGAAATTATAGATGCCCACCGAGGAAAAATTCAAGTCTACTCAACTATCGGAATTGGAACAGAGTTTACTATAGAGTTGCCGCAATCAAAGAAAATTATTGCACTTTGTGAAAACCGGGACATAATAAGGCAAGATATTGCTGATTTTTTATGGAACGAAGGATGGCATGTTTTAGAATTTGAAGATGGACGTTATGCGCTAGATTCATTAAAAAACTTAAAACCGGATATTATACTTACAGATTTTGTAATGCCGGAAATAGACGGTCTGGAATTAACTCAGCAAATTAAAAGTGTAAGTGAATATCGTAATATTCCTATTATACTATTTTCTTCTGTTTTTACAGATAATCCCAAAAAAATAAGGGATATGGAAAATATAATGAAATTAGCCGATGTCGATTATTTCTTACCGAAGCCAATTGACAAAACAAAACTTAAACAAATTTTGGAAAAATATTAAATTCGTAGATATTCTAGTAACGACTTAATGTAAAATAGAGGATTAAAATAATAAAAAAATGATTTTTAGAATATTAGTAATCTGGTAAATAACTCACTCTGCATAAATGGATAAAAATGTGGAATTTTTAATTAAGTTAAGAATATTATAAAAAGCTAATAAATTCAATGTAAAAAGGATGTTTCAATGAAATGGGGATTAACTCGTAAAAAAATAGAAAAAACAATACTCGAACCGTTCAAACCGGAAAATATAATACAAGCATTAAAAAATCCAGATGAAGTTCTTTTAAAAAGTCTACGGTCTCTAACAGAGATAACAGGAAGTATTACTGGAATTGATTTTAATTTTTATTCTAAATTGAAAAGTGAATCCAAAGGCAAATCAGAATTTACCTTTATTGGAGAAAAAAAAGTTGAGGAAGTCAAACTTCAACTCTTTACTTACAACGAGGATGTTTGTAATGAAACCTGCGATAAAGCAGATTATGAACGAATTGATAAGAATCTCCTTAATAATAACTACTGGCTAAATTTGCACGGAATTCATGATGTGAATTTAATTGAAACGATTTGTAATACTCTTGGTATGGAAAGTCTTACTGTGAAACAAATCGTGGATACTACACAACGACCTAAGATGGAGGATTATGACGATTACATATTCTTTAGTATAAAATCTATTTCGAAGAATGACTTTAATCAACTTTATATAGAGCAACTATCGTTCGTATTGGGTAAGAATTATTTAATATCTTTTCAGGAAGAAGTAGGTGATCATTTCAATTATATTCGTCAGCGAATGCGCGATAACTTAGGGCTCGTTCGTAAGAAAGAATGTGATTTTCTATTATTCCAATTGCTGGATGCAATTTTAGATAATTATTTTGAAACACTTGAAACGATTAACCATGAAATTGCTTTTATTGAAAAACAAACTCTAACAAATCCAAAGCAGTCCACACTTTTACTCATTGAAAAAAATAAAAAAGATGTTAGTAAAATCAAAAAATCCATTGCTCCCTTCAAAGAGGCATTGACAAATATCTTGCAGGATAGGACTCATTTTTTAAACAAAGGCAACCGTAAGTATTTCAGAGACTTGTCAAATAGTTGTAGCAATGCAATCGAAGAGGCTAATTCTACGTATTCCGCATTAGAGAGTCTAACGAATATTTACTTCTCTTCTCTAAGCCAGAAGATGAACGAGACAATGAAAGTATTAACCACTGTCGCTACGATTTTTATTCCACTGACTTTCATTGCTGGTATATACGGGATGAATTTTGAAAATATGCCCGAATTAAAATGGGAGTATGGGTACTTCGGTGTTTGGGGTATAATGTTATTAGTCTTATTCGGAATGATATACTACTTCAAAAAAAAGAAATGGTTATGAAATAGCTTTTTTTAGCATTGAATTATGAAGTTTGAAAATGCATTTGGGTTTTGAAAAATTGCCCTTGACCTAAAAGGTCAATTCTGTTGAAGATTCTATTGTTATGCTGTAACTTTATGTAATTCATATATAATAGGAAATAAAGGATAAAAAATGTCTCAAAAAGAAACGTATTACCACCCACCAGATTTAAAAAAATTCGGAAATATAAGTGAATTCCAACCAGAATTGGCTAAAAAATTTTTTGATTACTACGGAACCGTTTTTCAAGATGGAGCTTTAACTGCTCGCGAAAAATCGCTGATAGCCTTAGCGGTAGCTCATGCAGTTCAATGTCCGTATTGTATTGATGCTTATACAACTGAGAGTTTAGAAAAAGGTGCATCCGAGGAGCAAATGATGGAAGCCGTTCACGTTACAGCAGCTATTCGAGGTGGAGCAAGCCTTGTACATAGTGTCCAGATGATGAATAAAGTAAAAGAGCTTGGGATGTAATTCTTGAAGAGTCTATTCGCCCAAGGAAACATTCTTTCAGCTCCGCTAGAGCAGTTAAGAATTCTAGACCAGACTTCGGAGAAAAAATCTCTTTCTTCGTTTGATTCCGTGCTCGACAAATCGGGATTATTCCCTCTCAAAACGACTAAACTAGAAATTCTTCAAGTTAATTTAGGAAAAGTATGTAATCAGACTTGTAAACACTGTCATGTAGATGCAGGACCGGATAGAAAGGAGTCGATGAGTTTAGAGATAATCAATAGTTGCCTCCATGCATTAAAGTTTGGCAATATCCCTACGCTCGATATTACTGGCGGTGCTCCTGAAATGAATCAGCATTTTCGATTTCTAGTAGAAGAAGCAATAAAAATCGGAGTCAAAGTAATGGTTCGATGTAATCTTACTATTTTACTTGCAGGAGAAAAATACAGAGACCTACCTGAATTCTATGCAAAGAATAAAGTAGAGGTAATTTCTAGTTTGCCTTATTTTCAGAAACGCAGGACTGATTCTCAAAGAGGGGAAGGGGTTTTTGAGAAGTCTATCGAAGCAATTAAGCGACTCAATGAGTTGGGATACGGAAAGGAGAATACTGGTCTTATCCTCAATTTGGTTTACAACCCGGCAGGAGCATTTTTACCCGGAAGTCAGCAGGAGTTAGAAAGTCAATTTAAGAGAGAGTTAGAGAAATTTGGATTGTATTTTAATTCTCTATTTACAATCACAAATATGCCGATTAGCCGCTTCTTAGATTATCTTTTGGAAACTGGCAATCTAGATGATTATTTAGAAAAATTAGTAGGCTCGTTTAATCCGCAAGCGGCTAATGCTGTTATGTGTAAGAATACTTTGAGTGTGGATTGGGAAGGTAGACTCTTTGATTGTGACTTTAACCAGATGCTTGATATGCAATTAGAAGGAGAAGTTAGAACGATTCAAGATTTTTCGAAAGAGCTTTTAGAAAATCGAAAAATCCAAACTGCTCCTCATTGTTTCGGTTGTACCGCAGGAGCAGGTTCTAGTTGCGGTGGGGCTGTTCTTTGATAAATAATCGCGTAGAGACACACTTGCGCTGGCATACCAGCGCAAGCTTGTCTCTACGCGATTGATTATTTTTTTAATAAATGTTCCACAAGTGCCTTTAAGAAGTTCGGGTTAGGAGTTCCGGGATCAAGTGGTTTATTGTTTACAAACAGAGAAGGTGTACTTTGAATATTTAAAAGTTCTCCTTCTTTCGTTTCTTGTAAAATAAAATTTTGGATTTCAGATGAGCCCATACAGGATTGGAGTTGTTGCATATTAGCCCCTGCTTTGTTAGCAATTTCTCTCACAGAAGCGACAGAGTGCCGAATCCCATTTTCATTGTCTGTATAAAGTCCTGTGTAGATTTCTTTAAATTTTCCTTGTTTGTTAGCGCATAATGCTGCACTAGCCGCAATACAGGAACTTGCTGATGGATCTTTTCTTTGGACCAGAGGATTACAAGTTCCATCGAGTGGGAAGTTTTTATAATATACTTTGATTTGACCAGGGAAGTCTGCCAATAGTTGGCGGATAATATGACTTGCATGCATACAATGTCCACAGTTGAAGTCAGCATATTTTACGATTGTTACTTTTGCACCGGAAGTTCCTACCATCGGTGCTTGGGATAAATCTATCTTAGCCGCAGAACGTTTTTCGAATTCATCAATTTTTGATTTTAAGAATGCTTTTTCCTTTTCAGGATCATCGATCATAGATGCTCTTTCATCTTTCGTTGAAAATCTACCAATTCCAATTCCACATGCGTAAAAGAATAATACTATGATTGTATAATTTAAAATATTGGTAGATATGTTCTTACTAGCGGTTAATTTTAATTGGCTCATGATTCCTTCCTCCCCGGAATAAGATTTTGCTTGGATATAGGCAAGGGCAAATATACTCAAAGTTACAATATATGTCAGAGCGCATAATATACATACAGTACCAATTTGAGAAATAGAAATAACTAAAAGAATAATGTCAATAAGAATCCCTAGAATGGAAACAAGAAGTAGTAAATTTACAAAACTCTTTTTATTGTCATCATCTGCTTTTAATATGGAATAAAATAAAAAACCACAAAAACCGTAGAAAGTAAATCCTAAATGAGCTACGGGAACATCGCCTAATAGTGGTAATCCTCTAAAGCCAGACCATATACTTTTGGCGACTTTGCTGCATGAGTCACCATCTCCCGTTGTAGAGCACAAAGATTCTACAAATGCGCCAGCAGTTCCAAAAAATTCTTGAATCAGTGCAATACAAAGGGAAAGTCCGATGATTACAATTCCAATTCCAATGTAGTTGTATTTATTTAGATTTTTAGTATTCATACTTTTTTCTATTTCTCCTAAATAGTATTTCTGACTTTTCTAATTTCACTAACGTTCGATTAGAAATTCATATAATTCATTTTGTCATTTTACTGGTTTACCATTTGACCAAAGTCCTTTATGTACAATACTCCCATCGCTCCTAGTATGTGCTCCTTCTCCATTCGGTTGGTCATCTTTAAAATAACCGTTATAAGTATCTCCAGTTGCGTTGGTTAATACGCCTTTGCCGTTCTGACGATTATTTTTCCATTCACCTGTGTATTTTCTGCCGTCAGGCCAGATTTGAATTCCATAGCCATCTCGTTCATCTTCCTTCCATTCCCCAAGGTAAGATTCTCCTTCATGTAAACCACCTATCCAATATTGAATCCCGTTCCCGTGACGTTTACCATCTAAAAAGTCCCCTTCATATTTTAGATCATGGGAAACAAGTTTTCCTTTGCCATGTGGTTTTCCATTTGAAGTCATTCCTTTATAGGAAGCACCATTCGGTAAATTAATCTTTGCCGGTCGTTTACATCCTATTAATAAAAAGGTTAGTAATAAGAATAGAGTCAGTAGTCTAAGGTGTAACATAGAGTAACCTCTAAAAATTATTTCTTTGTATTGTCTATTGCTTCTCTTAAATCCAATTTTCCTTCATAAATCGCTTTACCAGTAATAATTCCATAAAGAGGACGTTTGGAATTTATACCAGATAACTCAATAATATCTTTCAGAGATGCGATTCCCCCTGATGCAGTTAGTTGAAAATTAAAATTATCCAAAATATGCTTATAGGACTCTAAATTAGGACCGCTCAGAGTTCCGTCTTGCGAAATATCGGTGAAGATAATCTGTGTTATACCCTGCTTATCAAGTCGTGTTAGTAGGTCCTCGTATCGAACTTCTGTTTTTACTTCCCATCCACTTACACGAACGATACCGTCTAACGCATCTACTGAAATAATAATACGGTCTGTTCCGATAAAGGCTAATGCATCATCTACAAACTTAGGATCATTTACAGCAGATGTACCAAGGATGAATTTATCAATTCCGAGAGACTCATAGTATTTTAGTTTCTCCATATCTCTAATCCCGCCACCTAGCTGAATTTTGACATTAGCCTCTTTTCTAATTCGGACGATGCAGTCTTTATTTGTGGAATCTGCTCTTCTTGCACCATTCAAATCTACTATATGAATTAAATCTGCTCCGTTTCTGTTAAATCCCTGTACAAGCTCCCACGGTTTTGTACTATACACGGTCTTTTGTGAATAGTCCCCTTTCAAAAGCCTCACAGCTTCATTGTCTAAAATATCTATTGCTGGTATTATTATCATAAATTAAATAAACCCTTAATTTGGATTGGCAATCCGAATGAAATTTCTTAAAATTTTCAAACCTTCTTTGTCGGATTTTTCTGGGTGGAACTGAGTTCCAAAAATATTTTCTTTTTCTACTATAACTGGAAATTTTTCTTCCGCATAATTACAACTAGCCGTTATCGCAGATGGATCTGCATCTACCGGGCGATAAGAATGAATAAAATACATATATTCCCCGTTTTGCACTTCTTCTAACAGCCTAGATTTTTTTTTGTTGTTAAAAATCATTTTGTTCCAACCCATGTGGGGAACTTTATAACTTCTGAGTCGGAATTTTCGAACATGACCTTTTATTAGACCAAGTCCAGTCACTAATTTATCATTCACTGTAGATTCTTCCGAATCTTCAAATAAAATTTGAAATCCAATGCAAATTCCAAAAAGTGGAATTTTTTTTTCGATTGCTCCGCGTATAGAATCAAGAAAGCCTAGCTCTCCTAAATTGAACATTGCTTTTTCGAATGCGCCGTCACCTGGAAGTATAATCCCGGTAGCAGTTTCTAAATCTCGCGGATCGGTTGTAAGTTTAAAATCATTTGTGTAGAGGCTAATTGCCTTTAGACAAGAATGGATATTTCCCATTCCAAAATCAATGACAGCAATCATTCTAAAATTCCTTTTGTGGACGGAATCACTCCAACTGCATTTTCATCGAATGCTATTGCTTGTCTAAGCGCTCGCCCTAAACCTTTAAAAATAGATTCATGAATATGATGGCGATTTTCCCCATAGTGAACAACTACATGTAAATTCATTTTGGCATTGAGAGCAAATTTCTGTAAAAATTCAAGAGAAAGCTCTGCATCGTAAATTCCAAATTTTCCTTCTATCTTGGGACCTGTGTATTTAAAATAAAATCTACCACCTAAATCAACAGCAACCGTAGTTAGAACCTCGTCCATTGGAATGGTAAAATGCCCATAACGATTAATTCCGGCTTTGTCGCCTAATTGTTTATGAAGAGTTGAGCCGAGTAAAATCGCAGTATCTTCAACGCTGTGATGGCAATCAATTCCAATGTCACCGCGTAGCCAGATATCCATGTCCATCTGCCCATGTTTAGCTATATGGGAAAGCATGTGGTCAAAAAAAGGAATTTCCGTATCAAAGTGATAGTTTCCCTTACCACGAAGATTTAAAGATAGCTTGATATCGGTTTCGGAGGTTTTACGTGCTTCTTGTGACATTGCACTATTGACAATCTTTGTAAGATATTTTATTGTCAATCATAGTACAATTTTTTTCTAACTGTCATAGAAAAAGCACTGCCCTAATTCTCGCGAGTATTGGATCTCTTGAGAAAAAAACAGTGCTCTTTGCTAATTCTAGAATAAATCTGGTATTTATTTAGTGGCTTCAGTAAAGTTTAATTCATTTAAATAGAAGAGTGCATTTCTACTTAAATTCTTTACTATAACTTGGTCAGGTTTGTCTTCAGAATCTCCATTTTTTACTTTTAAAACGAACGGAATAATTCCAAATAGGCTCGTAGAACTTTGGTAAAATCTATCGTAGCTCTTTAGTTTTCCGTCGATGTAATAGTCAACCAACATGGAAACCTTATTCTTATTAAAAGCGGGAACGATTGAAAAAGTCATAACTGAAACCCAGCCAGATGCGCCGAATAACCAATTGTTTTCAAAAACATCTTGTCTTTTAAGATGAATCTCAAGGTGATGCTTATCAGCTTTTTCTAGTTTATCTCCAGGATCAATAATATTCACTGCCTGAAAAAGTCCTGATTTATCAAAGTTTTCTTTGACAATTTGATTATAATTTTTCAGATCATTCTTATCTTCAATACCAGTAATTCGAAAGGAGATAGTTTCAATTTTAGTTTTCGGTTTAATTGCCCTGATTCTAGGCAGTTCATCATTAACATAAGTGTAGCAGGAAATCATATTTGCCAAAATAGCAAAAAGTAATAGTTTTTTCATCCAATAACTCCAGAATAGAATTCTAGCACAGGTTAAAATTACTGATTGAATTGTCTAGGAAATAATTAATACCCATTAGATTCTTTATTAGAATCGTTCAATTTTTAGTTGCGTTCTCATCCTTTTTTGAGTAAACCTATTCCTTAGATGCCGAATTCTCTATCCAATTCAGGTAAATTTCTTTCCTCGCCGGTCAGTTTTTTATTAATCGGGCTTTGGATTACAAACGACCATATCGGGAAATGGCAATTTCATAACGAACTTACTGGAAAAGTAAGCGACATAACTGGACTTATTGTATTTCCGTTCCTTTTAACCAACCTGACCTTTATTTTTACTAAATTTATTTTCGCCCAAAAAATTCGAGAAGAGATTGTTTTTGTGTTAATGAATCTAAGTATAGTAACTTTATTTTCTATTATCAATTGGAATCAAGATTGGAATAATTGGGTGTATGCAAATTTCTTTGGAAATCAAAATGGGATTGCGGATAAGACCGATTTGCTTTGTATACCGTTCTGTATGATAACAAATTTTTATTTTTATAAAAAATATTCGAAGAAGAAGATTGCCATTTCTTCAAGGATAAATTTTTTACATTTAATTGCCATTATCCTTTCAACGTTGGCTTTCATAAATACATCTAGAATAGATAATTTTATAGATTCTGAGCGTAATCAGTATTTTCCGATCCTCATTGCCCGACCTACAAATCATGCAACTTATAAAATAAAAGAAGAAGTCTCCTTTATTTGGTATACAGAAGGCAATTTCAAAGAATTTCAAATTTACATTTTTCCAGAAAATGAACGCCAGAATAAAATCACAATCCCTCTTCTTGTTTCTCAATTAGAAAGGTATTTAGATACACGAATTAATAAATACTATTATGTTCACACTGAAAAATTTTCTATCGAAGCGGGTAAATATAGATTAGCCATAACTGGTAACATTGACAGTGAATGGAAAAAAAAATCTCTCGATTTATATGAAATAATACAGGAAAATAAATGTTTTCTTTTAAAACTAAGCTGTACGGAATTTAGACGGATAGGTTTTGAAGAATGAAATTACATTCTTTGATTATCGTTATTTTCTTATTTAATTGTTCCACAATTCACAAGAATTTTATCAAAGACAGAGGAAATGACTTAGGGGATATTGCTTCTATTTCCTATGGAGTAGGATTTGGTTTACAAATTAGTGTTAGCGCTATTTCTACAGGTCTAGGAGTGAACGCGACTGCATTTGGGTTTAAACATTCCGATTTTTTTGGAACATTGACTCAGGATAAATGTGTTTCTGATTCCACAGGTACATTTTTTTTCGGCTATGGGAATAGGAAAGGGTTTCATTCTGAAGAATTTGGCGTTTGTAAAGAATATCTAGATTATTATTTACTCAGAAATAAAGCCTATAAATCAACCGACCCATTCAAAAAAAATCTTTACGGAAGAATTAAGATTAATGCCGCATTGATTATAGGGGCGACAGTCGAAATTAATTTCTATGAATTAGTTGATTTCGTCGCTGGATTCTTCGGCTACGATCCATTAGACGATGATTGGAATGGTTTTTACGAAAAAATCATCCAAGCCGAAAAAGCCAAACAGAATGTAAAGGCAAATTCGAACTAACGCAGAATGAACTTACTTAATAACCATCATCCATTATTAATGTTTCTAGTCTTTTTAACTACAACTTCCCTTTTTTCGGAAAGTTATTCCAGTCATAGACTCGACGATAAAAATTATCTATTTGGTGGACGAAAAAATTTATACAACGAAGGAAGGATAGAATCTGTTTTACCGCAAAAATATTTAACTTCGGAAAAACCAATCTATGAAACTGAATCGTTTTCAGATATTTCGATAAAACAATATTTATCGCCAAAATTCTATTCTCAAAAAGGAGGAGATAAAGAGGATTTGGCGAGAAGGTATGCAACCCAAGTAAGCTATTCACCCGAATTAGTTGGATTTAAAAAAGCGGGTAATACAAAGTATATGCTACTTATCTCTCCGATTCTTTCTTATCGGGAAGATTTTCAGTTGAAAAGAAATGTAATTAGACCCGCAGACGGTGAGTTCATTACCGCGTGGAAATTGGATGAAAATCACTTTTCCTTGAACCTAGAGGGAGGAAGAGGATTCCAACGATTAGACGCTTATGGGGTGCTGTTTAGTGGGATAACGAATTATGCAGAAACAAATTTTTATTGGAAACCTCTAGATATAAAATTTAGTTTACTTGGACTTTCCTATAATTATTTGCAAGAAAATTTTACAATTCGAGCTAATAATACAAATAATAAACTATTCGGTGGAAGCCTGCTATTACAATCCATTCCCATGATCAATCGCTTACAAATTTTTAATTACCAAATCTTAGAGCCCGGACAAATTGCTGAAAAAGAATACCTACAAGAAGACAGACCTTTTAAACCAAAAGGAAAATTTAGCTATAGAGGCTTCGAATTAAAAACAAAGGATTTTTTTGCAAAAATAAATTCTGAACTTGGAGTATTTTCAGTAACGGGTTATAGAGATTATGCGGAATATTCCTATCAAGCATATAATAATATCAACAAGACAAATGGATTTCTGTCCTATTTAGTTCTAAATTTTTTATTCGAGAAATTAGATTTTAGAACAGGTGGACTTTACGCGACTAAGGACAAATCAACTAGTCTGAACAGAGCGCATAATGGATATTCGTCTCTTCTATCGGATGTTCGAATTTTTGGTGGTAAATCTTCGTTTTTATTAATGGAAACCGTAAATCAAAAAAATGGAACTTTATTTAGAGAATTTGATTCAACAAGAGAAAATAGATATGACACAAAAGGAATGGAACTTGTGAGTTTAGGCATCAGTTATAATATTTCACAAAACTTACAACTGAGTGGAATTTTGAATCATGTTAGTTCAGGTATTGGTATCGGAAATGAAGGAATTCTCTCTGCGATTTATCATTTAACATCTTCCAATTGGGGTTCAGGTTTTCTATTAACTTCGATTTGCCTCGCACGCGTAAATCCTGTGACCCAGAAAAAAATTCTTTACGATGAATTTCGTGTTGACCCCGATATAAAAGAGTTTACTCGGTTTTATATTTCTGGTGGATTTTATTTTTAATCCTATTTGATGAGTCAACAATTAGCGTTCATTACCCAGAATTCCATACAATACTATTACTCAGATTTTTAAGCTTGCGAAAACTCGCTTAGAAATCTGAGTAAGCCTACCGGCGGCTTATTGGGCTTACACCCCCAAACCCATTATTCGTTAATTTGAGAAGCCGTTTATGCTTAATATTCGTATAATCCATTTCAATTCTCATTAGAAATCTGATTACTAATTATTCTCTCATCCACATTTCACGCTCTTAGGTTTTAAACATTTTTACTTTTGGGTAATAGGATTATTATTTTGGATAATGTATTTCGCTATAGTCGCAGACCATTTTTCAGAAAAGCAATCATATTAACCTTAAAAAGATTTTCGTTTTTTATTTGTATTCTAAAGTTTTAAAGTTAGGCTGGTAAATAAATGTTATACTTCCAATGAAAAAAATACTGATTCAGAAAATAAGTGAATTGTTATCCCTAGGAATTAGAGAGGGACAATCTACATTTGAAACTAGACAAATCAAAACTATGAATCGTATCTCTTTTTATTTAGGCTGTATTAACCTTTTTTTGCTTGTTTTTAATATTATCGCACAACGTTATGTGCCTCTTTTTTTGAACCTTGCGATTCTTTTATTTATTTCTACTCCGATTTTCCTGCTCAATTTTAAATTCAAATACAAAGTTGCCCAAGTATATTCTTTTTTTGCATCGAATTCACTTATACTAGCGTATGCCTATTATGGAATCTCCATTAATCGCATTGTCAATTTTGAAGTATTGATTATAGGCTGTGGTTTTTTTGGAGCTTTTATTTTTGATTCTCTTTGGGGATTCGCTGCTTTATTTTACAGTATAATTTCTTTTTTTCTAATCGGTGCAATGAAAGTATATGTTGGTAATATACAACCGGATTCGATTTTTATTGGGAACATTATTAACTCTATTTCAACAACTTTATTTTTATTCATCATGGTCGTTGTTTACAAACGAGATTTTAAAAAATCGGAATTGGCACTTTCTAAATCAGAGGATCGTCTTCAACTAGTTTTAAAAGGATCCAATAATGGTTGGTGGGATTGGGATCTTGTCAGAGAGACTATTTACTATTCACCTCTCTGGTGGAATACCATTGGTTACGAATATAATGAATTAGCCCCTAAGGTCGCATTCTGGTGGGCAATTTTGCATCCTGATGATCAGGAGCATGTAAATGAACTGTATAATCGTGCAATGACAACAGACTTAAGTAGTTATGAAGTAGAATTTCGTTTAATGCATAAAGCCGGTTATTATGTACCAATTCTCTCGAAAGGTTTTATTTCTAGAGATAAAGAGGGAAAAGCAATTCGTATTTCAGGGAGTAATATTGATTTAACCGAACAAAAGGCAACAGAAGCTAAACTCCAATCGTTGGTAAAAAATATTACCGAGCAAAATGAAATCCTATCCAAACAAAAATTCGAAATCCAAATACAATCAGAAAAACTTTTAGAATTAAACCAAGTAAAAGATAAATTATTTTCTACCATCGCACATGATATTAGAGGTCCCTTTACCTCTCTTATTTTAACACTTAATTCTTTAAAAGATGAAATGTTAACGGAAGAAGATTTGAAAGAAATGTTACCCGATATAACCAAAAATGCGAATAATATTTTAGGGTTAATTGATAGCCTATTTGATTGGGCGAGAACTCAGTTAGATGGAGAAAGGGTTCACCCAATTACTTTCAACAGTAAAAAATTAATAGACGATGAAATTAGTTTATTGGAATTCCGAGCAAAGGAAAAGGGAATTACGCTACAGAGTGAGGTACATGAAAATGTATTCGCGTATGCTGACAAAAATATGATCGAGCTAATTATAAGAAATTTAATTTCCAATGCTTTAAAATTCTGCAGCCAAGGCGACAAAATAATAGTATCCTCTATTCAAAAAAAGAATCTTATAGAAATTTCAGTTGCTGATAGCGGAAAAGGAATTGCGAGAGAGCACTTGGAGAAAATCTTTACAGGTAGCATGATATCCACGCTTGGTACATCAGGAGAAAAAGGAACAGGACTCGGACTGATCCTAAGTAAAGAGTTTGTTAAAAAAAATGGTGGTACAATCAGCGTGGAGAGCCAAGAAGGAAAAGGCAGTCGTTTTTATTTTACCATTCCAATTGCAAAAAACTAGTTGATGTTCTTCGTAATTAACTGTGTCGCATAAGATGCCATTAGCCCAATACCTTCTGGTTGATCGCAACTATAGATTCTAACACCCATGCTAGTTCCTGTGATTTCACCTTTGGGTTTTTTGACGTTTTTGACACCTGCGTAAAATAGATAATGCTTTTTGTTAATCGGTATAGAAAAAGCAACTTTGCAACCGGCTTCCAAGAAAGAATAGTCTTTGATAGTTGAAAGAAATAAACCTAACCCACGACCATCCTGACTAATATCAATTGCATCTTCTTTAGGTGAAAACATTTTCCATTCTTTCACATAAGACAATTCTAGTTCAAATGTAAAATCTTCGCAACGAGAAGCGATGAAATTTACTAACTGACCGATACCAAGCGGTGATTCAATATCACTTTGTAAATATTCATTCCCAAGGTTAGGAAGACTACTTAATAGTTCAACGTACCCTAATAATGCATTACCCGCTCCAAAGAAGGGAACGATTAATACCGATTTGACGTTATCAAGTAAATGGTTTTGAACAATTGCATCAATATTTTGTGGTTTAAATTTTGTAACTGGATTAAAAAATGCACGTTCAGTATAGAATTGCTTTTTATAGGCATCTCTTAAAAAATAGGAATTTTTTGTATCAGCCAAAGCGTTTAACAAAGGAGTATCCGCAGCATAATAAAATCCAACTCGAACCTTGGTAATAAAATACCCAAACTGGTTCAAAGAAGTTTCCAACATCACTTGAAATTTTTGAATAGTCTGCGTAATCATAGAAGTTTTTCCATAGAGAGATAAAACAGAAGTTAAATCTAGTTGCGGAGAATAATGTAAGTTTAATAGTTTTATATTTTTAATAGTGGCACGTGCGGCAGATCTCTCTAGAGGTTCAATAATTACTTCGATAACATTGTACAAATCATTTCGGTACGGATTTTCTTGTTTAATTCGAATTTCGATTTTATTTTCTTTCATGATGGAAACGAGTAAATCAGGTTTACCCATTTCTTCTCCATCAATTGGTTCTAGAATTATATTTACAGAGTTGTTTAAGTCCTTTTCAGATGTTACTTTTGTAATAACGTATCTTTTGTCTTCATGAATAGAATTAACAGGCTTACTGATGATTTTACTTAAGATAGTAGATAATGTCTTTTGCTCTTTTAAAATATATTTCTTCATAATCTAAAAAACTCCTTTAACCCTTAAATCCTGAGGTGCAGGTTCGCATTCAAAGCGACTCGAGAGGACAAATTCCTAATAGAACAGTCCGAATTCCTAAAATATTAGAAATCTCTAATAGATTCTTCTTGTACGAAAGAAGTGTAGGAGATTTTATTTTAATCATAAAAAACGCAAGCTTTTTTTCGATTTTCGGAAAGATTAATTTAGGTAGGGTAAACATTCGAATCATAATAAACCCTCTCTCTCTGCATTGTGAACCCAGCCAATTCCTTTTTCGGCGATTAAGTTCATTAATGCTTTCGATCCCTCTGATCGCATAAAATATGCTTCTTCATCCGTAATTGGTTGAATGAATAGAAAGTGAACAGGTTGATTGGACTCAGTTAAGAAACCATTTAAATCAGGAGCACCTTCTAATTTTATATCGGGATGATCTACTTGCGAAAGCTCTTTTAACAGAATGGCAGAAGTAAAATTCAAATACAAAGCATCAGGATCTCTTCGGTTCATAGAAATCGTATGACCAACTCCGAGCCACTTAGTCATATTCCAAGGAAATTTTACAAGCTCACCTAAAAAATGAGGGACCCATGTTTCCGATTTATCTCCAGGCAAAGATCGAACAGCAATCACAATTTCAATGCGCGCATAATTCAAATAATCCTTATGGAACAAATCTACAGTAGGCATATTCTGTCCACTTAGTCCAATGGTAGAATAAATGATAACTCCAGGAAAATCATTTGTTTCAAATTTTGCAATGCCGATATATGGGAATTTGCCGCCATCAGCAGACCAATACTTAGTATGCGCTCCTAAACGACTTTCTAAAAACTCTATTCTTGAGGATTGAATTTTTTTCCATGAATCTTTCTCAGCACGAAATTCCCAAAATTTACGGGACTTCTCGACAATTTCTGCAATCACACCATGATTAGAATCTCCAAGTGGATGAGCAGTAATTGTCTCAGCACGGGCAAATTTAGAGTAACCCGCAAGTCCTTTTATCCCAGACCAAGAAGGTAGAAATGCGTGAAGTTCTTCTTTGATAAAAACTGCAACTGCATCTCCTTCTTCTGTCCAAATAAAATGAACATCTTCTGGTTTAATCTCTGATATATCTGCGTTAGCCGATACTTCATTCGCGAGTAAAATCGGAGCAAGCCCATTTGTAAAATCTGCTTGGTCACGGCTTTCGGGAGCCGGAACTCGGTTTCGAACCCAAAGAGCACGAATTTTCCATTCTGGATTTTGCTCAGACTGCAAGTAAAGATACACAGTGCGAGAATCGTCTTCTAAATAGGCAGTCAATGACCCGTAAGGATTTGCCTCTTGGTAGATAATTTTATAAGAAACTGTTTCTATCAAGATTATTTATGAATTTCGGACTTTTTGAATTCTGCCAGTAATTTGTAGATATTTTCTTCCATTTTTTCTTCGAGCAAAATTTCAGGAAAATAAGCCGAGGCATTCAGTAATCCAGTTAAGGAACTCTGACCCCATTTTTTATAATTGCGAATAGATTCTAAGACATTTTCAGGAACGTCTTTTTTCTCTTTCTTGGATTTGATAAAAGTATCAATTGCAGCTTCAGGCGATAATAAGTATTTCAAAGGCTCCTCCCCACAAAAAGTATAAATCAAAAAATAAAGTCAAACTTTGTTCGATTTCCGTAAGACCATAGTCCGTTATTTAGAATTTGCGTATACTACAATATCGTTTTAATTTTTCAAATACTTTTTCTTTTAAAAGGGATTTTTTAAAATGAGAGATAGAAGCGAGTATTTTTGCGTTGACACAAATATACAAGCATGTTTTTTTGCATACTATGGATATTTCCCATAAAAGTTATCTCCACGATCAAATCCTGAAAGACCTCCAGAAAAAGATGGTTTTTATCGCAGGAGCAAGGCAAACTGGTAAGACATCTCTCGCTCTACTCATCGCGACCAAAAAAAATTATCTCAACTGGGACATTGATGCAGACAGAGAAAAAATACTCAAACGACAATGGCCTAGTGGTGGAAAAATTCTTGCGTTAGACGAAATTCATAAATACAAAAGTTGGCGTAATCTATTAAAAGGATTGTACGATGACTGGAAAAATGAGAAACCTATTCTTGTAACAGGAAGTGCAAAACTAGACTACTATCGTCGAGGTGGGGATTCTTTACAGGGAAGATACCATCTACTTAGAATGCATCCACTAACTGTTACCGAATTAAAAATTTCCAAAGAAAATGAATGGAAAAGTCTTTTACTACTCGGTGGATTTCCTGAACCTTTTTTTTCTCAATCTGAAACAGAGACAAAACGCTGGCGAAGAGAATATAGAGCAAGATTAATCAAAGAAGAAATTTCCAGTTTAGAAAATATTCAGGACTATGGAAACATGGAACTTCTAGCTCTGCGGCTACCTGAATTAGTCGCAAGTCCTCTATCGATTAATGCACTCAGAGAAGATATGCAAACCAGTCATCGAACAGTTGCTCACTATCTGGATATTTTAGAACGGCTTTATTTTATTTTTCGAATTTCTCCTTTCGGTGCTCCCAAAATTCGGGCTGTGAAAAAAGAACAAAAACATTATCATCTAGATTGGGGGCTAATCGAAGATTCCGCCAAACGATTTGAAAACTTAGTTGCCTGCCATCTTTTAAAATGGGTCAACTGGGAAGAAGACGTAAATGGAGAAGATATGGAACTTCGTTATTTCCGAGACATTGACGGACGCGAAGTAGATTTTGTAGTTCTCAAAAATCGAATCCCAATTCTTTGCGTTGAATGCAAATGGGATGATCGCGATATTGATCCTTCTCTCAATTACTTCAAAAAGAAATTTCCAGACATAGAAGCCTGGCAAATTTCCGCCGTCGGCAAAAAAGACTACGAAGCGACTAATGGCATACGTGTTTCACCCGCTAAAACTTTTTTGCAGAGATTTATTTAAAAAGATTTTGTTAGGATGTGGAGAAAATTTTATGTCTAAGAAAAATGTTTTAACAATCAGAATTCCAGAAGATTTAAAAGATAGATTAGAAAGAACAGCATCGTCTCAAGGAGTTTCTCTAAATCAGTTTGCTTTGTATGCATTTACAAGAGGATTAAACTATGTTGAAACAGCAAATTTTTTTAAATCGAAAATAGCTGGAAAGAGCAAAGAATCGCTAGAAAAGAATTTTGATAAAGTGATGAAGAAAATTAAATCCAAAAAGAATTCGCCTGTTTGGGATAAACTTTAAGTTTGAAGAATTAGGAGAATTTACTCCATGACAATAATTGTAAGAGCTAAAACCCAACTCGTTCACCGATTTATCGACCGTAACCGCTTGGATATGGTATTATCTGAGTCCATTTTTAAATTCTAATTTTTCCTCAGACACCTGTTTATATGTTCCCCTCATCAGTGTTTCGGGTAACGGTGCATACAGAACTTTTTTATTAAAATTAAATTCAACTAAAAAATTCTCTTCGGTATAATCATAATGATCCAAATAATGAACTTTATACTTTCCGTTACTTATTAATTCTGCATTGAATAGAATCCCGTTAGTTTCAATATATTTTCTCCCGTATCCGAACCTATTCGATAAAGCATCGACAGTAAAATATACTCTTTCTTTCCACTCTTCACCAGCATCCCCGTTTATATATTGTTTTGTTGAATAACAAGCGTAAGTGTCTTTATGCACTATTAATTTTTTTAACGGACAAATCTTGTGAAAATTTTTTTTAAATGATTCTACATTGGAAATATTCAATAATTCTTCTGGAACTGTATCGCTCAAAGGAACAAAGCCTACTAAATCATCTTGTTTTACTTTTATCCAAGTCCCTGAGTTATTCATATAATAGGGCTTTAATAAAGTAAGAGTTTCAAGATAATTCAATTTTTTCAAAGCCTCATCACACTGATATTTTGTCGAAGGTTTTTTGCAGAGTGGTATACCTCTTTTATTAATCACAATGAAATTTCCTTTATATTTTAATTCTTCCTGATAAAAAGAAAAATTAAATTTTTTATTTGAACTTAGAATATAACCAGTCTTATCCTCAAAATTAATTTTTATCCATGCTTTGTTTTCTGGTCTTGACTCTCCCAAAAATATTTCTCCTTCTTCCATGCTAAAAATTGGTCTTTTATTTGGTTTCTCGTAAACGGAAATATCTTCTGCCGCTATGTACTTTTCAAGTTTACTTGTTTCTGGATTATCTGACGGTGCAGAATTTTTCTCAGTAACATTGCAATAAATCGTAAATAACCAAAGTAATAAAATTGAACCCGCCTTTTTCTGCTTGCGTGTTAAGATCATATAGTCAATCTAGAAATTCATTTTTTGAAATTCAACCAGAAAATTTTTATTGACAATGCTTTGTTTCAATTTCGAAAATGGCAGTGCGCATAATGTTGAAATCGTCGACTATCACTAAGAAGGAATTTACTTATGGCTCAAAAAAAATTCTTAAACGTATATCCAGGTGAAATTCTTTTAGAAGAGTTTTTGAAACCAATGGATATTACTGCTTATCGATTAGCGAAAGAGACAGGAATACCAGAATCTAAAATTTCAGATATTATTAAGGGCAAACGAAACATTACCTCTAGTATTTCTATGTCGAACAAAAAAATCAAAAAAAAGATTCCAAGTATGGCGTAATTATTTCCCTAACTTCACACCGTCCAATTCCACATCTGCACTTTCCCATTTGTAGGGGCGTGAATACGCATATTTAGCATTATTCACTAGACTCGTTCCAGAGAACTTAGATTCAGTCATAGACTTCCCTTTGACTGTGAATAATTTTGATTTTGCGTGAATTGATAGAACTTGCTCTGACTTAGACCACGCCAGTTCAAATTCTGTCGGAGAATCTTGCCAATCCGAAAGAGGAAAACTAGATTGAATAGAATTCCCGTTTAAATCAATAATATGCAATTTGAAATTATGATAGAATCCATTTTCATTTAACTCTGCATTTACTATGGCGATTAAAGATGCGTCAGCCGAAAGAGCAATGGCGAGTGGGATTTTAATTTCTAATTTTCCTTTGAGAATATCAATTGTTTTTTTATTAACTTGGTTATAAACCGAAACAGTTCTGTTCAGAGTTCCAAACTCGTTTGAATCTAATCCATTTATAAAAGCAAAAACTCCAGAGTCTTCATTGTAAAAAAGAGATTCAGGTAGAATCCAAAGATTTAGTCTTTCTAAATCAGCAATTTTCTTTAACTTTAAATCAGGTTGTATTTCTGCTAACGTTACTTGAGTGGTGTAATCTTTTTTCTTAGTAGTTCCATCAAGTGGGTTCCAAGATTTTTTTTCTTGGTAGTAAATTCGTATATAAGCTAATTTTTTTCCAGTTTCGGAAAAGCTTATCGAAGGATACAATTTTGCTTCTCTCCAAAAAATACTGGAGCAGGAAGATAAGAACATTAGAAGAAGACTTACAGTTATTTTCATATTTTTTCCTTTTGGGCGAAGTCTGTAATTCCCGAAATCTTTATCTGAAACCCAGATTGACTACGAGCAAACTCTTTCTATTGATTCTTAATAAGAAATGTATTCAAGCGAATTTTACAATTGACAGTAAAAATAGAAAAAAGTACGCTTCCCAAAATTAAACGAGAAAAAGAGGGTGAGAATGATTAAATGGAAGTTGATGCTAACAAGTGTTCCTTATATGTTGGGAGTCATTGCTATCAATTATGTAATTAGTAATATACTTGGATTTGAAGGGATCATTGAATTCGCAGATGTAGGACTTGTTTTGACTGGAGGAATTTTCCTCGTTGGTTTTATGCTTGCAGGTACAATGTCGGATTTCAAAGAAAGTGAAAAACTTCCAGCCGAACTCGCTTGTACGCTCGAAGCCATCGAGGAGACAATCGCGACAGTCGGAATTAGCAAACAAACTCTGGATGTAAAAAAAATGCGAGCCTCTTTGTTTGAAATCACGACTGATATTTCCAATTGGTTTTATAAAAAAATTTCTTACGACCAAATGTTTGCCTCTCTTACCAAGTTGCAGACTTCGATTTTTCAAATGGAAGAAGCGGGAGCCACAAGTTACGCGACTAGAATGCTCGGAGAACTAAACACACTTCGAAAAATAATTACTCGTATAGGTGTAATTTCCAGAACTGACTTTCTTGCTACCGGTTACGCTTTGCTTGAATCGTTAATCTTTTGTATTATTGTATTACTTTTGATTTCTAAATTCAAAACGGTTTTAGCCGAATACATACTTATCGCATTTGTAACTTTGATTTATGTCTATATGTATCGTTTAATCCAAGACATCGACGACCCATTTGAATATTCCGAATCTGGTGAGCCCGGTGCTGCCGAAGTTCCTCTTTTTCCATTTGAAGAATACAAAGAGAGGGCGAAGAGTCGTTTGTAAATCTCGTAGGGGTTGAATATATTCAATGCATAGGTTGAATATATTCAACCCCTACTTTTAGAAAATCATTGCCAATGTATTTGTTTTAAAAAAAACTATCCCTAGACAATCAGAAAAGAGGCATACATGGAGAAATCCCTAACGTACGATAAATCAATTAATTTCGTAAGAAGTAATTCCCACACTCCTTATTGGTACGAATCTGTAAAAAACTTCGATAACGGTGAATACAAAACTTCGTTCTTCAATTTGTTGCGTTATGTGAATAGCACGATTGTAATTCCTGATGAATCCAAAGAAGTGGTAGAACTAAATTTGCCGCACGGGTCAATCATTGTAAATATCAAAGTTGATTCTAAAGGTTATGAAATTACTGCTCCTTTTCTAAAAGTTCCAGAAGGGGCTAATGGACTCGGAATGATGAGACAAATTTCCGAATTGAATTTTTCTTACTTAGTCCTTGGACAGATTGTTCTCAAAGGAAATGAATTTTATTTAGAGTATCGAGACGCTTTAGAAAATTGTGAGCCTTATAAAATTTATTCCATACTCGAAGAAATTTGTTTTTGTGCGGATTACTACGATGATGTGTTCATTGATAAATTTAAAACCGAGTCCGTAAAAAAGCCAGACCTTGAAGTATTTACTCCCGAAGAAAAAGAAATTGCTTATAAAAAATTCAACGAGATTATCAAGGAAGGAATTTCGTTTATAGATTATTTTGAATCAAAACGTTTTTACGGACTTGCTTGTGATACTTTAGAAACTACTTTTTTAAAAATTGACTATGTAATTGCACCACAAGGAATTCTCGGCGCCAAAATGAGCGAGTATAAAAGTTTGCTCTATGCGAATGACGCATTACAAACAGTAGTCGCAAATACAAAAGCCAAACTCCAAGAACTTTTAACTTACGACAAACAGAAATTTGACTCATCTTTATTTCATCCCAAGTTTTTGATTCCCATAAAAAAAAGAGGAGAACTTCCATATATCCAAGAATTTATGCGCAAAACTCACGAAACAATGACAGCTTCTTTTGGGAATAAATCTTATATGGATGTTACAATCAGTGGACTTTTTCTCATCTATGATTTATTTTATAAAAATGCAATTCCAAATGAAGTAACCGCTCATCTAGAAGTTGCTTTGGAGAAGGCGGGTGGGCAAGATTGGAAAACAAGTGCAGAGGTTTTATACAATTCAATTAGTAAAATCATGAGCCTAAATCCAGAAGATGAAACTGCCACAGAAAAGCTAACAGGCGATAGCTCCCTAGGAAGTATGAAGTCCATCTTTGGGAAAATTACTGGTCTATTCAAAAAATAATTTGGAGAATTAATTATGAGCGATATAGAAAAAATTACACCTGCCATTTTTAAAATCAATACAGCCAGTGGAAGTGGAACTGGGTTTTATGTTCAAGATTACGATTTAGTAATTACAAACTACCATGTAGTAAGTGGGTTTAAGAAAGTTGCTCTAGAAATGCAGGATAAAAATACTCTCGCTGCGGACGTAATGGTGATTAACCCCTTAATTGATATAGCTTTATTAAAACCAGAAAAAACTTTAAGCGGACTACCGGGAGTTAGTTTCCAAAAACAAGATTCTATCAAAAACCGAGACAAAGTTTCCGTTTTAGGATTTCCGTTTGGGATGCCATTTACTATTACAGAGGGAATTATTTCCTCCGCCAAACAGCTATTAAACGGTCAAACCTATATCCAAACAGATGCAGCAGTCAACCCAGGTAATAGCGGCGGACCTGTTGTGAATATGAATGGGGAGATCATTGGAGTTACAACAAGTAAATTCACACAAGCGGATAATATGGGATTTGCCCTACCAATAGATCATGTGATCGAAGAACTCGAGGCATACAAACTCAACCCAAATATTGCCTACGCTGTAAAATGTCCTTCTTGTAATTTTTCCTTGCATGAACCAATGGAAAATTGTGCAAATTGCGGAGCTGTATTAAAAAAGGAATTATTCAACGAACAACCTAAAACAGAAATGGCAGTTTTTGTAGAGGAAGTTTTTAATGAGTTAAAAATTGATCCTGTGATTGCAAGACGTGGAGTTGATTTCTGGGAATTTCATCGCGGCAGTGCGCTTATTCGTTATTTTGTGTATCGAAATAGTTTTCTATTTGCAACTAGCCCTCTTGCCAAATTACCTAAAACAAATTTACAAGAAGTATATAAATATGTTCTGAGTAATCCAGTTGCTCCTTTTTACCTTGGTATAAGTCAGGGGCTAATCTATATTTCCTACCGTGCTCATTTGGCAGATTTAAAATCATCTAAACGTTCTATCATCCAAAAAAATCTAGCTGAATTAGCAATCAAAGCAGATGAGTTAGATAATTTTCTAATCGAAAAGTATGGTTGTGAGTGGCATGAGGATTCGAAGAAGGAATAATTTGTAATTATGAATTGGCTAAAATCATTTTTCCCCTCGAATCGTGAATCGAAAATTTATCCATCCGATTTACACTATGCTTGCGGAGAAGACGGAAGTATTGAACAATTAAAAAAACTTCTAGAATCAAAACCAAACTTAGAGGTAAAAGATGCGCAAGGAAAAACCGCACTGCATTGGGCAATTGATTATGGGAGACTCGATTGTTTTGAACTCCTATTACAAAGCGGTGCGAATCCAAACGCTCAGGACGAAGATGGAGTTACTTGTCTCAACATATCTCTATCGTCTAACGGTCTTTCTGAATTTTCAGATGCCCTCAAACGATTCAACGTAGACCCGACCATTAAAGATAAACACGGTAAACTTTATTTGATGTAATTCTATGGAAAAAAAGTTCCTATTTGCCGCTGTTAATTTATTGCTGGTATTTTTTTTCGAGTCCTGCTTTACTACTTCGGTATATACTCTGGATTATAATGGGCGGAGGAAACAAGCTGCTAATAATTCGTATATGAATTCAAGTATTCGTGAGATACAGGCTATTTGGCGCACGAAAGAATTTGTCATTATCCGCTCTACTTTTGGTGTTTATTCTGTATCAAATTTTAAAGATAATGAAAAAATCTTTGAAGAAATTTGTGTTCCTTTAGAATTGATTCAGACCTACAGACAAATTAACTTTACACAAAATAAAAAACTCTGTAATGTCTCGAATGAGGAAAAAATTCCTGTTGACTTTATGGAAATAACTGAGTTAAAAAATGCATTATGGTTTCAAGAGTTGAATTTAGCGGTTTATCTTGAAAACCCATTTAGTTCCAATGATAGCCCTTTTTCACCAGTGAATCTTTTTTTTTCAAATGTAGATTTTGCCAAAAGTAAAATAAAGCTAAAACAATTTCTTAAAAATGAAAAGATAACATCTGTTTACCGCACAACTGATAAAAATGTTCAGTATATCTGGATTGTATTTGATTCCAATAAAGCGCTACAATTTTATAAAAGTTACGAAGGTTATAAGATTGTTCAACATGATAGTAAACTACAGTGGACTGATTTAGAAATTTTAAATCGAATTCCTGAAAATGAAAAAATACAACTTCGCTTTCAGGAAATTCCTTCTTTAGAAAATAAATTTTATCTAGGATTTATTTCGGAAGAATTTTATTCTTGGACCATTCGAAAATCTAGTCGCGTTTTTGAATTGAAACTAAATAATGTAAAAATACAAAAAGGTTTGATTTTAACCGCAAACCCTACCACAGTAAAAAAAGAAAGTGGGTTTAGCTGGACTTTCTATCCAATTTTATATCCAGTTTCTATTGGACTAGATATTGCGACTTCTCCATTGCAGTTTTTGTCGATAATGATTTTAGGGTTTTATGAACATCTATGGCTGGGGAATTGTATTTTAAAAGTCAGTTGTAAAACCCCATTAGGGTAAATTAGTATTATCCCAAGGAATAAAATATGAATCTGTTAAAACTTAGTTTTCTGATTTCACTTATGACGTTTTCTCTTTCGGCACAATCCTCAGACTCCGAAAAAATTTACCAGTCAATACTAAAAGCAACTTTTACACAAGATAAAATTGAAGTTGCAAAACCATTACTAAAAAAGAACGAATGTAAAGAAGGGATTTACACATATAAATTACTGAAAGATTCAAACTATTGGAATCAAGAAGCTGGAATTTTTCTAGCGGGTGAATGCAGAAACCCCAAACTAGATAAAGCAATTTGCGAACTTTTTATAGAAGATCATATGATCAGAAGTCCTGTTAGGGAACTAGTTAAGAAAGAACCAAGTAGATTTTCTAAAATACTCATTTCCCTTTATAAGACTGAAATGTGGGAGCCAACTAAAAAAGAATTGTTTCAACTTTATGAATTTTCACAGGATGAGGATACTACTAATTTTCTGCAAGGTTTGATAAAGAACCCAAAGTCAAAAGATAGAGTTATTGCATTTGAAACTCTGTTGAAACATAAAAGAGCGACTAATGACTATTTTGTGCGCTCTTTCTTGAAAGATAAAGAACTCAGAAAATATTCCTTACAATGGCTAGCAGAATCGGGAAAGGAAACAGATTTAGGAGTATTCCAAGAAATTTTAGCTAATCCCAAATCCGATTTAGAAGAGCTTGCTTCTGCTTGTATCGCTACAAAAAAATGGGGCGATACAAAAGAAAAAAAATCTACCTATCTTAGATTTTTAAGAGAGGATACTCAAAGTTTGCTCCCAGTTGTATTTTCAATATTTAGCGGAATTATAGACGAAGAAATTTTTAAAGAAATAAGTAGACTGAGTAGAGCAGGAAAAAACCAGCCGATTCGAACAGAAGCGGTTCTTCAATTGAAAAATTATTCAGGATCAAAAAAATATCCCTACATAATTTTATTTTTACAAGAAGAATACCAATCCCAAACACAACATCAGTCAGGTGACACTCTCGCAAATCTGTTCACCCTTGGAATTTATGGAGCATTTAAAGGTTTGCAAGAAACATATACACGCGATAAATTCTATGAAGTGCAATCTGGTTTAATTCAATTTCTACAAAAAGAAACGGGCGAAAATTTCAAAACCCCTACCGAATGGAAAGTATGGGCTAATCAAAAGAAACTTCTTCCTATTACGATTACTTATGAATAAAAGTTGAAATGAAAATAACCCGAGAGGCTGTCTGTATAAAGGCAAAGAAAATTTTTCATTCGAATGGCGAATAAATGATATGCAAATAAACTGACTGGTGTAGAAATACAAAAAAATTAAGAGAGAATAACAATATGGAAGAAACAGTTTCAAAACCTTTCCCTAAACGTATCTATATAATTGCTTTTATAGTAGCATCTTTTGTATGTGCGTATACTGGTGCACTTTACTTTTACCAAAGTGACCGAACACAACGTTCTGCAGATCTGTCTTTTGGTGATGACCAATCAGTGGATCGAATGGATGTAGCGGTGAACTTGTTAGGAGTAGATCCAATCAAAGGAGAAATTAGCTTACGTTTTTCCGCAAATCCTGAAGGCAAATACGGAAAAGACGGTAGATTAACCCAAGAATTAAAATTCTATACGAGCATCGAAAGCGGAAAGTCAGAGGTAATCCTTGAAAAAAATCGTATGCCAGAAGCAGTGAATGGTACGATTTCTCTTTACGGCGGTATAATTAGTGACTATCCTTTTGATTCGCATAACGCAGATATTTATGTATTTTTCACAAATCCAAAAGATGAGACTGAATCAATTCCAATGAATCTTCATTTTTATGGGGCAATTTCTGGCTTTAATGTTGATGTTGATTATATCCCAAAATCAGAGTTTGAATCCGGTGACGATTATATGGGACTACGGGTTCATATCGCTCGTTCTGGAATCATCAAATCTTTCACCGTTTTTTTGATGATCGCTATGTGGCTAATTGGTTTGGCAGTTTTTACGATAGCCATGATCGTTGTATTCCAGCCAAGACCCATTGAATTTGGTATGTTCACTTTAATTGCTGGGATGTTATTTGCGTTACCCGCTGTTCGAAATCTCCAGCCAGGGGTTCCGGCACTTGGCAGTTTGACTGATTTTCTTTCTTTCTTTTGGGCAGAGTCTTTGGTTGCTTTTTCAATGCCAATTTTATTTTTCTTTTGGTTAACTCGTTATAAAAAGCCAGAATAGAAAGGAAATATGTAATTATTAGGCAACTTTTTTCAAAGATTTCCTATCAAAAATTATTTGTGTTAGTTAATCTCTATTCCTAAGATAAGTTTGTCATCAGTAGCGGATAAATTTTCAGAGTAATTATTTGTTTCTTGGATAATTAAGTCAATAGATTCTTCTAAACTAATTTGTTTATCACAAACGTTTGTGATAATTTGTGATAAACCTGTTAGACCTAATAATTTATCATCCCGGTTATAAATTTCGAGTAAACCATCCGTTATTAAATAAAGTCTATCACCGGGAAATAAATTGACACATAGTTCATTGTAAGTTAGGTTTCCTAAAATTCCAAGAGGTGTTCCCTCAATTTCATACATACTAGTTTTTTTATTATTAAAAGAATATACAAATGGATAAGGATGTCCGCCTCGAGAGAAATTAAAGGTCGCAAATTTGTCTTGAAAGTTTAAGTATCCATATAATGCAGTTAAGTAGTAATCTTCCGGCAAATAGTAATTTACCTCCTTGTTTAAATTTTCCATGTAGGCTTTGGGGTTTGTTCCATAGAGTTTACAATTTTTATTTGATAGCACTTTTACAAGAGAAGTAATTAGTGCTGCCGAAATTCCATGTCCCACAACGTCTCCTACTAAAATGCTGACTCCTCCTTCTTTTAGTTTGACCAGAGAAAGCATATCTCCGCCGACAGGGTTTAATGGTAAATACTTAAAACTAAATTTGCATTCTTTTACGACTGGAATTTCTGGAAGGGAAAATTCTTGAATTAATTGAGCGGATTTTAGATCTTCAGAATAAACTGAAATCATATCTTTTAGTTTATCTTCGATGACTACACGTCTTTCATTTTCAAGTTTTAACCTTATATTTGTTTTGTGTAACTCTATGTTGGTTTTTTCTGCAATCTCTTGTTTGAATCCAGCAATTCGTGCGAACAAGCCCAAGAAAAAAGGAGCGCTATCAATTACCCAGAGAAGTGGATTTGACATTTGCGATAATAGAATTGTATCAAATGAAACTGATTTGTATCGAAGCCAAGTTTCTATGATAGTTGATAGAACGGGAAACAATAATCCAAATAAAGCTCCATACAATGTAAATCGATTCTTAGTAGACTTCCAGTTGAATCTTGACATATTATCCGCACTGAAAAAATAAATTCGCTAGAATGACATGGACTCGTCTCATTTGTCCATTACCATTCTAATCCTTTTAAGTTTCAACTTTTTTCTAGTCTTGGTTGACTAATTTATAACTTACTAATTTGTTTCTCTACCAAAATTATTGCATGAACTTTCATTTCTATGGTCTATTAGAAATAGATATATCCACTAACGTTAGTTAAACTGTTAAAGAGCGGCTAGTTTGGTATAGTCATTAGCCGCTCAGAGAATAGTAGAGCTAACCTTTTAAAAGCTATCTTCTATAAAAAAATTAAACCTTCCAAGCAGATTTAAGTCCCTGAAAGAATTTTTTTTCCTTAGCAGAAACCCCATCTGCGCCAGCGAGATCCTCCATAAGTTCTAAGATTCCAGATCGAACTTCTTTCTTGTGTTCTGAAAAAAAATCAATCGCACCTTTTATACTTTCTAAATAACTATCTGTATTTTCGGATATTTCTTCGGCAATATAGTTTAGTAAGTCAATTGCTTCGTATTCGCTTTCTGCACCTTCTAGGAAACCACCTAGGGCTTGTTCAACCGCTGCAGCTTCTTCTTGAGATAAATTCCCATCTTCCGCTACTGCTTGTACAAATAATACCGCAGCATAGTATTCCATTGAATTTGTGTCTATTTCTGACATATATTAGTAAAACTCCTTTTATCTCTTACAAGAGATTTATAGAAGTTATACAAGTCCTTATTATTGTAAATCTTTTTCCTCTAAACTATCTAGTAAACAGATCCAAAAAAAATCTATAGTGGCATTAATAGTATAGAGCTTTGTTTTTTAAGTTTGCATTCAAACCACACCTTCACAATCTCCTGTTTTTACACTATCGACTTTCTTTAAATTAGATTAGAAACTTTGGTGATTAAAACAAAATGAAATAGCAATTTTAAATTCAAAATGAAATTTGGTACCAATGAAGAATAAATTATTAGAAACAATTGTAAAAGATAGAAGTTTAAAAAATGAAAAGTCAGTTGCAATCAATCGACTTATCGTAATTCTACTCGCCTGCTCGCAGGATTTGATTTCTTACTTTGAAATTTATTCCCTTACACAAGTGAAACCTACTGCGATCACTTTAATTGCTGATTTTAGTTTTATAACATTTTCGGCTGGAGTATTATTTTTTCTTTTTAAAAATTATTACAATAACTTAGTTAAATACATTATCATCAGTTTTGATTATTTAATTATAACTCTTATTTTACTGTATGATCCTACTATTCCAAAAGAGGGGCAAATCTTTGTTTGGTCTGGATTCACTGCTAGTTTATTTTTATTCTATTTGAATTTGCTTCGATATTCTAAAGCAGGGACTATATATTCTGCGACTCTTTCCCTTATTTTGTTTAGTGTAATTTCTTTTTCCTCACCAATGAGCGATATAGATATTATCCCAATGTATTTAGCTTCCGTAATTATGCTTTATATCGGTTACTCTTTAACAGTATCTAATTTAGCAATGATGGAAGAGGCTAATACCAAATTGATGATGGAAAGATACTTATCTCCTCAATTAGTAAATGAATTGTACAAGACAAACACTAGCATTGAACCTGGTGGAAAAATCCAAAAGGTTACAATTTTATTTTCCGATATTCGCTCCTTTACGACCATTTCTGAAAAATTACCTCCGAATGAAGTGGTTCGGTTTTTAAATGAATATTTGTCTTTGATGACGGATAAAATTTTTTTAAACAATGGGACTATAGATAAATTTATCGGAGATGCAATCATGACTATTTTTGGAGCTCCTATTCAAAGTCAGGATGACTCACTGCGCGCTATTCTTACTGCATTTCAAATGCAAGAAGCGTTGGCTGAACTAAACACAAAGAAGAATTTAACGTCCAGTCCGTTAGAGATGGGAATAGGAATTCATACAGGAGATGTGCTTGCCGGAAACATCGGCTCCAATAAAAGATTGGACTATACCGTAATCGGGGATAATGTTAACCTCTCTTCTAGAATTGAGAGTCTAACAAAGTATTATCCCTGTAAAATTCTAATATCAGAAAATACCTATTTAGAAATTCAAGAAGTTGCCTTGGAAAATAATTTTATTACGAGAGAAGTGGATACAGTTTTAGTAAAAGGAAAAAGTAAACAAATTAAACTGTATGAAGTTACTCCTTTTAAAAATTCTACTGAGAAAGAAATAATTTTAAATTTAAAATTAGAATTTGAAAAAGCACTCAGTCTTTATAAAAATAAAAAATTTAAAGATGCGTTAGGCGCATTTGAAAAAATAAAATCGGATAAACTAGCTTCTTTTTATATTTCTCGTTGTGAAGAATTTATAAAAACCGCACCCGGACTTGATTGGAATGGCGTTTATAAATTTGAAGTGAAATGATTTTGCAATTCACTCAAGTGGTAAAACAGTCAGGGTTGCGATATTTACCGTGCAAGTCCCAGAGAGCAACCTATTAAATCTAATTTCAACAGGAATAGTCTCTCCACCAGGAAGATTTTCAATGGTAGTCATACTTGTCCTAGTTGCATTACCGCCGTTTGATTGTATTTGAGGAACTTTTACAATCTCTGACCCATTGATAAATAATCTAAATTCACAGCCATTCCCGGTACCATCTCCATTCGCACTATTTCCAGTAAAAGAAATCAGATATCTCTTTGAGCTACCATTTGTGATCGGGATGTTCATGACTGGAGTAACTGTTCCGACAGATTCAGAAATCGACCCAGAAAAGACTGACTTTCCGTAGGTATTCGCCGTTGGAACTTTAAAAGCTAAAAGGTTTAGCGTATTATCGTAAGTTGCCTTTGTTGTAATCGTATTAGCATTACCTTGAGAAAAGGCAGATATTGTAGTTGCGACTCCAGCGCTTACAGGCGTATAAGAAAATAAATTTGCAGGCATAGATCCATCATCCATAAAAAAATAATCTTCTGTCGTTGTCGGATTTAGTCTAAGGACTGTACCCGCACCACCAATTCCACCCAGATTTAATCCCTGCCAAAGTAAAATGTTATTCGTTGGTGTGTAAGTAGCCGCCATATTAGCTCCATTCACAATTGGTATGTAAGCTCCAGACGACGGAAGATTTGTTGTACCAACAGGCAAATTAAAATCTGCTCGACCTTCATAATTTAAAGCACTTTGTAAGCTTGTAGCAGTCAGAATATTCTGATAATTTGTAGAATCAATAACAGGTGCAATGCCATTTGTAGAACAGAATTTCAACTCCATTGTGTGATTTCCAAGTGTCATTGAAGGAACCACGAAAGAGGTATTCATAACGGAATACTGCCCCCAACATCGATTATAGCTAGATGTTTGTCGTTTTACTCCATCTATATAAAGACTCAATTCTCCGGCGCGCAGCATATCGCATATTCCCGCAAGAAATTGAAAGTTTGAATTCACAGTAAACAAAACATCATCACCGCTATTTGTATAAAAAGTATAAGGACCAATGCCTGTAGATTGATCGGCTACTCCGCATAATCCACTTGTCCAAACTGGATTTGCGCCTGAGTAGGAAAAACGATAACTATTTAATGTTCTTGTAGAAGATAGAAGCAATACTAGAGTCTGCATTAAACTCTTAGGATTATTCATATCGAAAGGAGAGCGAACGGCTTGTAGACAATTTCCAAAAGAGGATAGGAATAAAAGTAAAACGAATAATTTCGATATTGTAGAAAATAAAGGTTGGAAGCTGGATTTACTTTTCATTGTATGCTTCCCTCTTCTAGAGTTAGATTTACTTTTTGACTAAACTTGGTGGGTAGGAATCTCGCCCGTAATTACACCTTCAAGTATATAATTTATTTCTTTATTTTCTTTGTAAACCACAATATTACGAATCTCAGTTCTTACATTTTTTTTTCTCGATAACCAATTCTTAACAGAGACAAGTCATCTGTAAGATCGCCAATGGAGTGGAGAATATTTACAAGTTCATTTAAATCACCTTTAGCTTCTACAACATTTTTCAAAAACAAAGTTTCGTCTTCGTTCATGATTTTATTTTCTCCTAACCTGAGGTCATCGCGTCCATCCGAACCAACGAAGATTACATCTCCAGGTAATAGTTGATATCTAAACAGCACAAACTTAGTATTTACCCCTGTGCCTAGTTTTCGAATATGAATTTCTTTATCAATAAAATCAGCCGCCCCATCTCTATACAAAACTACGAATGGATGTTCGGCGTTAAAGTAAAATAATTCTCCGGTTGATTCAGAAATCAAACCGATTACTCCGGATACTAACATAGAGCCCCCAAAGGTTCTAAATGTTTTTTCTAGTTCGACGAAGGTAGCCTTTAACCATTTTTCGGGGCTAATACTCGTTAGTATCTTATCGTTCCGAGCGGATTTACTCATGATATTATTGATAACGGTTCCTGCGACTATCGCTCCTCCTGCTCCTTGCATAGATTTTCCCATTGCATCGCCATTGAAAAACATAACGTGACGATTTTCCATTTTTTCAAATCGTAGATTTCCAGTGATACAAATATCTCCTCCGAGTTCTCCATCCTTTGTTCGGAAGTGAAATTTTTTCTTTTGCGCTACATAGATTTGCGTACTAACGAGTTGCGACTTATTCAGATTAATCCCTAAGGGTCGAGTGATTAGAGAAGTTAAATAATAGTCTCCATCTTGTTGCGTTTTTAATTCGTTTACTTTGTCCAAACTTTCGTGTAAAGCCTTGGTCCTTTCTTCTACTTTTTTTTCTAGATTTTCATTTAACTCTTCTGTGTAATTATGAAGTTCCACGAATTTATTTGCCAATATAAACATTAGCATCATGATAAGAGTGAAGAACGCGTATTTGGCGAAACTAAGACCAGTATTAAAAAAGAGAGAATCTAAAATGTCAAAGGCAGAAGCAGATAAGGCAACTAAAAAAGAAATTAAAACTAATGTCGCATTTGGAATTTTCTTTCTTACAGCTTGAATTAGCCTGTAAATCATTAACGGAAAAGCATAGAGCAAAGTTATAATTTGCCAGAACTGCAATATATATTCCGCAAAGTGCATCGGCACGAAGAGTGTAGGAAATATCAGTGCAATGGAAAAAATTCGAAATCCCTTTCCCTGTATCGTAGCTTTTTGAAAAAAAAGTTCTTCTAAAAATAATACGACAGCCGCCACCATCGGGTAAAGTACGATAAGTTCTACTCTTTGGATTATTTCCGAATCCCATTTGTTTTCGAAAATTAAATTTGTTCTACAATAAATATAGATTCCAATGGATAATGATAAGTATCCGAAATGAAAATTATTTCTATCTTTTCTTCTTTTCAAGAACAGAAAAAGATGATACAAACCAAACACAATATAAATCCCAGATAATACTACGGTAATAAAATCTCGATTGATATAATAAATATCATTATAATCTCCGAATAGGTAATCTTTTGTAAAATATAGACCCGTATGATCAAATTTTGGATTCCCGGAAATTTTAATTGTTAATTGATTTTCTTTTTCTTTTATAAATTCTCTTTCAACTCTATAGGTAGCACCTCTAACCGTCCTATGAAAAGTAATTTTCTCATTTTCAATTTTACCTTCTGAAGCGATTAGATGTCCGTTAAAATAAATTTCAAACACTTCCCCTATTTCACTAAATCCAATTCCAAAATTTGTTTCCGTGGAATGCATGGCGGGAGGCAAATCAAAAAAAGTCGTTAGAGTATAAGTATGTAATTTTTCATCCGTTGAATAATATTTGTTTACCCTAATGGGAAATTTCCGAACTTCTTTCCATGTAGCGTCATTTTGCGGATTTAACTCCAAGTATTCTTTTTGAAAATCATCTTTTATCCACCAAATACGAGGCTGACACTCTTTAATGTCGCATTTCTCGGAAATACTGATGACAGTTTCGTCTTTGGAGAAGAGAGAAAATATCGGGGAAAATAATAACAGGAGTAGAATCAGCTTTTTCATGTATAAATACAAATTAATATCTCACTACTTTTCTTTGCGATTAAAAAATTATCAGTTTTATTCTAGCCGAGTTAGTTGGATATTAGAGATTTTGAGACTTATGGATATTAGCCATTTAAAACAGTTCTCATAATCTTTTCTTCTTTGAGACTTACGAGACTTAAACGATTTTAAATATATTGGAGAAATAGGCTAGGGCGATGTGAAATCATACAATTCAGCTAGGTTGTGAATAGGTATCCATACAAATAGAAATTAATTTGCTTGCCAGATAAAACCCATTTTTTACTGTGCAATATAATAGAAAAATATCTACTATATCAAACAGAGAAGATGATGATAAAAATTGGAAATTTCCCGGAAATAGTAAACGAAAATGCAGCGCGTATTGTGGCTTTTTTTGTAGTCCTACTTAGTGTCACAGCAATTTATACAGAATCTTTTTTTATAACTATAATTTTATTGTACGGATTTACCGCAAGAGTTCTTTATGGTCCAAAGTTTGAACCTTTTGCTAGACTTGCTTTACATATAATTATTCCTCTTCTGAAAATTAAAAATATACCAACACCCGGTCCACCAAAACGTTTTGCTCAGTGTATTGGATTTATATTCAGTCTAACAGCCATTATCCTTCTATATGCTGAGTATCGAACAGCATATATCATTACTCTTTCTATCCTTTCTTTTTTTGCATTTCTAGAATCATTTCTTGGATTTTGTGCAGGCTGTTATATCTTTGGATATTTAATGAAATGGGGAATTGTTCCAGACGATGTATGCGAGCGGTGTAGTAATATTAGCTACCATATTTAATGAGAGATGAAATTTATTTGCCCTATTTTCGTTATTGATTCATTAATATTTTTCGTCTTGCAGAATTCCACTTTTTAATAACTCTTCTACAAGCAAGATTGAAATTTCTAAATGGGATTTACTTTCATTTAGCCCGTAAAATTCTTTCGGATCTGAATACCCAAGTGATCGAATCGCACTATCCATTGCTAGTTTTCTTTTTTCAGGATAACCAGAAAACAGATACTGAATTAGGTTTACGCCATTTATTGAATAACCGTTGTAAATCGCCCAATCTAACCATTTAGAGTAAGAAGTTCCGTAGTCTACACCAGTCATTTTTTTAGCGTTTCACCGATTTTTATTTTTCTATTATCAAATTCGGCTTTAGTTTGTAAAAGTGGCAAACCTTTCGAAAGTGCCGTTGTCCCTAAACTCATAAGTCCGGTTAACACGTCTAAGCCCGTTAATTTTTCGTAAAGAAATTCTTCCGACAGAGCTGGAATTAAGTAGGGTATAATTTGATTTGTATCGTAAACTGTGAGCGCATAACTGGCATTACTCCTAGTAATTTGTGATTGTCCTTTCTTACTGACACGACAAAGTTCTTCGCGTATTTCATCAGACTTTACATTTTCAAAAATAATTATGGATGGCGCAATTACGATTTCATTTGTTTTTTGTAATACAAATAAGTAAATTTCCTTTTTGGCAACCTCAGTTCCCCAAAGCATTGCAGCTTTAACTGCAAGTATCCGTTCTTCATTCGGAGCATTTGCGTTGAATATAATTTTCTGAAAGATTTCATAATCTTCTTTTTTTCCACGGTCAACCACGTAAGTCAGAGAATGCAAACGAAGTTGTTTATCCTCTAATTGGCTTTTGATAAAATTAGAATCCACTTTATAGTCTTGAATGTATTTTTTAAACCCGAAAGTTCTGTCCTCGGAAGATTTATTTGTAACAATATCTTTTAGAAATTTTTCACCGGATTGATTCTTAGAGTAACTGATTAAATCAATTAGCATTTCCCTGTCTTCTTTATCCAAGCCCTTGTTGTAAAGTTTGATAATAATATCTACATACTTCTGAATATCCTTCTTAATTTCCACTATCGTTTTTTCTCGAAGGGTGGGATCTTTTAATGTCTTCCAGAGCGCAGATTCCGTGATACTTTTGTCAAAAATTCCAGAAAACATACTTTCCGAAAAAATAGGATTGGAAAAGAAAATAATAAAGAGTGGTAAAATGTAAGTTTTTATATTAAATCTCATTGTGATTCATAGTTTCTTAAAAACCTTTTTAACGCAAATTAAATAGATTTTATTTTTCTTGACCATTTATGCTAATTTAATTATGGTTTATCATCTTTGAAATGACAGTGGAAGTGGTTCGAACTTAAATGAAGTCAATCTTTTTCATCATTTTATATTTCCTTAGCGCGTACGGAATATTCTCGCAGAATCTAGAGTTGGGTGCGAATAAAAATGCGTTAGACCTATCAGGTTCATGGAAATTTAATTCTACCGACCTTTCCAATTTTGCAAACCCAGACATTAACGATTCGGATTGGCAAACCATTTCCATACCAGGACTCTGGAGAAGACAA
The DNA here is from genome assembly GCA_017996175.1 of Leptospiraceae bacterium. Taxonomy (GTDB): domain Bacteria; phylum Spirochaetota; class Leptospiria; order Leptospirales; family Leptospiraceae; genus UBA2033. Next base: position 41,993 of record JAGOHK010000001.1, read on the forward strand.
AATTTCTCGGATGTAAAAACCGGTTGGTATAGAAATAATATTTATGTCCATGAAAACTGGAAAGGGGAAAATATTTCTATTCTATCTCCCTCATTCACTGATGCTCACGAATTTTATTTTAATGGAGTAAAGATAGGTGGGGAAGGGGAAATTGATGTTAGCGGTAAATGCTTAGTAAACAATAGCAAGTCAAATATTTATTTTATTCCAGAATCTATTATACGAATTAACGCATACAATACAATTGCCGTTAGAGTATGTAATTATGCAGGTTTTGCCGGTGCATTCGGTGATATGATAATTGGAGATAATCATAAGATAAAAGAAAAATTTTATAGGACAATGGTATGGAATGTTTCTATTGGATTCATTTTTTTATTTGTATCATTGTATCATCTTATTTTATTTTCAGGATCTAAAAAAGATTTAAGTTATTTATATTTTTCGATAGCTTGTGTTTTTGCTTCTTCTCTTACTCTCGGTTACTTTCGATTTACCTATTGGATTTTTGATTCCTACCTTTTGCATTTTTATTTTTTTAATTCTGGTTTCGGAATGGTGGCATTATTTTTGGTTTTGTTCACGTATACATTTTTCGAATACAAAGTCCCAACCTTAATCTCAATTATGAATTACTTCGTATTTTTTGTATTTTGTATTTTTTTAATTTCCCCTCTGTATGAAACAGTCTTTCAATACTATGTGCAGATCGGTCAGCCATTTTTGATACTTTCCGGAATTCCCTATTCAATTTCTCTCTGTCATATTATTTATAGGGCAAATAAAGATAAAAAAAAAGGTGCAAAAATCATCGGAGTTGGATTAGGTTTTCTTTTATTAGCCTTTATCCCCAGTGTACTTATCTATTTTAATTTAGTTAGATTTATTAATTTATTACCTGAATCTTTTCTTGCTTTTATTTTATGCATTGCAATTGCTTTATCCGCCAAATTTTATAGCGTTAATGAACAGCTTCTTTCCATGGAAAAAAAACATTCAGAAGATCTCGAAAGAAAAATTCGTAATAGAACAAGAGACTTAGAGGAAGCTAAAAAAACTGCCGAAATCGAAACCGGAATTGCTTGGATTGCGCAGCGAGAATCACAAGAAGAAAAAGAAAAAACAGAAAAGTTACTGAAAGAAATACAAAAAGATATGTTGACTGCGCAGAAAATTCAACAAAATATTCTTCCGCATAATTTAGAAAAAATTCAAAAACTAAAAATTGCTACTTTATACAAACCGGTTTCCAGTGTTGGAGGTGATTTCTATGATGTACAGGAAATTAAACCAGGGCTAGTGCGAGCCTTCATTGCGGATGCGACAGGGCATGGAGTGCAAGCTGCTCTTATCACGATGGCAATTAAAAGTGAATATGAAGTTGTGAAAGATTTATTCGATTCGCCTTCTCCAATTCTAAAATTTTTGAATGAAAATTTTTATAATAAGTACAGATCACTCAATATTTATTTCACAGCATTCCTTATTGATATAGATACGATTCACAATAGAATCAAATTTGCATCTGCTGGGCACAATCCTCAGTTTTTAGTTACAGATAAGGGAGTCGATATATTAAGTCAAAGGGGAAATATAATCGGAATGATTCCTGACGCTGAGTATGAAGAAGTAGAAAAAGAATTTAATTCCGGCAGATTATACTTATTTACCGATGGGATCGAAGAAGAATTTAATCCCGAACAAGAACAATTCGGCGAAGAAAGAGTTATTAAAATTCTTGAACAAACGAAAAATGAACCAATCAAAAAATCAATAGATATTTTATATTCTGAAATGATTCAATTTATTGGAAGTGCTAGAATTCGAGATGATATTACTGTAGTTGGTATAGAATATAATATTTAATCAAACAAGATTTTTTGTGTCGGCGACAATTTATTTCATTCTAAAATCAGCCGATACCCTATACCGGGCTCAGTTATAATCAACTGTGGATTAGCTGAATCAAGTTCGATCTTTTTTCGTAATTGTGCAATATACACACGAAGATAGTTTGTCTCTCCTTCAAAGTTCGGTCCCCATACTTCGCGCATAATCTGAGTTTGCGTAATTACTTTTCCTGCATGAAGAATCAGGTACCGTAAGATAGAATATTCAGTCGGCGTAAGTTTTACTTCTACATCATTAAATAAAACAATTCTTTTTCCAAGATCTACTTTTAAGTGGCTGCTTGTAAAAACTGCTTCGCGCGAAATCGGTGTTAGGTGACGAAACATAACTCTAATTCTTGCAAGAAGTTCTCCTACACTAAATGGTTTTGTGAGATAATCATCAGCGCCGGCATCCAGAAGCTGAATCTTATCTTTCTCTGAATCTTTTACAGAAAGGATTAAAACAGGTGTTTTATTCCAAGTTCTTAGTTCTTTTAAAATTTCTATCCCTTCCATGTCAGGAAGACTTAAATCAAGGATGATAATGTCGGGTCTTACCATTGCAACTTGGACTAATCCATCTTTGCCTGTACTAGCCTCTTCTACTTTGTATCCATGCGACTCGAGACTAATACGAAGTAACCTTCGTATTTGGACTTCATCGTCTATGACAAGTATAATGGCACCTTCTTTCATTTCTCTAATTCTTCATCCATCGGATATGGGAATGTTATTACTGGCAACCGAATAATAAATCTTGCACCACCTTCTGGAATATTTTCAGCTAAAATTTTTCCGCCATGAATTTCTACAAGTCCCTTACAGATAGAAAGTCCTAATCCTATCCCTGACTTATTATACTTTCCCTGGTAGAATTTATCAAAAATTCTTTCCGTGTCAATACCGACAAATCCCGGTCCATTGTCTTCAATCATAATAGTTAAATCTGTTCTAGGAATGGTAACACGAATTGTAATTTTAGTGTTGCTCGGTGTGTGAATGATTGCATTGTAGAGCAAATTTGAAATTACCTGCTCCATTAAAACAAAGTCTATTCGAACGAGTGGAAGTGAGTCAGAAATTTCTAAATTAATTTCTTTTCCTCTTAATTCATTTTCTAATCTTTTTAGAACAACGGAAATCAAATCTTGAATATCATACCACTCCATGTTCAATTTTATCATCCCAGATTCTAAACGACTCATATCTAGAAGATTATCTACAAGGCGATTTAATTTTTCGTATGCAGTGTGAATTTCATTTAAAAGAGAACGATTTATTTCTTCAGAAGTTTTACCGTCTAACAACAAGTTGACGGAACCACGAATAGCAGTTAAAGGAGTTCTAAATTCATGAGAGACGGAATTCAAAAGTATTTTATAAAGCCTTTCCGATTCCTCTAACATTAAAGCTCTCTGTTTCGTTTTGCCTAAATATATTCTCTCAATCGCTATTGCAATCTGACTCGTAAACGTTTGTAACAATGCTTCTTTGTCAAGGGTTAACTTCTCATTATCCTTAATGACAAGTCCAATCACGCCAATTGCGCTGCCTGCGGTTAAGAGGGGAATATAGTATCCCTCTGAAAGAGGAAGTGTGTCTGTAAATCTTCCAGCAGGTTTTTTATTTTTAAAAGCCCAGAGGGCTACAGCTTTTTCTTTTTCGGATAAAAGTAAATTGCTATCTTCATGCACTTCATTCGCTAGGTTTTCTTTTTCATCTTTTAGGAGAATACAACACTTAGCCTCTAAGGACTCATCAATAAAGTTGACCGTTGCCTTTACAATATCTTTCATACTGTGAGATCTAGCAAGAAGCTGAGAAAAATTATAAAGCGAAACAATTCTTCCTTCTCGCAAACGTATCGCTGATTCTTTTGTGCGCAAACGGTTTGTTAGGCTACCCAAAATCGCAGCTATGAAAAAATACACAATGAACATCATCCCATCTTCTAGTTTTTCAATGTAAAAAGTGAACCTAGGAGGAATGAACAAAAAATTCCATAAACAAGCACTGAGTCCGGCAGAAATTAAAACCGGTCCTCTGCCAATGAACAATGCAAGAGCGGTAACTGCAAATAATAGAATTAAGGCAACTGTCCAATAGCCGGTAAAAGAAACTAAAAACAAACACCCGATCGTTATCAAGGAAATAACTCCGGTACCAAGCAGGTATTGATTCGTATCCGATGAGAAATTTAAAAATGCTGAGAGGTTAAAAAAATGCTTCGACTCTAATTTTTCTGGAACAATATTGATATTTATATTTTCCGATTTACGAATGAGTTCACTTGTGATTGATTTATTTAAAAAAAATCTTTGAAAAAAGTTTTCTTTTGTTTTCCCAATTATGATTTGAGTAATTTTATTCTGATGGGCTAATTTTAATATGCCGTCAACTACATTCGATTCTTCGATGGTGACAATCTCTGCACCCAACTCACGGGCAAGGGAAATATCTTTAGAAATTTGTAACCTTTCTTTTTCCTGAAGCTTTCTTCCAGTATCTACATACGCAACTATCCAAGGACTTTGGATATTAAAGGAAATCCTCTTTGCCCACCTAATTAAATTTTCAGAATTAGCATTAGCCCCTATTGCCACAAGGATTCGTTCGGATAATTTGTATTTGTCCCCACTGTTCAGTAACTTCAATTCTCTATCTACTAATTTGCTAGTAAAACTGAGAGACATTTCACGAAGCGCAGTAAGATTCGTTTTTTGAAAAAAAGATTTTAGTGCAGTTTCTACTTTATCTTTTGCATAGATTTTCCCTTCCGTTAACCTTTTCAAAAGGTCATCAGGAACTAGGTCAATTAACTCTACTTCGTTTGCAATTTCTAAAATAGAGTCGGGTATCCGCTCCCAAATTTTTATATTGGTAATTGCCTCTACAATATCAGCCCTGCTTTCTAAATGTTGAATGTTTAGAGTGGTATATACGTCTATGCCGTTATCTAAAATTTCGATTACATCCTGATAACGTTTCGGATGACGCATCCCTGGTGTATTAGTATGAGCAAGTTCGTCTACTAAAACTAGCTTTGGTTTTCTAAGGAGAATAGCATCTATATCCATTTCTTCCACAGAAACATTTTTATAAGAAATAGGTTTTCTTGGGATAGTAGGAAGTCCCTGCACTAGAGACTTCGTATAATTACGATTATGCGTTTCAACATAACCAATTACAATATCAACACCTTCCGAATAAAGGCGTTGCCCATTCTTTAACATTTCGCATGTTTTGCCTACACCAGCTGCCATTCCAAAGAAAATTTTGAGTTTGCCTCTATTCTCTTTTATTTCCTCTTTTTGAATATCGGCAAGTAACTGATCAGGATCTTTTTTTTCAGAGTCTTCTTCAATCATCTAATTGCATCTAAAGCTAGATTTAGGAGTAAAACGTTTACTCTTTCTTCTCCTAGAATTCTATAATCTCTATGCTCAATTTTTTGTTCTACTAGTTTTTCTAGATTAATTATTTGCTCGGATGAAAAATTCCTAACCTTTGCAATTCTTGGTATTTGGAATTTTGCTGATTCTGGACTAATATGTGGGTCAAGTCCACTCCCTGAGGCAAACAACAGATCTTGTGGATAATTATTATTTTCCACAGGATTAAATTCTTTTAGTTTTTCTTTTCTTTCTTTGATTGTATTTCGTAAATCCTTATTGGTCATACTCTGGTTAGATGCACCTGATGGATAAGCATTATATGCCCCCGCAGATGGACGACTATGAAAATACTTTTCTGATTTAAACTCTTGTCCTAAAAGTGATGACCCAACTAACTTACCATCCAAATAAACTAGTGACCCTCTGGATTTATCTTTGAAAAATAAACTCGCTACCGCTGTAACCAAAAGAGGGTAAAGGACTCCAGTAAAAATTGTGAGTGTTATAAATAATCGTATCGTTTTCATAAAATTCTCCTTAGACTAAATGTAAAAAAACAATTAGAATATCAATCAGCTTAATTCCTAAAAAGGGAACCAAGAGTCCACCGAGTCCATATAAAGTTAAATTTCGAAGCAAAATAGCATTAGCCCCTATTGGTTTATACTCTACACCTCGTAGTGCAAGCGGAATCAAAGCGATAATAATCAAAGCGTTAAATATGATTGCACTGAGTATCGCACTTTCTGGTGAATGTAACTTCATAATATTAAAGACGGATAGCGGACCCGGTTTTCCATCTACTGCATATAATGTAGCGAATAACGCTGGTAGTATAGCAAAATATTTTGCAATATCATTTGCAATGCTAAATGTGGTAAGAGAACCTCTAGTCATCAGAAGTTGTTTTCCGATTTCTACAATTTCAATTAGTTTGGTAGGATTGCTGTCAAGATCAATCATGTTACCCGCTTCTCTTGCTGTCTGAGTTCCAGTATTCATTGCGACTCCTACATCTGCCTGAGCTAAAGCTGGTGCGTCGTTTGTTCCGTCTCCAATCATTGCGATGAGTCTACCACCTGATTGTTCATCACGAATTCTTTTTAACTTTGTTTCCGGTGTCGCCCCTGCAATAAAGTCATCTACACCAGCTTCGGCGGCAATTGCAGCTGCTGTGAGAGGATTATCACCAGTAATCATCACTGTTTTAATTCCCATCGTTCTAAGTTGCGCAAACCTTTCCTTAATTCCACCTTTCACAATATCTTTTAATTGAATTACACCCACAACCTCTGCCCCGACTGCAACTACGAGTGGCGTGCTGCCTTCTCTAGCAATTAGGTTTACTATATCCTCCACTTCAGATGGGAATTCCCCACCCATCCCGATCACATAATTTTGAATAGCCTCACTTGCTCCTTTTCTAATTTGGACTTCTGATTTCCCGTCAAGGGAAGGAAAGTCCACTCCACTCATTTTTGTTTTGGCTGTAAAGGGTATAAATTTACCACCCAATTCCGTGAGACTTCTTTCTCTTAGCCCGTATTTTTCTTTTACTAAAACAATAATCGATCTACCCTCAGGTGTTTCATCAGAAAAAGAAGCAAGTTGTGCGGCAGAGGCTAATTTTTCTTCCGACATGCCGGGTGCTGGGATTAAGTTTGTTGCCATTCGATTACCGAGAGTTATCGTCCCTGTTTTATCTAGTAAAAGCACGTCTATATCACCAGCGGCTTCGATAGATCTTCCGCTCTTTGCGATTACATTTCTTCGCATAAGTCTATCCATCCCGCTAATTCCAATTGCACTTAGAAGTCCTCCTATCGTAGTAGGAATTAAGCAGATTAATAAAGCAATTAACACTGGAACGGTTAATATTGAGTTGGCACTACCTCCTGATTCTTTATAACTATAAATTGTAAATGGATAAAGACTCATGACTGCAAAGAGGAAAACAAGCGTTAGACTCGAAAGTAAAATGGTTAAAGCTATTTCATTTGGAGTTTTCTGACGAGACGCACCTTCCACGAGAGCAATCATTTTATCAATAAAGGTTTTTCCTGGCTCGGAAGTAATTTCTATGATGATCCGATCACTTAAAACTTTTGTTCCACCGGTGACTGCACTTCTATCACCACCACTTTCTCGAATTACAGGAGCTGACTCGCCTGTAATCGCTGATTCATCTACACTAGCAATACCTTCGACAACTTCTCCGTCTCCCGGAATTACATCACCTGTTTCACAAACTACCTTATCTCCTTTCTTTAAATCGGCGGATAATACTGATTTTTCCTTTCCATCTACCCAAAGCCTTGCAGTTGTTTGGGATCTTGTTTTGCGGAGGCTGTCTGCTCTTGCTTTACCTCTCCCCTCTGCCAGTGCCTCTGCGAAATTGGCAAATAAAATTGTCACCCAGAGCCAGAAAGTTATCTGTAGCGTAAAACTAGAATTAGCCCCTATAAATAATTCCTTTAGTATGATTAACGTTGATAGAATTGCGCCTATGAAAACAACAAACATTACCGGGTTTCTTAGCTGCTCTTTGATAGTAAGTTTTTTGAAGGAAGCAATGCATGCTTCTTGGAATATTTTCTTATCAAATGATTGGAATTTCTTACTCATGAGTATCTCCTAAAATAAATGCCCCGCGGTTAATAAAAAATGCTCTAGTATCGGTCCCAAAAGAAGGGCTGGGAAGAAAGTTAAAGCGCCAACGATTAGAATAATCGAAATTAACAAAACCATAAATAGTAAACTATCTGTTTGGAATGTACCGGAAGAGACAGGTGTTTGTTTTTTAACAGAAATACTACCAGCGATTGCAAGAATTGGAATGATCACTCCAAACCTACCGGCTAACATACAGAATCCTAATGTTAGGTTGTAGTAGTTCGTATTTGCGTTTAATCCTGCGAATGCGCTACCGTTGTTTCCAGAGGCAGAAGAAAATGCATATAGAATTTCCGTTAAGCCATGCGGACCTAAATTATTTCGAGAATTTAATCCCGCTTCCAGTAAAACTGAAATCCCAGAGAAAAATAAAATGCAGATAGAGGGAAGCAATACTCCAAGCATGGCGAACTTAATTTCCCTTGCTTCTATCTTTTTTCCTAGATATTCAGGGGTTCTTCCAACCATCAAGCCCGCAATAAATACAGTTAGGATTACAAATAAAATCATCCCGTAAAGTCCAGCTCCAACTCCACCAAAAATAATTTCTCCCATCATGATATTTAGTATCATAACAAGACCGGCTAACGGTGAGAAGCTATCATGCATTGCGTTCACTGAACCGTTTGATGCAGAGGTGGTTGCAGTTCCCCAGAGGATACTATTTGTTATCCCAAATCGCAATTCTTTCCCTTCTAAAGATGCACCTACTTCGGGAATAGGAGTGTAATTGAATTCCGAAAAAAGAGCAATTCCCAAACCTGATAAAAATAAGATACTCATTACCCCAAAAATAACAAAACCTTGTTTCAAATTTCCAGTCATTTTCCCGTAAGTAAAGGTTAAAGCAGAAGGAATTAAAAGTATGGATAACATTTGCAGTAAGTTACTAAAGGGAGTCGGGTTCTCGAAGGGGTGAGCACTATTAACCCCAAAAAAACCTCCCCCATTTGTTCCAAGTTGCTTGATTGCTATTTGGGAGGCAGCAGGTCCTTGGGGGACAACTTGTATATTCCCTTCTAGGGTTATGGCTTGGATATAATTCGAAAAACTTTGAACCACCCCTTCATTCAAAAGCAAAATGGATAAGATGATTGATAGAGGCAGCAATGCATATACAATCGATCTAGTTAAATCGACTCCAAAATTTCCAATTTCTCCATTCGATCTATGACTGAATGCTCGTGTAATTGCAATGAGAACAGCCATACCTGTTGAAGCGCTTAGAAAATTCTGAACATTCAGTCCTAACATCTGCGACGCATAACTCATAGTATTCTCACCTGAATAAGCCTGCCAATTCGTATTGGTCATAAAACTAATAGTCGTATTCAACGCGAGAGGTAAACCTAGATTATCCAGATTTTCCGGATTCAACGGAAGGTATTTTTGAAAGAGTAAAAGTAAAAGTACAATTGTAAAACCAATACCGTTAAATAACAAAAGATCTTTTGTATACTTTATCCATCCCGCTTGCTTATTTTTATCAATTCCAGAAATTCGATAGATACCATTTTCTAATGGTTCTAGAATTTTACTGAAAATAGTTTTTTTGCCTTCATACACTTTTGCCAGGTAAAAGCCTAAAACAGGAGAGAGGATAATTAACAAAAACAAATAAATAAAAATTTGTAGTGTATCATAAACTGTCATTGGGTCTCCTTTAGAATTTTTCCGGTCTTATAATTGTATAAACCAAGTATCCGGACAAAACTAGGGCAATCGCCGCCGCGCCTAAAATTTCTATACTGAATGCCATAAGTATTTACCTCTCTTCTTTTTCTAAAAGTGCATTCGGTACATACCAAACACTATTTCTTTAAAATCTATATGGCTAATTATTTTTAGTGTTTGGTATATATTCATATTCACACCTTTTCTAAAGTGTAGCAGAATTTTTAGTTATTGCTATAGCAGGTGTGTTAAGACTGAGTTTTAAAAAGTAAATTTACAGCAAATATTTAAGGGAAAGATATTAAGATTTTGTTAAGATGAAGAAATTAGGAATTCACCTTACGATATTTAGTAAAAGATTGAATTAAAAACCGAGAAGGATTTATTTTCTCCAATAACTCTGAATGAATTGTTAGAGGTCCGCCAGTTATCATAGATGAAATAACGTTAGCCGCTAGATATGAGTTTAATATTCCCCTTGAACCATGTGCAGTCGAAACAAAAAGACCAGGTTCATATTGACCATCTCGATAATCCTTGTAGATATTTGACTTCCACAAATCGCTGTATTCGTTTTGAAAAGCCTGTAGATTAGGAACAGCCCCAACGATTGGTAAATGATCTTTACTCATTGCCCTAAAAGAAACCCTTCCTTCTAAATTAAGTCCATCTTCTGGATTGATTTCTGGGAATATATTTTTAAGCTTTTGAAGCAAATAAATATTATGCTCTTTCTTTAGTATTTCAGAAGGATCAGTCGGATCAAATGTGGCACCTACTATGTGAAATCCATTCACATCAGGAATGATATATCCATCTTCGTGTAAAATTACATTCTTTAGCTGGGTAGAAAATTTTTTACTTGGAAAGTATAGAATTTGTCCTCTTACTTTTTTAACATCGAGTAATACTTCTACAAAATTTTGTGTTTCAAAAGAATTTGCGAAAATTACTATTTCCGATTCCAATACTTTGTTGTTTGACAGTAAAATTTTCCAGCAGGAATTTTCCCATTTTAAACTAGTGAGAGTAGTAGATAAAATTTGTTTTATATTTGGCTCTGAAAGTTTTATATACGCTTGTGATAAAAGAACCGGACTCACCCAACCTGCTTTCGGAAAAAAGATTCCTTGGTATCCATTTAGAATGTCGTTATTTTTTTCTAGAAAAAATGCGTCATTTGACTCGAGTTTTGAGTTAGTAAATGCCTTTTGTAATTTATTAAACTCTTCCGAAGAACTAGTAACCTGAAATACCCCCGCATTACGAAAAATCTCTGGAAATCTTTTTGAGTATTTATCCAAGAATTGAGTAAACTCCTTGTATGCCGCAATATTCCACTCACCTAAATCAGAAGTATCTCCTGTTAAAAGCGGTGCAAACATACCAGCAGGATTTCCTGAAGCACCTGATGAAATTTCACTCTCTCTTTCAACTAACGTTATAGAAAATCCCTTTTGCGATAAAGCAAAGACTAGAGAAGTTCCTGCAAGCCCTGCTCCAATAACGACTGCTCGTTTGCTTTTAAAGTTATTCTTAGGAATACGAAACCAAGGTTTATCGGAAATCGTCTGGCGGATAATAGGTAGTTTTCCCTTTAACATATACTTTTTATTTCCAAAGCCAGGGAATTTCTCAACTAAGAAACCTACTTCTGTTAGCCCCTCTCTTACAAATCCTGCTGTTGTGTAAGTAGAAAAGCTTGCTCCTTTCTTAGAATTCTTTTTCATAAAAGAAAAATTTTCTTTCGACCACATCTCAGGATTTTTTGCTGGAGAAAATCCATCAAGGTACCAAACGTCAATTTTGGCATGAAAAGAATTTATTATTTCAGCTACATCAGCAACTATTAAAACTAGTTCTAATTTTCCATCTGCTGCGCTAAATTGATTGTAACCGGCAGAAATGGTTTTATAAAAGGAAAGAAATTCATTGGCAAATCCGTGTAAGCCCGCTTCTTTATCTAAAACTTCTTTAATTAACTCAAAGGGAAGTGGATATTTTTCGATGGAGAAAAACTGAACTTGGGCTATTGGTTTTAAGTCTTGGACTTTTTTCCAAGTTAAAAACAAATTGAGTCCCGCGCCAAATCCAAATTCAAAGATTGTAAGAATTTTTTGCCTAGAAAAACGTTCGCTTAGATTATTTCCTTGAAAAAATACGTATTCTTTTTCTAAAAGCCCCCCTTGAGCAGACCAATAGATATCATGAAATAGATTGGAATAAAGTGTATTTGAATCGTACCAAGAAAAAGCAGATTCGATTAGTAGATATCTCCGATTAGCCCCTCATCGAGCATAGAGATCAATTTTTTAGTTTTCATTTCATAAAGACGAGAAACTTCATCATCACTATTTAGTTCTTTGTATTGAAAAAATTCATCCGCAATATTTAAAGCAGTAAGGATAGCTAGTTTTTGAACACTCGCACCCGGTAGAGAATGGGACAGTTCTCCCATTTTGTTGTCAATGTATTTGGCTAGTTTTTGAATGTACTCTGGATCAGTTTCTCCAGAGATTGCATAGGTGGATCCGAAAATACTTACTTCAGTACGTGTAATCGGATGACTCATAAAATTTATTTCACTTCTTCCTCTATAATCAGAAAGTCGTCGTCGTCATCTGAATCAAACACATTGATTGAATCATCGTCTGTTTCATCAATGATAATATCATCCGAGTCATCAATTAGAGGAGTATCATTTGCAGGTTCTGGAGTTTTTACAGGAACTTCTAATTTTACTTCTGCAACAGGTTCTTCTTTAACTGGAGTAGGAGGGGTCGACTCTGTAATATCATCCTCATCGTCGTCGAGTAGTATGATTTCATCGTTATCCTCTTCAAATTCAGAAGGATCGGAATCCTCTACTCTAGTAACTGGCGGAGTAACTGCTGGCTCTTCTTTTGGAGTTGAACTAGCAGATTGCACTACATGGGAAGCAGAAGAGGAAGAGGTCGAAGTTGAGGATTTTGAATCTATATTCTTGTAAGAAGATAGATTATCCAAACGATTCATCATGTCATGAATCTTATTGTCTAGTTTCTTTTCCTTCGACTTGTATTCGTCTAATTCTTTTAGGGATTGTGCTAGCTGTTCACGAAGAGAAGCGATTTCTCGCTCTTTTTCTTCCATGGCTAGCTTCATCTGATCATTTTCAGCTCGAAGAGTCTCGTTATCAGACTCTAATCTATTGTTTTCAGCTCTTAAGTCAGAAATGAGCTCAAGTGCTTTCATTATTTTTGTTTCTAGTTCTTCGATTGTTTCGAGTGAAATCATACGGAATCTCCTAAAATAGTTTCGGTCATATCATACTAAAAAGAAAGACTTGCAACCAGAAAAAAAATAAAATTAAGCAGCAAGCTTTGTTTTTTCTACAATCGCCGCAAAAACTTCTTTATCGTTGTAAGCAATATCAGCTAAAGTCTTTCTGTTCATGTCAATTCCCAATTTCTTCAGAGAACTCATGAATTTAGAATAAGAAACGCCGTTTTCGCGGGCAGCTGCATTAATTCTAGTAATCCATAAAGAACGAAAATCTCTCTTCTTAGCTCTTCTATCTCTGTACGCCCACTGACCAGCTTTCATTACTGCACTTTTTGCAGTTCTATAAAGTTTGGATCTACCAGCACGAAATCCTTTCGCAGCTTTTAATACTTTTACTCTTCGGTTTTTGTGAATTGTTCCGTTTTTAACTCTAGCCATTATTTTCCTCCATAAGGTAACAACTTAATTACTCTGCCCATATCGGACTCATGCATTACAGTCGTTCCACCTAGGTTACGTTTTCTTTTAGGAGATTTTCCCGAAAGTTTATGCCTAGCATAGCTGCTAGCTCTTTTGATTTTTCCATTTTTTGTAAATTTGAACCGCTTTGCAGCAGATCTATTTGTTTTCATCTTTGGCATTTGATTATCCTAACTAAAATATTCCTATGATTTTGGGTTAATTAAAACCACTATTTGTTTACCGTCATGAATAGGTGATTTTTCCGGAGTTCCGTGTTCTTTTAAATCTTCTATCATCTTTACGATAACATTCATACCTAATTCAGCATGAGCTAATTCACGTCCTTTAAAACGAAGCGTAACCTTGACTTTATCACCTTTTGTTAAGAATTCAAGGGCTTGTCTCTTCTTGATTTCGTAGTCATGAATACCAATACGAGGTCTTAATTTTACTTCTTTGATGGTGATTACATGCTGCTTTTTCTTAGCTTCTCTACTCTTTTTTAAAAGCTCAAAACGAAACTTACCATAGTCAATAATCTTAACAACAGGAACATCTTGACCGACAGAAACTTCTACGAGATCTAAATTTTCCTCAGCAGCTTTTTTTAGGGCACTTTCAAGAGTAACTACTTCCGATCCTGTATCACTAACTAGTCTAACATTGGGACCTGAAATCTGTTCGTTGATTCTAGGAGCATTGATTTTATCGTTCGTTCTAATATTTGGCTTTTTATGCATTCATTCTCCGGACTAGTTTAACATCATTTTAAGGTAAGGAACAAATTCAAGAAATTTTTTGTCTTGTACTATATTTTGCAGAGAAAACAAAGGAGAAAACTCCTAAAAGAAGAAAAGCCAGCATTTTATTGGTTAATCCTGTGCCTGAATTAGAATGATTTAATCCAAGCGGATAATACATTTAGGATAAAGCCCGATCTAGAAAAGAAAATATCTAAGACTATTCCAAAAAAAACGTTGGTTGTCATACGATAGAGTTGGTGTGTATTTGTAGAAACTTTTAAAATCTCCCTACCCCGATACGTTAGCGATTGTAGTGGAAATGCTTCTTAGCATTGGAGCATTATGTTGCCCACCCATAGAGAGCAACATTGAGTTTGAGCGCGGCGGTGGTTCGACTCCGCTCGCTAGAGCTACCAACCGCGACCTTGTCCGGTCACTGAGCGGAGTCGAAGTGCCGCAACGCCCAGAAATCCCAAAACAAACGCCGTAAATTAGACAACCTGTACTAAAAAAGGCTTTTCTCGAAGACGCCTTTCAAGATTAAGTTCAATTAAAGTCAAAATATTATATTTAAGAGGCGTTTATGAAAGTTGTCGTGCTTGTGAAGCAGGTTCCTGATACAGAAACCAATATTAAACTCGGTGACAAATCTATCAATGAAGCAGGAATCAAGTGGATCATTTCTCCTTATGATGAATTTGCAATCGAAGAAGGCATTAAACTCAGAGAGAAAAACGGCGGAGAAGTGATCGCTGTTTCCGTGGGTCCCGATAGAGTCCAAGAAGTTCTTAGAACTGCTTATGCTATGGGTGTTGATAAAGCAGTTCACATCAAAGTGGACAATTACAATACATTCGATTCTATTTTCACATCCCAGTTAATTGCAAACTTTGCAAAGGCTGAGGCTGCTGATATTATCCTCGCTGGTCGTCAGGCGATAGATACTGATAGTTCTCAAGTTCCTGTTCAAATCGCAGAAGAGCTTGGTGTAGGTCATGTTGTTCTAGCAATCAAAATTGAAATTGCAGGAACCAGTGCAAAAATCACCCGTGAAGTAGAAGGTGGAACTGCAACAGTTGAAACTTCTCTTCCTGTAGTTGTTACTGCTACTAAAGGTTTAAATGAGCCACGTTATCCTTCTTTAAAAGGTATCATGTCTGCAAAGAAAAAACCAATCGACGTGAAACAAGCGGCTGATCTTGGTAATCCGGCTGGAAAAATCGAAGTCGTTGGACTCGAGCCTCCACCACCACGTATTGCAGGACGTAAACTAGAAGCGGCTGATGCGGCAGGTTTTGCATCTCAATTAGTAAAAGCTCTCAGAGAAGAAGCTAAGGTTATATAAGGAGCCAGATATGTCAAATGTATTCGTAGTTGGTGAAATCAAAGACGGTGAATTAAAAAAAATCTCTAGAGAGTTAACTTCCGCAGCGCGCAAAATCGCGGATACCCTCGGAGGACAAGTAGAAGTATTATTAATCGGTGCCGGTGCAGAAAAATTTGCTGGCGACCTCGGTGCTGTTGGGGCTGACAAGGTGTTAACCGCAAACGTCGGTGACTTCAACGCAGAAGCTTACGCAAACGTAATCGCTGAAACTGTAAAAGCAAAAAAACCTACTGTAGTTCTAATGCCACATACTGGTTATGGAAAAGACTACTCTCCAAGAGTAGCTGTTAAAATCGGTGCTGGAATCGTAGCTGACGTTGTTGGTCTTTCGGTTGACGGTGGAAAAGTAGTAGCTAAAAAACCAATCTATTCTGGTAAAGCTTACGCAAACATCAAAGTAACCACTGACATCCAAGCGTTCACAGTTCGTCCAAACTCGCAAGAGCTTGGAACTAAATCTGCTGCTGGTGCAGTAGAAGCTGTAAGCGCTGGAGCAGGTGACGTGAAAGTAAAAATCACTGGAACTGAATTATCCGGCGGAAGCAAAATTCAACTCACTGAAGCTTCTATCATCGTATCCGGTGGTCGTGGTATGAAAGGTCCTGAGAACTTCCCAATGTTGCAATCTCTAGCTGACTTGTTAGGTGCTGCTCTCGGTGCGTCACGCGCTGCCGTTGACTCTGGTTGGATTTCTCATAGCCACCAAGTTGGTCAAACAGGTAAAACTGTATCGCCTAATTGCTATATTGCGTGCGGTATTTCTGGATCTATTCAGCACATGGCTGGTATGGGTTCTTCTAAATACATCGTCGCAGTCAACAAAGACCCAGAAGCTCCTATCTTCAAAGTAGCGACTTACGGTGTAGTTGCTGACTTGTTTGAAGTTGTACCCGCATTAACCGCTGAGTTTAAGAAAGTTTTAGGTTAAGCGTAAACCACTAGACCTCTCCCCGGCTTCCAGCCCGCCCCTCTCCTAAAGGAAAGGGGCTTCGTTATAGAAAATATCTCAGGAAACAGAAAGTCAGGGAGAGGTCGTAAATCTAACTTAAAGCCTTAGAATGACAAAATGAAATTTTTTATTCTACTTACTCTTGTATTTGTAAATTGCTTTCCACATAGTCTCTTCATTGAAAATTCTAGAGCAAAAGAAAAGACATTACGGAATCCATGTCCAAATCTCGGAAGAGTGCAGGATAAAAAAATAGTTGATGATGCGAGCTTTAATGACTATACCTACATTGAATTATCTAATCACGAAATTATTTATATAGAAAGAAAGTATGTTGATTCGGTTGATAAAATAGATAATACAAAAACTCTTTCACAATATTTGGAATATTACAGACAAATATGTAAAATCGAAAAACCACCTTTTTACGAGGATATTTCAATTATAAAAAACAAACTTTGATTTGTGTAATCTGTTATAAGATTGTCGAGAAGACAGATAATGATACAAGTTTCTTCTAGAATCTTTATTGTATTTATTACAACAAGTCGGATATCACTAGAATTTATTTTCAGCAACGCGATCGGTTACAACTTTTTCCAATAAAATTCTAATCAACTACATAAAATTAATTTACATTACAGATTAATAGTATTTTTATGCATGAATGTCCTTTCTAAAAAAACTGTATGTAACCTATGTTAAGACTAATCCTGAAACAGGGACAAAATACAGTGGATTATCCGGAGGAGCGGATGATGGAACTTATTCTCCAGAAGAATTGAGTCGAGAAATTTATATGGAAGCGGCTAAAAAATTATTCGGAATTCTATCCATATTTTTCTTGCTATTTACTCTTTATCATTTACTCTAAGCCTGTGGAAGCCGTGAAAAGACAAAAAAGAACAGTGGGAGCGATCGTAAAGATACCTTTACAAAAAGGGTATCATACTTAGGGTAGAATTCTTAAATCAGGAATGGCTTTCTATGATTTAAAAAGTAAGAAAGAGGATGAACTACAATTTATTGTTTCTCACCCAATCTTGTTTGTTACTGGCGTTAGTCATTCTGCTGTTACAAAAGGACTTTGGCGTAAAGTGGGTGTTCTTCCCTTAGAAGAAAATTTGATGAAATTTTTCCCTCAATACATCCAAGACCCTATTAATCAAAATCATTTCAGAATTCTTCTTGGTAATGGAATTGAAAAAGAAGCGACACTCGAAGAATGTATTGGCTTAGAACGATTTGCCTCTTGGACAGCGAATGGAATCGAAAAAAGACTCAATGATTATTTCTTCGGAACAAATAGTTTTGGTGAAAAAACGATTCCTTTTCCAGAAAGAACAAATATTCTTTTTACAAAACAAAAAACAGCTTAAAATCAACTAACGCAAACTCTCATTTTCCACAAGTAATACTTTTAGTTTTTCTTCCCTTAAAATCAAACTAGTATAATCCGTAATAAACTGATTCGCATCAAAATAAGTCGATGACTCTAAATTGATTTTCATAAATCCTTCTACTAGTTCTGAAAGTTTTGATTTAATAACTTCTAGTGTTTCACTAAATTGTTTGTCAGCTTCTTTCGATTGGTCAAGAACGTTAAAATAAAACCAACCTAATTCCATTTTAGCTTCAATATTATTGGAATCCAATTCTATTACTTTCTTAAATGAATATTCTGCTTCGTTTAAATCAAATTTTAGATTTTCGGAAAGTTGAATACAAATTCCTTTTAATAGAAAAATTTCTGAGGTTCTAAAATTTTCTGGTATTTGTTCGATTAATTCTAGAGCTTCATCGAAGTTTTTTATTCGCATACTTTCTTTAATTTGTAGAATAATCATTCGAAGCTCCTTTTTAAAATTTTTCCTTTAGTCTCTTTTGCTGCTCGACTAGTTTCTTTAATTTTTTAGCCTTTTGTGAAATTTCACCATTGCCGCGAGAAAGTTCAATGATTTCTTCATTTAAAGACTTGTAAAATAAATTCTATTCCAAGACTACTTCTTCGTAGGCGCTTATGAAAAAGAAATGTCCTAAATGCGGAAGCACTGAATTAAGAGAGAGCAAAGATACGCAATCCGGATTGGAAATACGGGAATCTTATTGTTATCGAAAAAGGGTTTGGGAATAATAATGTTTATCCGTATGGAGAGAGCTAGTTTAAAATCTAAACTCAAGCTTGATAGACATTTGATCTGTGTAAGCGGAAGCCCGAAGAGATAAATTATCTTTCGGGTGAAAGATTACTACATCGAACAAGTTAAGTAGATAAACTCCAGCAAGTACTCCTGCAGCAATTTCGGCACGATGAAGAGCTCTATCCATTTGCGCTTTCTGTGATTGCATTTCAATTCGAGCAAGATATTGAGCGTTTGAGTCTTGAAAAGCAAGGGCGAAAAAATAGTTATTGCTTCTAAAATCATAATCTCGATTTTCAGATTTGAATTCTTTGTATTGATGCGCAGCAAAACCAATTCCTCCTAAAAAAAATAAGAAATAGGCGGTTCCTGCAATTTGGCGGTTTTGGTACATTTGCCCCCAGCCCGGGAGAGCTGTGGATCGAAGAAATGCTTTACCTCTAGTAATGCTTTTTCGACCTCCGATTGGATCTGCGACAGGTGATCCAGGTGATACATTTACTAATTCCGGTCCCCCTGATTCTTTGAGTATTTGATTGATTTCGGCTTGGGTTAAATCTTTATACGAGACTTTTAAAATCTCTTTCTTTGAGAAAACTTCTTGCTCAGCGCCTTCTTTCTCTTCAAAAACTAGGGATAATTTGTCTTGACTGACAATTCGACCCTTCTTCACATTTCCATTTCGTAAAATGATAGTTTCCGAAAATAAAGTTTGGCAAAACAATAAAAAAACGGCAAAAAAGAGAGTTCTTTTAGAAAAAAAATAATTTCGAATCATAGCTCATCCATACCAAGATTTAGTCCGCTATTCTTACCAGTTAGTAGAAATCTGTCAATGAATATTCAGACGCACTTTTTCTGATTTTATTCATAATTTGGTTCAAATCCATATTATTTTTATAGTTTTTTATCGGTAGTAATCTTTTAATACAATATTGTTGACCAAAAATCCTTGACCTAGTATATGATTAGCAAAATTCTATGTAGATATGGACAAAATCTCTCGACTTTCTTCTTTTTTACGCGACCGCTATTTTGACAATGTGAAAGCACATAGAATTCTTTCTGCAGAAGAAGGAATTTATTCTGAGTTTCCAACTAGTCTTCATAAGTCATTACGAACTGTTTTAAATTCTAGCGGCATACAAAAGTTATACGGTCATCAGGTTTCCGCTTTTGATTCGATTTCTTCCGGAAAAGATACTCTCATGGTATCTAGAACCGCAAGTGGGAAGACACTTTCCTTTTTGCTTCCCATTCTAAACGACTACGTTACCGCAAAACAACCATTTACCACACTTCTACTCTATCCAACGAAAGCACTTTCACGTGACCAGGAAGGGACTCTCGGAAAGCTCATGTTTGAAGTGGCTAAGGGCAAAAAAATGGGAACCTTCGACGGAGACACTCCCAAAGAAGAGCGAGAAAAACTAAAGGATAACGCAGATTTTATCATTACAAATCCTGATATGCTTCACTCAGGAATTTTACCAAATCACAACCGTAAGTGGAAAAATTTTCTTTCGCGTTTGAAATACATTGTAGTCGATGAAGTGCATACCTATCGAGGATCGTTTGGTTCTCATGTAGCAAATGTATTTAGCAGGCTAATTCGAATTTGTCGCTTCCATGGAGCTAATCCTATTTTTATTTGTTCTTCGGCTACTGTTGGTAATCCGGCTGAGCATGTGGAGGCGTTATTCCAAAGAAATTTTGCTATCATTGACAATGACACATCGCCTCGACCTAAGAGAGATTTGTTTTTTCTAAATCCATCTCTATTTAAAAGTATCGGTGGCGAAATGTATCGGAAAAGCCCATCTTCGATTTCAATTCCCTTGATTCGATTTGCAGCGGAGAATGATATCCGCACGATTTGCTTTTGTCGAGCGCGCCAAGAAGTAGAACGGCTGTATACCGCAGTTATAGATTCCGCTCCCCATCTTCGTTCTAAGGTTAAACCTTACAGAGGAGGACTTTTACCAAACGAACGTCGTCAAATCGAAGAAGACTTGTTTTCAGGAAAAATCAATACCATTATTTCGACTAACGCATTAGAACTAGGAATTGATATTGGAGATTTGGATTTATGTATTCTTTCGGGACACCCTGGAACTCTTGCCAGTTTTTGGCAGCAGGCTGGGCGGGTTGGGAGAAAGGGAAAGGCAGCGTCTATCGCATTTATTGCCAAGGATTCTCCGATCGACCAGTATATGGTAAACCATCCCGAGTTTGTCACGAGCGCACCTGTTGAAGAAGCATGGCTATCATCGCATAATCCGTATATCATCCTACAACACTTGCCTTGTGCGGCGTACGAATATCCATTGCAAATGGAAGAATCTCACTACGCAGGGGATACTTATGATTCTGCGGTAGATGTGCTTGTGAAAAATTTAACCTTAAAACCTTATCATGAATCTTTTCGTTACAATCTCCAGAATTATCCAGCAATGGGCGTAAACCTTCGCGGAATGACTGATTACAACGTAGATATTTACCACGATGGAAAAGTAATTGGAGAAATTGATCCAATTAGTGCGAGAGCTGCACTACATAAAGATGCGATTTACCAGCATCTAGGAAAGAGGTATATGTCTATTAACCTCGATTTGGAAAAAAAATTATGTGAAGTTGATCTTGTCAATGTGGATTATTACACGGAAGCAGTTTGGGAAACTATGATCGGTATGACCGAGATTGACGAAACAAAAGAACTACAAGGTTCCCTTCTGAACTTTGGCGAAGTAAATGTAAACAAACAACCCAAACTCTACAAAAAAATCAAAGAGCGAAGTCACGAAAACATTGGCTATGGTCCGATTACTCTTCCTCCTTTTATTTATGACACAACCGGACTTTGCCTTTATCCGCCACCTGCTTGGTTGAAAGCTTTGGAAGCGGCTGACAAACGTTATACGGAAGCGGCACTCTATGGACTCAGTTATATTCTGAAACGTTCAGCGCCAAGTCTTTGTATGGCGGATGTAAGTGATATTCACACAGATGTTTCTCTTAGCGAGGTAAACCGCAATGAGTGGAAATCCGCTCTTTACCTCTACGATGCTCATGAAGGCGGAGTTGGGTATGCGGAAAAAATTTATGACAAAATCACAGACGCACTCGAACTTTGTCTAAGTATCATCGACGAATGTGAATGCGAAGCAGGTTGTCCTTCTTGTGTCACAGCTAACCCAACTGGACTAGAAAACCGCGACTTACAAGATCTGCTCCAAGAGTCCAATGCCTCGGTTGCTTGCACGAGAAGTTTAATTCAATCTCTACTTACGGGTAATGTAGAGTTACCGCAAATAATTCTACATAGCCATCCATCTCCGAAAAAAGTAGAACAAGTTGTACCTGATCCAGAGAAAGTAAAGTTAGAAAATCGGCTTCATCGTGCATCGTCTATTTTACAAAAGAAGAGAGATAGGATTTATTAAAATTGGTTTTACAAATTAACAAATAATGGGTTTGGGCGATAGCCCGATAAGCCGCTGGCAGGCTAGTCAGCATTGATCAGATTTCTAATCGAGCGTAAGCGAGATTAGAAATCTGGGTATGAAATTTGAAGTTATGTTAAAAATATTAGTTTAAGGAAATTAAAATGAGAATAATAGTTATATTTCTTACGGTTTACGTTTTCTTTTTTTGCTCTACTTCGAATAAAAAAAAAGAAGAGATTCCTAAATTACCTGAGCCAAAGACCGCAGCAGAGTTTTTTGAAAGAGGGAATCGATTTTCTAGCACTGGTAATTATGAAAAAGCTATTCTGGATTTTTCTAAGGCAATAGAGTTAAATCCCGATTTTGCGAAGGCTTTTAATAAGAGGGGTAATGCAAAACGTTCTCTTGAGGATTATAAAGGCGCTATTTTGGATGCAAGCAAAGCAGTTGAATTGGATTCTGCCAATTCAACTTTTTTTAGCGACAGAGGTTTTTCCTATCACGAATCAGGTGATTACGATTCAGCTTTAAAGGATTTTACTAAATGCGTGGAATTAGATAAATATAATGCTTACTGTTATTATGGTCGGGGGTTGAGTTTTTATCATAAGGGAAAAAAAATTGAGGCAGAGAAGGAATTAGATAATGCTATTCGGGAGAAATCTTATTACGCGATAGCTTATAGATTACGCGCTAAAATTAGATATGAATTGGGAAATAAAGTAGGAGCGTTAGAGGATTACAACAGATTAATTGATCTGAATATATCAATTTATTCTGATTACTATTATCGAGGAGATATAAAGTTAAGCCAGAAAGATACAATTGGGGCATCTAAAGATTATGAAATGGCAAGTGAACGGGTGCCTAAAAAATTTAACCCTGATCCTATTTTCAATCTTTTCTTTAAAGGAAAAACATTAAATCCGACGACTAACGCTAAGCAGATTGAATACTATGATGAGCTTCTCAAAAATTTTCCAAAACTATACAAACAATATTCTGATAGAGCACTTCTGAAGTTAAAAGAAAAAGATTATGAAGGTGCTATCAATGATTTTAATACAAGTTTTAAATTAAACTCTAAATACGAAGAAGCGATAGTCGGTAGAGGTCGAGTCAAAGTTAAATTAAATAAATTGAAGGAGGCAATCGAAGACTTTACTTTAGCAATTTCCATAAATACTAAAAGTGATTATGCTTATAATAACCGAGGGATTGTCAAATCTAAACAAGGAAATAAAGAAGAGGCAATTTTGGATTATAATGTTGCGATCGACTTAAATCCTAAGTCAGATAGCCAGTTTGTGAATCGAGGAAACGCTTACTCTGATTTGAAAAAATACAATGAAGCAATTAATGATTATAATTCCGCGATTGCAATAAATCCAAGTAATGAGGATGCGTATAATGGAAGAGGGATTTGTTTTCAATATCTAAATAAATTAGATAATGCTATCGAAGATTATACGAAAGCAATCGAGTTAGACTCTAATTTTGATTTTGCATATTCTAATAGGGGCGGTGTTAAATTAAACAAAGGGAATTTTAAAGAAGCTATTTTAGATTTTGATTCTGCATTAAAAATAAATTCTGATGACGCAGTTACCTATGCAAACAGAGCCTATGCTTATTACAGACTAAAAAAATACGATGATGCCTGCACAGATTACCAGAGATCTAAAACAAGGGGTAATAATCAATTTAACTCAGATTTAGAAAAATATTGTTCTACCCGTTAAGTAAGTCTATTTGCTATTAACCTCTACTTTTAAATATCCATTAAATGCATCAATGGCGCGGTAGAGAAAATAATCCGGTTTTATTTGGTTATTTTTCCGTTTTTCTATTTCTGCTTTTGCTTTTCCGTTTTTACTTACCCACTGTTGAATCTTTTCTATATTGAAATTTGGTCTGGCTTTTTCCTTATATGGAATTTGAGGAAGATGTCTCCATTTATCTTCCTCTCTAAATGAATAAGGAAAACTTCCATCCTCTTCGCCAGAAATTTGAATATCAGGTTTTAATCCGTGAACTTGCGTAGTATTCTCCGATGGAAGAAAAAAACGACCACTGGTTATTTTAAGAATGTAATCGTTATTACCTGCTATATCTAATATTTTTTGTATACTCCCATTTCCGAATGTTCTATTTCCGAGTATAATGGCACGTTTATGATCTTGTAAACTTCCAGCAACTAATTCTGCTCCTGATGCAGTTTGGGAATTAACTAAGACTGCCATCGGCAAATCAGTAATATCCTGAGTTTTAGCAAAGAAATCATCTGGAGAATACTTTGAATTAACTACGTGTACTAACAATCCTTTCTTTACAAATAAATCAATCGTATCAATCACTAAATCTAAATAACCGCCCGAATTATTTCGTAGATCTAAAATTAATCCTTGCAACTTTGTTTTTTTGTTTTGTTTTAATTCTTCTAATTTACTTTTTATTTCTTTTACAGTATCTTCCGAATTGGATTTTATAAATCCTGTGACTTTGATATAACCTATGTTTGGATTTTCTTCTAAGATTCTAGCTGTTACATTTTTTATTTCTGTGGTATCGCGCTTTATTTGAATAGTGAGACTGTCTCGTACGCCTCTTCTTTTCACTTCTACACTGACCATCGAATGCCTTTCACCTTTAAGAAGTTTTATTACTTTTTCAAGTGGTAATGCATCTATATTCTTTTTATCTATCTTTATTATTACATCACCAGAACGAATTCCTGCCTTTAATGCGGGGCTATCTTCTAAAGGATTTTCAACGACTACTTCCTTATTACCCCCTCCACTTAGAATCATTCCCACACTTGCAGGTGAGATTAGAACTTCATCCATAGAGTCTTCCCATCTTTCTTTTGCATATATAGTAGAGTGAGGATCAATTGAACTCAAATACCCATTAGCCGCAGCTAGGTATACTTCATTCATCGTAATTGGTTTTTCATCTGTAGTTGGAAAAGAATTTAAGTTTGCTCCTATATAGACTATTACTTTTTCGAGATCCGTTTGTTTAAAGTTTAATTCTAATAAAAAATCATAGATTTCTTTTTTCTTTTTTAGTTCTTCGGCTACTATTTCTTTTGCGCTCAACGATTTTGAATTCAAATCTTTTTCCCTTTTTTCAGCTATAAGTATTACAAATGAATCAGAAGGAGAAAGTTTAACTACTTTTCCCTTTGGGATGATCGAAGTGTTTTTTTTATTCTTTTCATAATATTTTTCTGGAAATAAAAAAATATTTTTATTCAAAGTCTGACAGGCGTTATAAGCAGCATCTGCATAGCCCACTGAATCATTGATATTATCCTTATCTAAATGGAGTCTTTTGGCTTCTGTTATAACTTTTTCAAAGTCGTTTTTGTCAAAAGAACCCTTTTCTCTTGTCGGATATTGAGTAGCGCTATTTTTTTCTTTTGGTTTGTCTTGGATTGTTTGTTTTTGCTCTGGTTGCCTACAATAGAAACTTAAACTAGTGGTGAAGATTATACCAATTGTCAAAAGAAAATACTTACGGATTTCAAATTGAGCTTCTCTATTTTGGACGGTTGAGAATATCTTATTCTTTAAAAAATGGAACGTTATTTTTGATGAAAGGTATATAAAAAAATAGAGTTTTGAATTCATATTATTATGACTAATCTTATGAAAGTTTTTTGTCTAGTTATTATTTTTTCTACTTTTTTATGTATTTAACTTTACCCGCTCCTTCAACATACGTATCCACATTGAGATAACCGAAGTAATCCTCACCTTTAAGAATAAATGTTTCATTATCTCGACCGAATTGATTTCGGTCAAAGCCTGCATTTACCCCAAAGCGTTTTGTCTGAGGTCCGCCTACAAATTGAATTTCTTTAAATACTCCATCTACTAGTCGAACTTTAGGAACGGAATCAAACTTATCTTTTGTATAAGTATCTTTATCGTAAGTAAATTCGATTTCAGAGACTTCTAAAAATTCTTCTCCTTCTCCCAAAATTCTAAGTGGGTTGTAAGAAAAAAATCCTTTTGCAGTTTTGCCTTTATTAAATCCAGAAACGATTTCGATTTCTAAATTATAAGAGACAGAGGCGATGAAGTTTTTATCTGTAGTTAGAGTTGTATTTAAAGATTTTTCATTTGTAGTTGCGATTTGAATTTCGGAAAGAAAGTCATCTCCATTTGTATGTAAAGTCGATTTTGCATTTAGCTCATAAATGAATGATCCTGTGGGAGCGATTAATTCTGTCTTGACGACATTTTCCAAATGATTACCGTTACTATAAGTAGGGGATAATACTAAATCGCCTTCTGGCTTGTGTCGATTCCATTTCTGCCAGACAACTCGGAGTTTCGCAATATGAGAAGCTCCAAAGTAATCACCTTTGTCTAAGTAAAAGCCGGAAATCACGTAACCATTTTTTAGGATAATTTTTTCTGTACCGCCATTTCCACCGACTTGTTTTCCGCCAAAAGTTAAGTCTTCTATTTTTCCGGCTTTATCAATAACGCCATAAATGGGTCGAATGGAATCAATAATATCTCCATGTCGAATAATTAAACCAGCTAACACTTTGGTTTTCTTTGCTCCAATCTCTTCTGCGGATAACGCTAAATTGCCAAAGATTAAAAGTAGTGATAGGTATTTTATATATTTCATTTTATTTCTCCTGTGATATTTATTCAATGTGAATTCGACATAAGAAAATTAAGTAATACTAAAGAGCCGTTCAATATGTCATTCCCAAAATTTTCTGTTGGGAATCTGTAGTTATTGAGATCCCCGACAGAAAATTTCGGGGATGACGCTTACGCTAAAGAAAATAATCCATACGCCGAATTCATGTTATTCATTAGTGTTTTCTAATATTCTTAATTTAGCTTTCATTTTTGCAAATTTTTTGGCATAACATCAGTTAAACATCAAGCAAGATATTCTACCGAAAAATTATTACCTAATTTATTCAAATATCCTTCTGAAAGAATTCTTTCGATGAGTTGTTTTATTTCCTTTGTAGGTTTTCCTTCTAGTGTGATTGTAACCATTGCGTCCTCTTCGTTTATTTCTTCTGCGTCTAAAGATAATTCTTGGATGATACTTCGCATTGCAGATAGCCACTGCGGATAAGGAATAGTAGTCTCTTCTTCTGGATGATAAGCTTCCATAAAGAGTCCCTCCTCTTCATCTACTTCAATTGCTATTAGTAAATCACTTTCTTCATCTTTACTAATATGAATACTACTTAACGTTTCACGAGGTTGGGACTTAATTGTATCTAAAAATTCTTCTAGTTTAAACATATCACCTTTGATTGTATCATCTGCCTCTTCGTCTTCTTCCAAAACTTCATCAGAATCAGCCTCTAAACTGGATCGGAATTTATCAGGACTAGTTTCGAAAGCGGAAAAATCTTGTGAATTATTTCTTAAAGATTTTGATTTCATGGATTCTACGCTAACTTGGAGTGCTTTGAATATCTTGTAGATAATTGCCATTATCCCTACAAAGATAACAAGAAATACAATTACTCCAAGAGCGATAAATATATAGGCGGTGTTGTCCATATTTTCTCCTTACAATCCTTTCTCTCTTTTATTATCTGCTCTTCTATCTAAAATTTCTGGATCGATTAGGTTGATTTTGTTTTTTACTTTTTTGGAAAGTTCTGAATTGATTTGTCCAGGGAGTGTATCGAGGATCGTAAGACCAATATGTAAGATTCGACAATTGAGTTTGAATTTTAATTCTGGTCGCTCTGTACCTAAATTGGATTCGAGTCGCATCATTTCGATAAACAATTGGTTTACTTCTTCGCGGGTATAATCGCGGATTTCGGGAATATAGATTTTTTCTAAACAGTAGACAGGGAGGATTTCTCTGATTTCATCTTGTGTTTCAAATTGTTCCCCTAATTCCATAATGGCAGTTGCGAGCGGTTCGGATTTTACAATTTCCAAATTCAATAAATCAGGATTATTCAACATCGCAGTTCGATAGTACAAACGACTTCGGGAGTGATCGCCCAAATGGTAAAGACATTCAGCTTCATAATACAAATTTTGCATCGAAACGTCTTGGAATTTTTTAGAATAGTCTAGGATGTCACGCGCATTTTTATAATCTCCAATTCGGATGAGACACATGGCAAGATTGGAAAGAACATTTTTATCAAGACCATGCATTCCTTCTTTTTGGTACGCAATTCTAAATTGAGTAGAGGCTTCGCTTAGAATACAAAATGTGAGAGATTCGTAGGTTTCATTTTTGGGGAAATTTCGTTTGGTGATTTCGGTTACGAATTGGTTGAACATTTCAACTAGGAGGTTTCCGCGGTCTTTGCCTTCGCGGGTGGCGAGAATCGTTTCGATTCGGTTGTCCCAATAGCTGGATATATAATACCCAGCTATGAACTCTTGTTTATTTGGGTCAATGTCTAATAGTTCAAAGAAGATGCTTTTGGCGTTTTCAAATTCCCCTTCTTTTAACTTAAAATTACCTTCTTCAAACTTTACTAACATCTACCTCATTGTTTTTGAATGTGCAGCTTTTTTATCGTGAAAACGATTTAGCTGACGCTCAATTTTATCCTCTAGCCCGTCAATGCAGGCGTAAATATCTTTATTAATACTATGTGCATTAAAACTTGATTGGTCGCCACGTACATTCATATTTATATGAATCTCCCCGTGTACCATATGAAAAGACACATCGCATGAAGTTATTTTATGTAAATACTTATTAATTCTTTCAAGCTTTTTTGTTGCGTATTCTTCTGCTGCTGCTGAGTGATCCAGATGTTTCCAAGTATATTTGATTTTCATAGTTCCAATCTCCTGCTTTAAGCTAGGTCTAGTTTCACACTTACATATTTTTATAGTCAAGTACATTCGAAAATTTTCTCTATTTATTTAAAAAAAGTACACAAAAACAAATTTAATGTTAAAGTATTTTCTGGAATTCTTCTAAAATATTTTTTCAAATTTCTGAAACTTTTTTTGTCATAGTTTTTTTATTGGAGTCTAATTTACTTCCATTTTTAAAAATAGAGTAATACTAATCATTAGTATTGTATATACTTATGTCTCTAAATTAGAGGGGTAATTTAATATTAACCGCAAATCATCTTTTTAAATCTAAATATTTTTTCCTTCTAGCTCTTCGAAGTGCTAGTTTCGGTGTTCAATACTTTTAGAATCCTAGGATGTAGATTCCAAATTCCAACCGGAAAAAACCAAAACATATTAAACTCTGCCATATACTCACTTGCTACTGCCTCCCTGTTTAATTCCAAAGTTCGTAGATTTTTTGCAAGAGTTCTTAATATAAAAATTCCACCGAGAGGCGGAAAAAATAAAAATGCCAAAAAGAAAAGAATAGGAGTTTCATAAAAATGATTAATAATGGAGCTAGATATATTAAAAAAAATAATGGCTATACTTATTTTTCCTGATAACCTATTGCCATCATTCATTTTGGAGTTAAATCTTACTAGTAAATCAATTATCCAGATATAAACCAAAATATACCAGATAAAAAGTAGAAAGAACATAATAGTTTTATTGAAGAATTGCATGCTTCCAATTGCATAAATAATCGCAATTATAAAGGGAGCTGTTATGATTATGAATAATTGATATGTTTTTAATTTTATCATTAGTATGATTATCGTTTTTTACTATTTTAGGTGTAAATGATATTATTCGCAGGAAATATATTTTCTTACTTTCTTTGCACAAAAGGCTTTCCTATTTCACCGAAATATACCTAAAAAAAACGGATACGCTGAAGCTCAAAAGTTCGCTCTAAAAATATTCTAAACCAATGATAAATCTCATAACTTTTGCCTAAACGAAGAGAGATTAATTTATTTACATTTTGGGTACAATGTTTGCTATGTAATCTAGAGGGAAAAATTTCATGAGTGAAGTAAAAAGAGAACGAATCTACCTAGATCCAAGACTAAACATCCTTCCTGATTATTATGATAGAGATATTGTAAAAGTGCTTACAAAAAACTTAAAAGAAGCCTACGTTTTTTGGGGAGTCAGCTCGCAAAGCTTTGAGAAAATTTTGAATGCATTTCAGTGTATAAAAGAAGAAATCTATTTTAAACTATTGGTTAATTATAAACAAGAAGACAAGATTCAAAGGCATAAAGAAATTTATCTCCCACCCTTCACGAATAATTGGTTTTTACAATTCGAACAAAAGATTAAGAATCTTAAAATAGAAGTGGTTGCATACAGCAAAGCGGGTAATACGTATAGCCTGCTTCACTCGGCAGAAATTTCTATTCCAAACCATAAACCGAGCAGAGTGTTACATAAAGATTGGATCAAACCCGCTTGGATACAAGAACACAATTTAGTAGAAATCAACGGAGAAATCCTCATGCAAGATGGTCCTCCTCCAAAGGGTGATTCGTTTTCAGTAGATAGTGCAAAGAGTATCAATGAATCACTCTCAAATGAAATTCTAGACTGGAATGAAAACGTAACTTTTACCTGGTCAGATGGCTCTTCCGGTTTCATGGGATCTTCTGGAATTTTGGCATCATCATCTAATCATATAAGGAAATCAAATGAACAATAAAGTCGGATACCAAATTTTAGTATTACACGCTCACCTTCCATACGTTAGACACAAAGGTTACTCGCCAGCATTTTTAGAAGAAAACTGGTTGAATGAAGCCATATCGGAAACGTATTTACCTCTCATCAAATCATTTCGAAATCTAAAAAAAGAAAATGTACATTTTAAAATCACAATGACATTTACCCCAACTTTGCTTTCGATGTTAGGCGATGAATATTTACGGGATAAGTTTTTGGCTTACTTGGATAATCTAATTGAGCTCTCAGAAAAAGAAGTAAATAGAACAACCTACGATTTACATCTAAATTATCTATCTAAGTTTTATTTGGAAAATTTCCATGAAAACAAAAAACTTTTCTTAGAACTAAATAAAGATATTGTAGAAGGATTTAAAGAATTTGTAAAAGATGGATCGCTCGAAGTAATCACTTGTCCGGCTACTCATGGTTTTCTCCCACTACTAGAAAGTGAACCTTCTTCAGTTCACGCTCAAATTCATATCGGCAGAAAAACTCATAAAAAATATTGGGGACTTGAGCCAAGAGGAATTTGGCTTTCGGAATGTGCGTATTATCCGGGAGTTGAAAAATTTTTAGCAGATGAAGGAATTCGTTACTTTTTTGTAGACACCCATGGAATTACGAATGCAACACCTCGACCACGTTATGGAGTTTATGCACCGGTCGAAGTGGGTAATGGTGTGTTTGCGTTCGCCAGAGACAAAGAAAGTTCAGCACAGGTTTGGAGTTCGATTCACGGTTATCCAGGTGACTTTCGCTACAGAGAATACTACCGTGATATAGGTTTTGATTTAGATTATGATTACATCAAAGACTATGTTCATCCGACCGGGATTCGATTGAATACTGGAATCAAATACCATCGGATTACCGGAAAAACTGATTACAAAGACTACTATCATCCTGATTGGGCAATCGAAGCTGCTGGAAACCACGCAGAGGATTTTATGCGTAGCCGCATTGCACAGTCCGAAAAAATTCTACGCGAAGAGGGACAACCTGCAGTAATTGTCTCTCCTTATGACGCCGAACTTTACGGGCATTGGTGGTATGAAGGACCTAAGTTCATTGAGTTTTTATTTAAAAAAATGCATTTTGATCAAGATAAGATCCAAGCCGTTCACCCGATGCAGATATTGGGGCTAATACCTCGTATCCAAAGCGTAAAAATGGATATGTCAAGCTGGGGAGAGGGTGGTTACTCAGACGTATGGCTCAATCCAGGTAACGAATGGATTTATCGACACGTAATGGAATGTTGTATTATTATGGATCAGACAGTTCATTTACATAAACATACTGAGGATAAAGTCAAACGCAGAATAGTCAATCAAATGGCAAGAGAATTACTTTTGTTACAAAGCTCTGACTGGGCGTTCATTATAAAAATGGGGACTATGGTCGATTATGCGCGAAAGAGAGTAGATGTTCATACGAATCTTTTCTTTGAGCTAACTTCTATGTTAAAACCAGAAAGTTTTAATGAAGACAGACTAAAAGAAATTGAAGAAGAACATCCCATTTTTCCGGAAATGAAATTCGAAGACTTTATCTGGAAAAAATAAATCTAACGGATTCTAGAAAAAACTAATAGTTCGTTCGGTGGATTTTTTTATGCATTTAATTTTAATTCTCTGCTTGGTTGTATAAGAAAAATTGTATTTGAATAAATAAGCTTGCGAATTACTTTGCATCCTTATGGCACACTCAAATTCATCTAAACCAATTATAGTAGCGATACTCGCAAATGGAACGATTGCGATTGCAAAGGCAGTCGGTTTTCTTTTTAGCGGGTCTTCCGCACTTCTTTCGGAGACGATTCATTCAATAGCAGACGTGATGAATCAATCTCTTTTGCTTCTTGGAATTAAGCGAGGAGAAAAACCGTCTTCCGATATTTACCATTACGGACACTCCCAAGAACGATTTTTTTGGAACTTGGTTTCGGCGATGGGAATTTTTGTTTTAGGTTGTGGGGTGACTGTGTATCACGGGATTCATGACTTGCTTTCTAATGAAGTTGTGAAGAAGGCGGGAATGGAGCAAGTTGTAATTGAGATTATTTTAGTAGTATCCATGTTAGTTGAAGGATATTCTTTTTATGTAGTGATGCAAGAAATAAAAAGACAGGCAAAAAGTAGAACTAAGAAGTTTTTTACTTACCTAAATGAATCTATCGATCCTTCTATCAGTGCCGTTTTCTGGGAAGACTTTGCGGCTATTATTGGTTTGCTGCTAGCACTCATTGGAATTGTAATGACAAATCTAACGGGTAACAACCTATTTGACGCTGTTGCTAGTATTTTAATCGGGCTTCTCATGGGTTGGATTGCAATTCATCTTGCGATTGAAAATAAAAGATTTCTACTTGATCGTGCAATTCCTGAATATGAATTAAAACAACTTCTAGAAATTTTAGACAAAAATCCTCGTATCAAATCCTATAAAGATGTAAGAACCGTTGTGTTAGGTCCGAATCGTTTGAAGTTTAAAGCGGAATTAGAATTAGACACAGAAAAAATATTTGAAGACTCAGTCAAAGAGGCTGCAAAAAAAGTGAGTTCTACTTTAAAGCATCTAAAATCAAATGAAGAATTAGAAGGTGTTTTTTTCAATTTGGGTCATATCTTATATGCAAATAAGCTTGCCGAGTTAGAAAAAATTAAAAAACAGTTAAAAGATAAACTACCAAATTTACAACACGTAAATTTGGTTATTAGCTAAGGAGAATCGTTTGAAAAAAGCACTTATTACTGGAATCACTGGTCAAGATGGCTCTTACCTAACAGAATTATTACTCGAAAAAAATTACGAAGTCCATGGAATTGTTAGGCGTGCTAGTTTATTTAATAGAAATAGGATTGAACATCTAAAAGATAACCCAAACTTAAAACTCCATTACGGAGACATGACAGATTCTAGTAATCTAAATAGAATTTTAGAAAAAGTCCAACCAGATGAAATTTATAATCTAGCAGCACAGTCGCATGTGGGTGTTTCGTTTGAAGTTCCGGAATACACTGCGGAAGTGGACGCTGTTGGAACACTTCGTTTTTTAGATGCGATCAATGAAACCGGTGTAAAAACTCGTTTCTACCAAGCATCTACATCTGAACTTTATGGTCTTGTCCAAGAAGTTCCACAAACAGAGAAAACTCCCTTTTATCCGCGCTCACCTTACGCCGTAGCAAAACTATACGGCTTCTGGATAGTTGTAAATTACCGCGAAGCATTTGGAATTCATGCATCGAACGGAATTTTATTTAATCATGAGTCACCTCGCCGTGGGGAAACCTTTGTTACCCGCAAGATTACTCTTGGTGTTGCAGGAATCAAGGCTAAGAAGATGAAGACTCTGACTCTCGGAAATTTAGATGCAAAACGAGATTGGGGTTATGCGCCAGACTATGTGCGTATGATGTGGATGATGCTTCAACAAGACAAACCAGACGATTATGTAGTTGCTACAAATGAAATGCATTCCGTTCGTGAATTTATCGAGCTTTCTTTTTCTATTGCAGGAATCAAAGTAGAATGGAAAGGTAAAGAAGAAAAAGAAGTTGGAATTGACTCTGCAACCGGTGAAACGATAGTCGCCATAGACCCGCGCTTTTATCGTCCAACAGAGGTTGAGCAACTTCTGGGTAACCCCGCCAAAGCAAAAGCAAAACTCGGCTGGGAACCAAAAGTAAAATTCGCAGAATTAGTAAAAATTATGACGATTGCTGATTGCGAAGCATTGGGAATTAAATTGTAGATAGTAGGATTACTTATGGTAGGATTCAAATTAAAACAAATAAAATAAAGATCCTACCTATTTCAAAAACTGTAAGTTAAAAATAAGTTGATTGTTACTCCATTACCGGCTGAATTATTTTTTTTATAAGATAGATAGTCATTCAAAATTATTAATTCCAATAAATTACTTCCTTGCCCATTCACATCAAAATACAAATCATTGTATCGATTTTTATTTGGAGAAGTTACAAGATATCCCCATTCACTACCTATGGAAAGATTTTTTAACAATAAATATTTGAATCCAAATTTCAATTCTAATATAAGAAGAGGCGCATAAGAGCGACTAGTCTTTCTTTCATAGTTAGATAAAGTGGAATTTCTTGCAAATAGTCCATTCACTACTCCGAGGCTAGAAGAAGAAGCTTGCATTCTTCATACGTCTCACCTGGAAAACGTCCGAGGCTAATTCCTATGTAGTGACTAAGTGATGGCGAATCAGGTTTAAATTTAAAATTCATGCCTGCATAAAAATAAGCAGGTGCATCATACTTTTTCTTTTTTTGAATACCAAAAGAAGAGCCAAAATTTGAAAATGCATAAAAATCTGATTTTGTATAAGGAAAGCTACTATAAAGATCTTCCTTTAAAGAACTAACGATAGAATAGGCGCCAAAATAAAATTCAGAGTCATTTTTAAAAGCGAAGGCAAAATTTGTAAAACCACCATTAAATAATCTTTCATCATAACCACTACCAAAACTCATGAATTTATAACCAGTGGATATATTATATTTCGATTCTTTTTTTACAATTTCTTCTGAATACATGCGGAAACTCGTTATTAGACAGAGAATAAAAATTAAGCGCATGAAAAAACTCCTTTTTTGTCGGGGGGTATCAAGTATTATAAAATCCTATTTAGAGCTACAGATTCCCAACTGAAAATTTTGGGAATGACAAATCTAAAATCCTTACTTCAAACTCAAGATAATTACACCGTAACCTAAATCCAGCTTTTCATTGATTGAAAATCACTTTGCACTTGTGCGAAGTAATTTATAGCAAGTTCAATAATTGTGTTTCTAGTTGCAGACCATTGTTTAATAGCGGATAATGCAGTATTGGCGAAAGAAATAGAAGTGGATTTAATTAAAATAGATTTATACGAACGACTATGCGCGTAAGCAATTGCGCGAGCTGAGTGTTTTAAGAATTTTTTAAAATCAGCTTCGGATTTAAAATCCTTTGGTTCTAGTTTTTTTTTGAAAGGAGAAATTTTGGAAACAAGATAAGATTCATTAGCCGTAATTAAAGTTCCCAAAAATAAATCTGGATTCACTTGCATGGTTCTACAAGCAATACGAGCACGTTCTGCATGATTGGAAAATAAAGAAAGATATTCTTCTTGTGATAAAGATGCAATTTGAAACATAGAAGGCAATTCTTGTTCTTTTACTTCTAGTAGTATTGGATCTGCTTCGCCTTGGACGAGCACATAATACTTATTTAACCCCATACTTCCTAAACCAGAATTGACTCGCCGCGCAATATCTAATATTTCGAAAAAGCTATGTCCTTTTTGTATATAGAAATCATCTAGACTTTCTAAGTATGTATTCCAACGAGATTGAATTTCTTGTGATTCTATTTCAGTAACTTCTTTAAGGTCAGGGTTTGAAAAATCAAATAATCTTTTTGAACCTTCAAGTTTTATCCATTTTGAAAGTAAAGTAGAGTTTGATTTTTTATCCTTTAGATCCTCCACGGTATCCTTCGGAAAACCATCGAGGTTATCTTTGATTAGCTCCATTTCCTTTCCATCTTCGCTGATTTCAGAAAGAGTTTCTTGGTATTCTTTTAAAAAGTCTTCTGCTAAGTCTTCCGCTTCTTTTTGGCTAAATTTAAAATCTACATCCTCTCTTTGTAAGAATATACTGGTCACAAATCGAATCAGATCAAAGTAAAAGGGAGCAATATAAGATTCATCGAAATCGTTTACGTCTAATTTTATTTTGCCTTCAGCATTTTCGAAAAAACCAATATTTTGTGTATGTAAATCTCCTTGTATCCAAGTTTTTATTTTGGGAGTTTCTTTCCATTCGTTAGGAATTGCAATCAATCCCGAATCAATATCTTTATAAAAGAGATGACAGGTTGCTCTAAAAAAATTGAAAGGAGACTCGCTCATTGCTTTAAGTTTTGCTTGTCGAACTGTATCTTCTTTAATAAAACTGTTCCAAGAAGTGATCTCATTTTTTATGAAATCATTTCTGGATTGATTGGTGTTGGTTTGTATTTGTTCTTGTGGCATTTTTTTATTTACTTAAGTTTTCTTTTCTGTCATTCCCGAAATTCCACCCTGCGTAGGCGTTGGATTTGCGACTAAGCAAATGGGTGGAAAAAGCCGCAGCCGCCAAGCGATGTAGGGAATCTCAACATCTTGAGACCCCCGACAGAAAATTTCGGGGGTGACGCTT
Source organism: Leptospiraceae bacterium (assembly GCA_017996175.1). GTDB lineage: Bacteria > Spirochaetota > Leptospiria > Leptospirales > Leptospiraceae > UBA2033. The sequence goes on from JAGOHK010000001.1 coordinate 78,843, forward strand.
ACGCTAATAGCAGAATTTTCTAGTATCGAATTCACATTAATATATTCTCTACTTCTTCTTTTTAGTCGTAGTCTTCTTTGTTGTAGTTGTCTTTGTAATTTTTTTTACAACAGGTTTTTCTACCACTGGCTCTGTTTCTTCTTCTAGTGCTTGTGGAGTTTCGATTTTTGGAAGTTTGATTTCTTTTGGACTTGCGGGTAAAGCGACATTATCCTTCATTGCCGTCTCTAACTCTTCATTTTTCTTAGCGTCAAACCACCAGTAGTCGGTTGCGTAATCCTCTGTCCCATAACGTCCAAGAGGCATTTCTGGCATTCCAAACTTATTCCAATACATGAGTCGAATATTTGCCAAATGCCACAGTAGAACATAAGGATACTCTTTGTAGATAATGGTATCAATTTTTTTCACCATCGCATTTCTTTTTGCTAGGCTGAATTCTGACTTTTGTTTTTCGATTAGTGCATCTACTTCTTTGTTTTTGATACCGGCTAAGTTGTGTTGTCCGTTCTCGTCTGCATATTTAGAAAACCACATTGGCTCTGGATCTTTAAACACTCCACTTCCCCAAGCTGCCCAAGTAAGATCAAAGTCAAACTTGTCGATTCTTGCACTCCACGCAGCTAAGTCAGTTGTTTCAATACTTGCTTTGATTCCTAATTGTTTTGCAGCTTCCATAAATACTGTGAAGTATTTTTCCGTACTTTTGTCTCTGTCTAGAATTGTAATAGAAAATTCTTTTCCACCTTTTTCTAAAATTCCACTTGCATTTGGTTTCCATCCCGCTTCTTTCAAAAGCTCTCTTGCTTTTTCTGGATCAAATTCGATTGCTTCATTTGGATTCGTTTCTCCATTTAGATAGTAATCAGGATAATAGCTATTAGTCGGTTCGTATTCGTTATAGGCTAATTTCTCAATCATTTCTTTACGATTGACCAAGTGTGCGATTGCTTTACGAACTCTTTTGTCTTTGAAAATATCTCTTCTAGTATTCATCGCCCAACCTTGAAATCCAAGTGGCTTCTCGTTAAAGATTCTTTGTTTTACTATATAATTTTTATCGAATTTTTCTCCGACAGCTTCTGTTACCCACGTAGCCGCTTTGTAAGACGGGAAAATATCCATGTCCCCTTTGAGCATCGCTTGGAATCCAATTGCTTCTTCGTTATAAACTTTGTAGTATACATCATCAAAATTATAGCGACCCTTGTTAAACGGATAAGCTCTTTGCCAATAGTCGCCGCGACGAACCATACGAATATAACGTCCTGGTTTTGACTCAGCCAATTTATAAGGACCAGAGATTACAGGAAACTCAAAGTTCTCCTTGTTAAAATCTTTTCCTTCATAAAAATGTTTTGGTAGAATATAAATTCCAGTTGCGATAGTATTGAAATTATCCCAGTGAATATTTTTCGCAGTGAATTCTATCGTGTAATCATCAATAACCACAGGCTCTTCAAAACGAGAAAGCCCGATGCGGAAAACGGCTGTATTGTTCTTCTTGTCCATGATGGTATTAAATGTAAAAAGAACGTCATGCGCCGTGATTGGTTTATCATCAGACCATTTTGCATTTTGATCGATTATGAATGTAAATTTCTTTTTGTCTTTGGAAATTTTCCATTCTTTCGCAATATGAGGAATATTTTCTAGCGTTATAGGGTGATTAGCCGTTAAAGGCTCAAACATGGACGTGTAAATTCTTGCAGTTGTAGACATTTGTTCCAAGTAATAATTGAGTGACTTTGGAAATTGGTGGCTGTAAATTTTAAACGCTCCGCCTTTTACTGCATTAGGAGATGCAATCGGATTTGGTTGTCTCAACACTTCAGGGATAGAGGCTTCGTCTCCAGTCCAGGGAATATCGTCTACTTTGATTGTTTGAGGTTGTGCATTCTCTTCCACTTTTTCTGTTTTTTTACAAGAAAAGAATGGATGAATTAATAAACTTAAAAGGAATAGGTTTAGAATTAAAATAATTTTTGGTTTCAATCGGGTATCCTTATGAATCATAATAAACTTAATCAATTTTTTATTTATCAATTAAATACAAGAATTTTTTGTATAGAAAACGGTGTTTCAATTTTACAGAGCCCAGAAAGTTTTTTTTTCAGCGAAGAAGTCCTTGCTTCAGACGCGGTTTGGTTAATGGGAGTTTGGTCTCCTTCTCCAGCGTCAATAGAGATTTGTAAAAAACATGAAGGTTTAGACCATGAATTCCGTAAAGCATTACCAGATTTACAAGTTTCAGACTTGATTGGCTCTCCTTATGCTGTCTATGAATACAAGCCTAATCCCCTTATTGCAAGCCATTCTCTTCAATTAAAACAGTTCCGATATAAATTAAACACAATTGGGAAAAGATTAATTTTAGACTTTGTTCCGAATCATCTGGCAGTTGATTCTCCTTTGATAGACCAACACCCCGATTTATTTTTACATAAAAAAGAACCGAATGCAACTGTTTGTAAAAATTCTTTTTTGCATAAAAATGGACGAATCTATTACTACGGGCGTGATCCTTATTACGATGGTTGGACTGACACAGTGCAATGGGATTTTTCGCATCCAGAAACTCTTCGTTTGCATACAAAAATAATTTTAGAATTAGCTGACCTTTGTGATGGAATCAGATGTGATATGGCAATGCTTCCACTCGAAGATGTATTTAAAAGCACGCACGGTTTACCGGCATTACCCTACTGGAAAGATTTGATTACAAGCATCAAGGAATTCAGACCCGGGTTTCTTTTTATCGCAGAGGTGTATTGGAATCGAGAATACGATTTACAACAACTTGGATTTGATTATACGTATGACAAAACGTTATACGATAGACTAAAGAATAGAGATGGGGAAGGAGTTCGATTGCATTTAGAGGCAACAGAGGAATACCAAAATCATTCTCTTAGGTTTCTCGAAAACCACGATGAAGAAAGAGCAGCTTCTATATTTGGAGAATTTTCGAATTCGAACTTTGCTTTACTTTGTTTTTTACCCGGAAGTATACTCTATCACCAAGGACAAAGCGATGGACGTAAGATTAAAGTTCCAGTCCAATTAGGACGTTATCCGAAAGAGCCAAGCGATTATTTGACGGAGAATTTTTATCAAAGAGCATTTACTACCATTCAAAGAAGACAGAACAAAAACTTAGAGTTCGAAATTTTCGAATTAAAACCATACTCGGAAGAGTTTCCCCTAAAAGATTGTATTGTTCGCTCTATTGTGAATAGAGTAGAAAAACATATAGAGATATTAATTTTCAATTCTTATTCTCACGAAATTATGGGAGCATTGCATTTACCAGAAAGCATTCGTGAAATTATAAAAGATTTGAATAAAAAAGAATTTATTTTAAACGATATTGTTTCGGGCGAAAATTACTCCCGCGAAAAAGAAGCTATTTTACGCGGAATATTTATCCGATTGCAAGCAGGAAAAGCACACTGGTTTGTTGTGGATTACACGGAGTAGCGACATATTATTCACAAATGATTTTGCAAATCGCCGATAGGCTATTTTCATATACTACAGATTGATAATCGAGCGAAGCGAGATTATCAATCTGGGTAATAATTAAAATTGAATATTTTTAATAGAGGCTTCTTCGAATACTCCGCCGCGGAATTTTTTAATTTGTTTTAAAACCAATTTAGCATCTTTTACATTGTAGTAATAGCCTAAGTAGAGTTTGCCGGTGGAAGTACGAAATAATCTACCTTGGAATTCTTGTTGGTCTTTGATTAAACTTGCACCCCATTTATTTGCTTCTTCTCGGCTAAATGTTCCAATTTGAATGATGTAATTGGTTTGGTTTAATTTAGGTGGAAATTTTAAATCTTTGTGAATAGTTGGAAGTGCAGTTTTGGTAGATTTCTTTGTTGAAACTTCATTTGTGAATCCGTCTTCATCAGAAAGTTCTGCTTTTCCTTCTCTTGCGTTCGTTTGTTCAGGAGTTTCAACAGACAGTGCGGTGTCGGATGAATTTACATTTCGAAATGTATTGGATTCGTTTCCGAGAAAATAAGATTCCTTTTGGTCTATCTTCATTCCAATTACAAGACCAGAAGTAAAAAAGAGAATCGCTCCGATAAATAGGTATAAAAAAGACAAGGGCTGGTGGTTTGAATTCAGGAGATTCAAAATAGAGCCACTACCGGCGCTTCTAGAGTTTTTTCCGAGTGAAATTTTCGGCTCGGTAGAATGTAATCTTCTATCATCTTTTTTTAATTTTCTAGAATAATCTACGTTTTGCATATCTCTTCATTCCCCGTTTTGTACTTCTATTTTCGGCAAAAACCCCACTTTTTTATGGAGAATTTCTCAATCATACATAATATTTTTAGCCTAGAAGAATACCACCGATGGGCACCGAGAGCACCGATAAAAGATACGATAATTCTTAAATATTCGTGATTTGGTTTATCCACATCATTTTTCATCGTTCTTTTATCGGTGTCCATCGGTGGTAATCTTTGAGAAGGCTTCCCTTAACTTGACAGCATTGAACGACGCATATATGAAACGGAAAAGAATAATTGAATCAATGTGACATCGTTTTGTTATCGGTGCTCTCGGTGCCCATGCTTCGATACGCTCCGCTACTCAGCACAAGTCGGTGGTATTCTTTTGAGGTAATCTTTTGAATTTTCTTCTTGCTAAATTTACGATGTACGTTAGTGTTCGCGCGAGAGTAAAAAGGAATAAATGGATTGCATACCCGTCTTAATTTTCCGATAAGTAATTTAGCTGAATAGAAATGGTAAAAACTAATCAATGAACGTCTATCTTTTTGTAGCTGTAGTCTTAGCCTTAGGCATTCTAGCCGTAGTCTATTTTGTTTTTTTTGGAACAAAGGCAAATATCGTAGAAAAGGCATTAGCTCTTGCTGCCATGGGAAACTTTTTGGATGCCAAGGCAACTCTTCGTGAGCAACTTGATTTAGACCCAAATGACTCAAAACTACTATTTACATTTTCAAAAGTTTATGCAATGGAAAATGATCTTTTGAATGAAGTAACCTACTTAGAAAAAGTAAAAAATATAGGAAAATACGAAAAAGAATTTCCGCCCATCCAAGTAATCAATCGAATCGCAAATATTTACTACCAACAAGATATGTTCGATGAGGCATTCTTCTATTATCTCGATTCATTAAATCACGATCCTGTAAATTTGGAAGCGCTTATTCGTTTGGCGTTCATGGCAGTTGGTCAGAAAGACTTTGAAATCGCTGATAAATTTATGCGTCAGATTCCAGATGAAGAAGTTAAAATTCAATCCTACTTCATCGCAAAAGGTGTAGTAACCGCAATGCTGAACCGCGATAATGATTTTGAATACTTTGAAAAGGCATTTAACATTGATCATAATTCCCCCGTTGCTGGATTCTTATACGCTCTGTCTCTTTCTAAAATTCGCAAATTCAAAGAAGCATTAGATATAGTCAGTCCACTTCTAGATATGACAGCAGATGATTTAGTAAAATTTACTATTTCCCAATTTATCATGACTTTAAATTCCTCCATGAGTGATTATGTATCCGCACTTGCAAATGCAAAAACTTGTATTGAAATAGCAAAAAGAAACGAATGGCATTTAGAAGCAGCAGAGTGTAATTCTTATTATGCGATGTTATGTATAGTTTTAAATGATCTAGAGCAAGCGACCGAATATTTAATTGAAGCGGAAGCAGAGAGAGTTGATGACTATGATATAATGAGTCTCGCCCAATACAAAGCAGACTTAGAAGATGGAACGGCTACTCCCGGTAAAACTTCTGTTCGAGGTTATAATCTAAAGAATACAATTAAAGATCTCCCAGAAAAACTTTTTCCAAAAGAAAGATATTTCGAAATATCTGGACTAAAAGCACCTGAAACAATCAATATTCGTGGAATGATTAATGAAGAAGGACAAAAAATCATCTCAAAACTAAACCAGTTGAGTCCCGACAAAATTTCAAAGCTCAACTCTATGAAGGGAAATACTTTTAAAAACACTTGTATTAAGATTTTAGCTGAATATGGATACAAAGTTAAACGAGAGTTACCCGCTCTTGAAGCAGAGGGAGCAAATTTCGTATGCGTAAAAAAAACTGATGAAGAGTCAAAAGCTGTTTTTCGAATTAGAAAATGGAAAAATATGACCATATCGGATGTATTTTTAACAGAACTGTTAAACTTAATGTCCGAACAAGGGGCTACTAAAGGTTATGTGATTGGATCTGCCGAACTTACCGCCGGTGCAAAAAAAGTAATCAAAGCGAATGATGGTATGATTGTGATTGTCACTGGCAAAGAATTAGAAAGCCTTCTAGAAAAAGTGATTAAGTAAGTCTATTTTAACGTGAATTCGATATAAGGAATTAGAATGATTTATTAAGCGCACCAAAGTGTCATTCCCGAGTTTTTTTGTCGGGAATCTCAACTTATACAGATCCCCGACAGAAAATTTCGGGGATGACAAGAAGGTTAATCCTAACACCGAACGCATGTTATTTTATTACTTTAGATAAATCTTTAAAAGTTGCTCCTTGAAAAATATTATCTTTAACTTCGACAACAGGAAATTGGTAATTAAATTCCAATTTCTTCTTATTCAATTTTGAACGCATTTCTTCTTCCATTTCTTTCTCAGCGATATTTTTTAATTCATATTTCATTTGACGGGCGCGGAAATTATCTATTAGCCGGCTTGTTTCAGGACTTTCCATTACACTATAAATAATAATTTTATTCCGTTCGCTAAATGTTTTATATTGAGACGGGTAATTTAGCCTTCGAATAAAATCATAGAAATTAGGTCGAATAAAAACTTTTGAATCATAAACAACCACAGGGAGATGAATATTACCTATATTTGGATAAGCGGCTCGGGCATGATTTCGCATTTCTTCTGTTTTAGATTTATCATCAGAAAGTTCATAGTAAGTAAATTTTATAGCAGAATTTTCCAAGTTCATTTTGAAATCTTTACAAAAAACACATCCTCTTTCTCCATAGACCAATATTTCTTTAGCAAACAGAAAAGCAGTTTGAGAGAAAAAAAGAAAGAAAATGAAAAATAATGTTGTATAAGGTTTATTGAACGTAAAGGACACTGAAACAATTTTTAGTATATTTTTTTTCAAGACTTTCATTTCTTCAATGTAGGCAAAATACTCTTAGCCGCAAGTGACATTAAAAAATCTATTGGCTTAGGAAATAGTTTATAAGTAAGTGCCGCCGCATTATAAAGAATTCCAGGTATTACAACGGCTTCCTTTTTATGGATAGAATCTTCGACACACTGGGCAATTTCGGATGGATCATCGAAAGGAACAAAAGGAGTATCGTGAAATTGTTTGGTCATTTCAGTTTTTGTAGTACCGGGAAGCACACAGCCTACGTGGATATTGTATGGCTCAAGTTCGATTTTTAAACTAGTGCATAAGGAATAAAGTGCTGCCTTACTTGCTGCATAACTAGAATTACCCGGAAATGGAACGATAGCACCAAAGGAACTAATACAAATAATATTTCCACCGCCCACCTTTTTCAAAATAGGAATATATTCTTTGATTATATAAACAGGACTAAGATAATTTATATCCAGTTCTCGTTTGATTTGATCATAAGAATTATCCTCAAAGGAGACACTTGTAGAAATTCCAGCATTTAAAACAAGATTAGTTATGTTGGGAAATGTCTTTTGAATTTCATCAACTACTTCTTTTACGTTTGCCATATCGGAAAAATCTGCAATCACATAATAAGTCTTAGCCCCTAGAGATTTACATTCTAAAGCTACAGATTTTAAATCCGACTCAGTCCGAGCGGCTAATACCAATTCATAGCCCTTTTTTGCGAAATGCAGAGCAATCGCTTTGCCAATTCCGCGAGACGCTCCTGTGATTAACATTTTTTTATTCATCTTAGCTCCTTAACACAGCCACATGTGCTTCCACTGAATCAGAAAGCGCGTCTAAGTCATACCCACCTTCTAAAAACGAAATAATTCTACTTTTGCAAACTTCTTTCGCTTTAGCGGAAATAATCTCAGTAAACCGCTCAAATGCAGAGGTAGTCAAATTCATTCCGCCCAACGGATCATCTCTATGTGCATCAAAACCAGCAGAAATTAGTATGAATTCAGGTTGAAATTTGTCTATTGCTGGAATCACTTTTTCTTGGAAAACATTCAGATAATCTTCGTTAGACGCTCCTCTCGGAAGCGGAATATTCAGATTATACCCTAAACCCTTACCAGAACCTTTGTCTTTCTCTGCACCTGTTCCCGGATAAAACGGATATTGGTGAGTCGAAATAAAATAAACAGAATCATCCTCATAAAAACTATGTTCGGTTCCATTTCCATGATGAACATCCCAGTCTAGGATTAAAACTTTTCCAATTCCTTTGGATTGAAGGTATTTTGCAGTAACCGCTACATTATTAAACATACAAAAACCCATCGCATGGTGTTTCTCTGCATGATGACCAGGAGGACGAACAAGCGAAATACCGTTATTAGCCTTTCCGTCTAAAATTATATCCGCGAGAGTAATGCCTGAACCAGAAGCAAGTACCGCCGCTTTGTATGATCCAGGAGAATACGGAGTATCCCCATCAAAATATCCGCCGCCTGATTTTACTCTTTTCTGAAAGTCCCTTATATAGGACAAGGTATGTATAGCAGAAATCTCTTCTTCTGTGGCTTCGCGAATTTCTGGTTGGAGCAAGTCTTTGAAATAAGATTTAGATTTTAATTTATCTAAAATGGAAGTTAATCGTTTGTAATTCTCAGGATGATGACCGGTCTCGTGGTCTAAAAATTCGTCTCTATAAGCAAGTGCAGTTGTCATCTCTCTAACTTTTCATTCAAAAAAATATATTTTGTCCAGTTATATATCCATGTAAAAGCAAGAATCACCACCACGACATTGGCATCCGACTTCAAGAAAAAAGTAAGTCCCCAACACAAAGGAAGTAACATGAAAAACGTGTAAGCCGTAAGCAAATAAACGGAGCCAGTATTTCTCCAATCAGAAACTGAATTCCTTAGCGCAGAGGCTATTGACGAGTAGCCGACCTCAAAGCCAAGTGACTTTTTGGCTAACTGAAAGAATGCAATAAATAGAACTGTGATTAGTATAGAGTATATCATTTCGTATTACTACCTATCCCCGACCGTATATTACTTGTTGTATGAATACAATTAAGTCCCCTTCCCTCAGAGGGAAGGGGCAACTTGTTAGGATTCTACAAGTAGTTAAAGCCAGGGGTTAGGTCAAAGCATTTCCTTTACGTCGTTTCTTTCAGCAACTAATTCATCATGTGTAATTTTGAATTTTTCTTTGCCGAAATCATTGAGTGGAACGTCTTGAACGATTTTGTAATCCTTTCCATCAGAAGAGATTGGGTAACCAAAGATTAGCCCCTTTTCAACACCATAACTTCCATCAGAATGAGTTGCAACACTAAACCAATCACCTGGTTTGGTAGGTGTTGTTAGATTTACAACGGTGTCTACTACTGCGTTAGCCGCAGAAGCCGCGCTGGAAGAACCACGAGCAGCGATGATCGCAGCACCACGTTTTTGAACGGTAGAAATGAAATCGCCTTTTAACCAAGCTTCGTCTTTGATTAAATCAGTCGCAGGTTTCCCGTCAATTTTTGCGTTGTAAAAATCAGGGTATTGAGTTGCAGAATGATTTCCCCAAATAACGAGATTGCTTACTTTAGATACAGGATAACCAGCTTTTTGCGCTAGTTGCGTTTTTGCACGGTTTTCGTCTAACTTGGTTAAGGCAAACCATCTGTTAGAAGGAATTCCTTTTGCGTTATTCATTGCAATCAGGCAGTTGGTATTACAAGGATTACCCACAACAAGAACTCTTACATCGCTGTTTGCTTTTGCTTCGAGAGACTTTCCTTGTTTTGTGAAAATTCCACCGTTGATTTTTAAAAGATCTCCCCTTTCCATTCCCGCTTTTCTAGGAACAGATCCAACTAGAAGCGCCCAGTTGATATCGTTAAACGCAACATCTAATTCAGAGGTAACAGTTACTTTTTGTAAAAGTGGAAATGCACAATCGTCTAATTCCATTACTACACCTTTTAGTGCAGGAAGTGCTGCTTCCAATTCTAATAATTGTAATTCTACAGCCGTGTCTGGTCCAAACATTTGACCAGATGCAATTCTAAATAATAGGGAATATCCTATTTGTCCCGCTGCTCCTGTTACCGCTACTTTTACTGTTTTACTCATGTCTTCTCCTTATTTACTTAATTCTTCGTCGATAATTTTTTGGAACGCACCAATCGGTTGCGCGCCTTCTACAAAAATTCCATTAATAAAAAATGCCGGAGTACCATTTACACCAACAGCCTGCCCATCAGCTAAATCCGTTTGAATTTCTTGAGAGATTTTGTCTGGGTTAGCTATACATTTGTCAAATTTTTCTTTTTCTAGTCCTGCTTTTGCTGCAAGTAAAATTACATTTTCTTTTGCTAAATTTTCAGCATTGTCAAAGAGTAGGTTAAAATACTCCCAATACTTGCCTTGTTCGATTGCACAGTTAGCCGCTATATGTGCAAACATAGCATTGCGATGGAATGGGAGCGGGTAATCACGAAATACCCATCGAATTTTATCTTTGTATTTTTCTCTGAGTTGTCTTGTGGTATCTTGGCTTTTTTTGCAATAGGGACATTCGAAATCAGAAAATTCTATTACGGTTACTTTTGCTTTTTCCGGTCCAAGAGAAGGATTTCCTTTTTCAGAAACTTCCTGTTTTACTTGTTTCACTTCTTCCATAAAAAAATCGACACGATATTTTTTAGAAAGTTCGCCGTAGTATTCTTGTTCTTTTAGATTTTTTAAGTAGCCGACAATTCTATCTTGAACAGCTTCTAATTTTGCTCCAGCGAATTGATCTTTGTATTGTTCGTAAATTGCTTGAACCTCGGTTGAGTTTGGCACGTAATTACCAACTCCAGTTGCAATTACCTCATTTGGTTTGATGTTCTTTTCTTTTGCTTCTATTTCTAAAATTTTGTCATTAGCAAATTGCTCAAAACCACGTTTTAAACCTTCCACATACTCTTTTTTTACTTTCATAAAAAGAGCAGGTTTATCCTTTTCTAAATCAGATTCGGTAAATTTTTTGCCATTGATTTCTATGTAACTTTTCGGTTTAAAATAACTGATGATCGCCGGTATGCTAAAGGCGACATAAAGAATTGTGAATGCAGACAGAGCCAAAAGCCCTTTTTTTCCATTATCCATAAAATAAACAAGTACTCCTATATAACCAAATTCAATGTAAATCTTTAATTAGCAAACCAAATAATTCTAATGGAATCAACAGCAAGGGTCTAATTTCACTTCGTTATTGTAAAAAAATTGTGCTTAATTGTTGCGAAAGATTTTATAGAATAATAAATCTGCTTTATTATACTATAAAAATTGTTTCCATTAGGAGAATCTAAAAATGCAATCAGATGCCCAAACCCCAGATGAATATATTAACGAGCTTCCAAACGACAGAAAAGAGGTTATGACAAAATTAAGAACCATAATCAAAAAAAATATTCCGAAAGGATTTCAAGAAGTTATGGGCTACGGAATGATAGGTTATGCCGTACCACATAGTATTTATCCTGCGGGTTATCATTGTAATCCCAAAGATCCTCTTCCATTTATGGGAATCGCTTCCCAAAAAAATTTTATAGCGGTCTATAATATGGGAGTTTATTCTGATCCCAAACTTCTAAAGTGGTTTACTTCTGAGTATCCGAAACATTCGAATAGAAAGCTTGACATGGGAAAAAGTTGTATACGGTTTAAAAAAATTGACCAAATTCCGTACGAACTAATTGGAGAACTAGCCAAGAAAATGACCGTAAAAGATTGGATAACTCTTTACGAAAAAGAACTAAAACGATAAATATTTGAAATGATATGATTTAATTCTTTTTGAGAAATGGTATAATCATTATTAACCTCAAAAGAAATATAACTAAATTACAAAATGCAAGAAACTCTAAATAAACTTATATCTGGTGAACTTAAAGGTTGTACTCGGCTGAAATTATCCTGTAACCTAAATAAATTTCCTAGCGAAATATACTCGTTAGCCGATACACTTGAATTATTAGATCTATCTGCAAATAATTTTTCTGAATTACCGGAAGATTTTTTTCGTTTTCAAAAGCTAAAAATTCTTTTTCTTTCCGAAAATAATTTTACTACATTTCCGAAAGTTTTATCCAAATGCCTGAACCTTGAGATGATTGGATTTAAGACAAATAAAATTTCTAATATAGACGAAGATAGTTTCCCGCCTAAATTACGATGGCTAATTCTTACAAATAATAAGTTAAAGACACTCCCAAAGTCTATTGGAAAATGCAATCGACTACAGAAGCTAATGTTAGCAGGGAATTATCTAGAAGTTCTTCCAGCAGAGTTAGGTTTGTGCACAGATTTGGAACTACTCCGTATTTCTGCAAACCGAATAAAAGAATTACCTTCCTTACTTTTTTCTTTGCCAAAACTTGCTTGGTTAGCTTTTGCGGGTAATGAGCTTTTACCTATCGATTTTATTCATTCGTCAATTTCCGAATATCCGCTAGAGAATTTCAAACTAGGAAAAAAACTAGGAGAAGGTGCTTCCGGTAATATCTATGAAGCTGATTGGGTAAATAGCGATAAGCCGAAAGTTGCAATTAAAATTTTCAAGGGGGAAGTTACTAGCGATGGATTTCCAAGTGATGAAATCTCCGTATCTTTACAAGCAGACGTTCATCCAAATTTGGTTACTATAATCGGAAAAATCAAGGATTCCATTGAAGAAAAACAAGGTTTAGTATATGAATTAATTTCTGACTCCTATAAAAAATTAGGGAATCCTCCGGATTTTGAAACTTGCACTCGAGATACATTTCCAACAAAAATAACTTTTTCCATTGAACAGATTTTGCGGATACTCGTAAGTATCTCCTCTGCCATGCTAAATCTTCACAAACAAGGAATCACCCACGGAGATTTGTACGCTCACAATATTTTAGTGGAAGAAACAAATTTTCATACCATTCTAGGAGATTTTGGCGCTGCCTCCTTTTACAATCGAAATTTTTCTCAAGCGCTTGCAATTGAGTTGATTGAAGTAAGAGCATTTGGCTGCCTCATGGATGACTTGATAGTAAGAATCTCTAAAGAAGATAAAGTGCATGAAGAATTCCACCATCTGGAAGTTCTGCGAGATGAATGTATGAGTCCAAATATCACATACAGACCTAGCTTTATAAATATTTTCAATAAAATTTCTAAGCTAATATACAGATTCACTGAAAACTGTAATTTAAGTAACTGATGTTACGTAAAATTGATAATTTCGTGAACGGAAAATGATTTTTAGGATATTAGAAAATACTAATGAATTAATAGAATCAATTGCCTGCCTTATGTTGCGCCCACTCGGAAGCAACATTGAGTTTGGCATGCCCGCCGCTAGGCGTAAACCTCATTTGAACGGTTGGTTCACCTTATGTAAGGTGAGTTAAGTAAATAAGTTCATTGAGCCTATCAATAATTTAGTTGACTGGATAAGTAAGTTGCGTTTCCTTTGGAATAGTTAATTATGAACTCAAATAAAAAATTAGCAATAGCATCTTTAGGGTCTGATGAAAACGCCAAGAAAACGAGCGAAGAAAAAGCGGACACAGGTATTCGTGTAAGTAATATTATTAGCATGAATGAAGTGACTATTTTTTTAGGTGATGATCATATTAAAGAAGTAATCAAATCAAATTACAATCGTCTCAGACATTTATTCGATAGGTACAATATAATCATAAAAGACAAACAAGACGAGCGCATTCGTTTGATGAAAAGCTTTGACCAACCAATCGTAATTTTGAATCGAGAAAATCCTGACGCAACACCTGCTATGTCAGTTCCGTACAATGAATATCATAGAATGCTAAAAGCTGATAAAAATGCAGAGTTTTTTAAATCCGAAATTTGTGTTCCTATCAAATATAGACAATACATCATCATCGGCTATGTCCAAGTCATGCATTCTAAACGCCTAGATTTAAATTCATTTAACGTTGTCGCGTTAGCCGCTTCTTCTATTCGGAAAGAAATTAGTGATTATAAAAATTATGAAGAGTCAACAGAAGTATGCAGAGTAACTAGCATCACAGAAACCGATGTTACTTTTTTACATTCTCTCAATAAACATTTCTCTAGAATTTTTCAAATGGGAGCAGTTGTTATATTGGATCTTTATTCTAAAGATACTAAGATTACAATCAAAGCATCTATTAAGGGATTAAAACCTCTTGATAAACATTTTTCTGTTACCTGCCAATTTGTAAATATGTCAATTGACCAGTATGAAAAAATCGAAAAATTAGTTATGCCATCTTCCGGCTAATTTCATTATACCTTAAATTGCATGGGCACAAAATGCTATATCTCGATTTGTTTGATTTACACCTAACCCAATTTTTGCTTTAAACCATTGTCTATCTACATCGACTAAACTAATTAGAGCAATCGGAGTATTACAGATATACCAAACGCCAAAAGAAATTACCCCTTCGTTTTTTAAAAGAGCCTCGCTATCGCTATTTTTGGCGTTTGGGAATACCCTATTTTTTACAAATTGTGTAATTACTTTTGGCGAAGGGTATATAAGCCGCAAGACTTGCAATATCGTTGTATTCTGTTTCCTCTAGAGTATCTAGGATATTGTATTCACGTAATTTTTGAATACTTTCAGGCTCATTGTTCGGTAAGTCGGGGGATAACATTTCCTCAACTTAAAAGATTAATATTTTTTTGCTACAATAAATTGAAAGACTGACAATGATTCTATCTTCTAATCACCTGCTTCTAAATATAAAATTACTTCTGTGCCATGATTTTGGCTAGGTTTTTCTAGTGATTTTATTACAATTTTTCCCCCAGAAAGTTCTACAAACTTCTTTACAAGGGGCATACCATACCCTGTTCCCCTTTCTCCTGCTGTTCCTACTCTACTAATAGATTTTCCTATATCAAAAATATTTTCTAAAATTTCTTTAGGCATACCCATTCCAAAATCTTTAATAGACAGAATTACTTGTTTTTCTTTTTGATATGCGTCAACCGCAATAGAAGAATTCGGAAAAGAAAATTTTATAGCATTGGTTATTAGATTACTTAAAACTGAATGAACAAAAGAATTCCCATCTACAAAAACTTTTAGGTTAGAGGAAATATTTATTTCTACTTTAATACCCTTTTCTCTTAGTTTATTTTGAAAAATAAAAAATGTAGACTTAATGATATTCTCTAAATTAACATAAGTCATTTCAGGAATATACTTTTGGTCATCAATGCTGTACATTTTTCTTACACTTTCCAAAATATTCAGACAGTTTTCGGTTGCTTTTATCATTAAATGATTCATTTCAGAATATATATTAGGATCTTTTTCTGCCATATCATTAATAGATTTAATCGCGGCAATCGGGTTACGCAAATCATGCAAAAGTATTCTAACTAATTGTTTATTTTTATTGCTCGCTTCACTTAATTCATCTTTTTTTTCTTTTAAAATTAATTGCAGATGAACTCGTGCCAATAATTCCGAATGATTGAATGGCTTAGTGATATAATCCGCTCCACCTATATCGAATGCCTTGACCAAATCTTCCGTTTCAGTTCTAGCCGTTAAAAATATTACAGGTATATGAGATAAATGCTCTTGCTGTTTTAAATTTTTGCACGTTTCATATCCATCCATTTCTGGCATATTAATGTCTAATAAAATTAGATCAGGTGTTTTTTTCTCGACAGCGTGTAATGCTTGTTTGCCATTAGTAGCTAACAAAATTTTATACCCTTGCTCCGATAAAATTTGACCTAACAATTGAATATTTTTTGGTGTATCGTCTACAATCAATATCTGGTGTTCTTTCTTTAATTTTTCCAAGTCAAACATCCTTCTTTTTACTTGAATCAGTATTAATTTTTGGGATTTCTATTGATAAAGGTTTATTTTTTAAGTACTCTAGTAATACTCCTAACAACTGCCGACGGGTAACTGGCTTTTGAAGATAACCGTCAGATAAAGACATTACCTCAAATTTCGTTTGCTCAAATGCAGAGGCAGTCAATGCGAGTATAGGAATGTTTTGCAAATCTTTAAACTCTTTGATTTTTTTAATCGCTTCCAATCCATTCATCACCGGCATTTTTATATCCATCAGAATAAGATTCGGCTTATGCTCATTTGCCATCTCTACAGCAATTTTCCCATTTTCTGCTTGTATGATTTTTAATTCACGATATTTTCTTAAAAACTGAATGACTAATTCGCGATTCAAGGCTACATCATCTACTAATAAAATCGTGGCTGGCTCAAATTGAACATTTTCAATGACTACCATCAACTCATCTTGAGTTTCAACTTTTATTTTTGTATCTGAAATAATTTCTACATTTGTTAAGAATATAGAAAATGTAGTACCAACTCCTTTTTTACTTGATAAAGAAATTTCTCCATTCATCAGTACTACTAATTTTTTTGCAATGGCAAGTCCAAGACCTGTGCCCCCATATTTACTTTGGTCTTGACCACTACTCTGCATAAATGCATCAAATATATTATCAAGATCTTGTTCAGAAATTCCTATCCCTGTATCATTTATACCTATCATTAAATTTAATTTATCTTTTTCTGAGTTCAGGTATATTGCATGAACGGTTACTCTGATGTAGCCTACATCAGTAAATTTTACAGCATTTCCAATTAGATTAAGTAGGACTTGTCGTAATCGCATTTCATCCAAAGCTAAAAATTCGGGTAAATCCGAATCTATATCTACTTGAAAATCTAATTTTTTCTCGTTTAATTTTTGAGAAAAAATAATTTCCATTTCTTGTAATATTTTTCTGATGCTAACAGAAGAATAATGTAGTTCTATTTTTCCTGATTCTATCTTTGATAGGTCTAGAACATCATTTATGAGGGTTAATAATACTTTTCCGCTAGTCATAATTGAATTTGAATACTGCTTCAAACTTTCATCTTCTACTTTTGAACTTAATAATTCCCCAAATCCTAAAATAGCATTCATTGGAGTCCGAATTTCATGGCTTATATTTGCTAAAAATTCACTTTTTGCCTTATTAGCGAAATCAGCGTCCTCTTTCGCTTTCTCAGCTTCTTCTTTTGCATGGATTAACTCCAATTCAAACTGTTTTTTATCTGTAATATCTCTAAAACTAGCAAGCGCTCCATAAATTTTTTTATCTTTATTGAATAACGGAACGGCGTATACGGATAACCATCGTTTAACTCGTTCATTATTTATAATAAAATATTCAGTTGGTCCAACATCATGTCCTTCGCTCATTGCAATTGCTAGAGGAAGTTTATCTGGTGGATAAGGATTACCTTGATTATCCGTTTGATTCCACTCCTTTGCATTAAAATATTTTCCTGTAATTTCTCCCTCTTTAATATTTAATATTCTATTTGCACCTTTGTTGGCGTAGACAATTTCGCCCTTTAAATTTATTTCAACCAAACCCTCTGGTACAGATTCTAAAACTTCTGTAAGTTTATTTCTAGCTTCTTTTAAAGATTTCTCTGTATGTTTTAATTCAGATATGTCAGTGACTAATACAAGAAACCCTTTAACTTTCCCATCTACTATATCCGGAATATATTGAATCCAGGTATATCCTGATTTACCACTAGGTTCTCTTTCGAAACTCTGTATTTCGCCAGCGAGAACTCGTGCGATTCTATACTCATTCCTTCGATAGATATTTTTTCCTATTAAGTCCTCCATTTTTTTTCCAATCACTTCCTGCTGTGTCATTCCCATCCATTCGCGGTAAGAGCTATTTGCGAAAGCACAAAGTAAATCCTTAGTCCAATACCCTATCATACCAGGAATTGAATCTGTTACTTTTTGAATGAAATGATTTTGATCTAATAATTGGCTTTCTAATCGTTTACTTTCAGATATATCTCTTGCGATTAGGGTTAGTCCGGTTACATTTTCTCCTGATATTATGGGGCTAACATGTGTTAGATACCAAGTTGTGGTTCCGTCCGGGTTAATAAATTCTGATTCATATTTTAAATTCTTTTTTTTTGAGATAGCCTCTTTATGTTTTTCAATTACAAATTCAGAATACTTTGGAGTTACAAAATTTTTAGCATTAACACCTATTACACTCTCACGCGGAATTCCCTCCACAGTTCTATTTATGAACACGATTTCATTTTCAAGATTTAGTTTCATGATTACATCAGGAGCATTCTCAACAAGGGACTTATATTTTTCTTCACTCTCAATTCTTTCCTTTTCAATTTGCTTATTTTTATTGTCCGTTTTCATGATGAGTTGCAATTGATTTTGACTTTCATTTAGTTTTAAACGAAGTTCAAGTAAGGAAACAATATTTCGGCTCAAAGATTTAAGTGCATTGATTTGTTTATCGTTTAACGTCTTTGGAGAATTGTCGATTACACAAATTGTTCCAATGGAATAACCCTCTGGGGTGATGATCGGAGCACCTGCATAAAATTTTACATTTGGAAAACCCGTTACAAGTGGATTATCCTGAAATCTTTCATCAAGAGAAGAATCTGGAACATTAAATATATCTTCTCCCAAAATTGCATGAGCACAAAATGCTATGTCGCGATGAGTTTCATTTATATCGAGACCTATTTTGGATTTAAACCACTGTCGCTCACCATCAATTAGACTAATCAATGCAATAGGAGTGTCGCAAATATAAGCTGCCAATTCAGCTATATCATCATACTCTTTTTCGGCTAACGTATCTAATATATCATAACTCTTTAATTTCTGGAGTCTTTCGTTTTCATTAGTTGGAAATTTTGCGGGAGTCATAGGTTCTTATATATCCTACTAGAATCGTTGCAAAGAATATACTAAATTATAAAATTCTTTTAGTAAAATAATAATTTTTTCGCTATCAAAAAGCTGAGCTGATTTTTTCAAACTCAGTCCCCAATGAATTAAAGATTCGTAGTTATACTCTTCTCCCTGCGAAATCATTTCGTTTGCGAAGCTGATACTTTCAGAAATATCTAATACATCTTGCAATTCTTTTAATCGATTCATTTTATCTTTTGTGATGATAGTTAATAGAATTTTTTTATTTTCTAGGTCTATGCTCTCCCGACCTAATGACGTATCGACCAATTTTACTTCACCAATTTGAGTTTCATTTCTTAAAAATTCGCAAAGTTTACTAACCAATTCTTTACGACTAACTGGCTTTTGTAAATAAGCATTCGAGATTGCTGTAACTTCTAATTTAGTTTGTTCAAATGCAGATGCTGTGAGCGCGATAATAGGTATCATTGAAGTATTTTTAGAGCTTTTAATTATTTTAATTGCATCAAGTCCGTTCATAACTGGCATCTTGATATCCATCAGAATAATGTCCGGATTATACTCATTTGCCTTTTCAACTGCAATTTTGCCATTTTCCGCTTCCAAAATTTCTAATGTAGAGTATTTTTTTAAAAATTGGATAATTAATTCCCTGTTAATTGATACATCATCTACCAATAAAATTTTTGCAGGTTCAAATTTAATTTCTTCATTGAAATATAAGGACTCATATTCCCGTTCTATAATTGCTTTTTCACTGACTGCAACTTCTATATCTCGCAAAATAATACTAAACTGAGTTCCGATTCCGCTTTGACTTGTAACAAAAATATCTCCATTCATAAGATGGATTAATTTTTTTGCTATCGTTAAGCCTAGTCCCGTACCACCATATTTATTTTGATCTTGCTCCGTATTTTGAGTAAATGCATCAAATATTTTATATATGGCTGGTTCAGGTATGCCTATTCCTGTATCGATCACATCTATTATCAGATCAATGTTTTCAGAATTATGAATCGACTTATTGCATTTTACGGATACTTTTACGTAACCGCTATCCGTAAATTTTATTGCGTTTCCGATTAGATTTAATAGTATTTGCCTGATTCGCATTTCATCCAAGACAACGATTTCCGGTATATCTGTATTTTCCTCTAAAATAAAATTTAGATTCTTTTCTTCTAACTTCTGTGAAAAGATGATTTTCATTTCTTCAAAAATTCTTCGAAGGCTAACTATGGAATAATGCATTTCAACTTTTCCGGATTCAATTTTAGATAAATCTAGAACGTCGTTGATCAATTTTAATAATAATCTACCGCTAGTCATAATTGAAAGTGCGTACTGCTTTAAAATTTCATCCTGTAACTTGGCATTTAAAAGTTCCCCGAATCCTAAAATGGCATTCATAGGGGTTCGAATTTCATGACTTATATTTGCTAAAAATTCACTCTTTGCCTTATTCGCTAAATCTGCTGCATCTTTTGCTCTCTCTGCTTCTTCTTTCGCATGAACTAATTCTAGCTCCGATTTTTTTCGCTCGCTGATATCTGTGGATACGATGAATACTCCTTCAGGGGAAGGCTCGATACTAAGATCGAACCAGCCAATACTACCATCCGGAAATTCAAATTGATTTTCTAAACGAATTGGTTTTTTCTCAACCATACAGTTTTTTATTTTTGCAAATAAATCAGAATTTTCTATCCCCGGATACATTTCCATCATGGTATGTCCAATTAAGTCTTCTCTATTGCGCATACCTTGTTTTGCCGCAGTACCGTTTACATATAGATAAGTAAAGTCAAAACCTATCAACTGACAGCCCTGTACCATGTTATCTAAAGAACTACTGTACCTCTCTTTACTTTTCAATAATTCTTGTTCGATTTTTTTTGTATCTGTAATTTTATGAATAAAAAAAGAAACTAGATGACCTTTCACAGGATCTTTTAACACATAATTTATATTAGCCTTAAACCATTCATTTTCAAATGCTCGGTATTCATACACTATCTTTTGTTTGGATAAAATTACGCGATCAATCATATCCTCAAAAGGTTTTCCAAATTCCTCTCCTAGATTTTCTAGTATTGTTTTACCTACTAGTTTATCTTTAGGAATGAAAAGTAAATCAGGTCTACTTGTCCATACATTCAAGAAAGTGTACTTTTCATCTATCAAGAATATAATATCATCCAAGGAAGAAACTATTGCTTTCATAAATGTTTCATTTTCTAGAATTGCCTTTTCGTCGCGGATACGAGCTGTTACATCACTAAAACTTGCAATTGCTCCGTACATATTTTTGTTTTTATCAAATAAAGGTACTGCATGAACAGAAAGCCATTTTCTAAATCCCTCTTCATTTTCAACAACGTGAATAATCGGACCTACTTCGTGACCATTCTGAATGGCAAGCGCAAGTGGAAGTTTATCTAGGGGATAAGGGTTACCATCCGCATCTAATTGCATCCAGTGTCTTGAATTAAAATACTTGCCAGCTATTTCAGTTTCATGGATGTCTAAAATTTTTCCTGCGCCTCTATTGGCATAGATAATTTCACCCCGTAGGTTAATCTCAACTATACCCTGTGGAATCGATTCTAATATTTCATTCAGTTTATTCTGTGCTTCTATGAGAGAAATTTCTGCTAGTTTTAATTCAGTAACATCCGTTACTAAAACGATGAAACCTTTTACGACTCCGTTCGCTATGTCAGGAATATATTGAGCCCAGGTATATCCTAATTTGCCGTTAGATTTTAAAATTTCTCTCTCAAACCTCTGCACTTCACCGGCTAACGCACCTTTGATATAAAATTCATTCTTACTAAACAATTCTGCTCCGAGCAAATCTCGGATATGTATTCCATGGATTTCATCTTGAGTTTTACCAAACCATTCACTATAAGTAATATTTGCAAATGCATTGAGTAAATCACTTGTCCAATACCCAACCATTCCCGGAATAAAATTAGTGACTTTCTGAATAAAATTATTTTGTTCAATGAGTTTTTCTTCTAATTGTTTACTCTGAGCAATATAAGCCTCTAACTGGATAGTGCGATCCAGAACACGATTTTCTAAATTTAGATTTAATTCACGTAACTCGGTTTCAATCCTTTCTCGTTCTTTAATTTCATTTTCTGCCCGATGTGTCGCCATTTGATTCAATCGAATTGAAATTGTAGTTATATATCCTATCACAATTCCGATCATACTATGAACGACTAAATGTGTTTTTGCTAACTCATCATTCATGAAATGAATTGGTATGATTGAATTTTGCATTAGTAGCAGAACAAAAAAACCAAATACAGGAATGCAGATGCAGATTACAACTGTTAGCCAGTAAGCAGAAAGGAGAGCGCTAAGTATAATAATTAAATGAAAACCAGCAAACGCTGGAGCAAACAATCCACCATTTCTAAGGACACCCAAGGCAATTAAAAAGGAGAATCCTATAAGGAGTAAATATTTTGCTATATTGGTATGATTTTTTTTCACTAGGAATTGTACAAACAATACAATACCAATCATACATATAAGAATAAACTGTCTCGACGAAGAAAGCTTTAGAATAAATTCAATTACAACTCCAATAATTAATACGGCTAACAGCAAACGCGCAATATAACCCATTAGTTGATTGATATTCTCTTTCTCGGTAAAATGCTCTAAACTAGGTATTTGGAAAAACTTTATTATTTGCTTTAACATTTTTTTAAATAGAAAATGGAATGTCTAAATATTTTTAAGTGATAGGAAGTGTTAAAGTCATATTTAATAATTTTTCAGCAGAACTGTCTAAATAATTTTTTACATTTGATACTTGAATTTTTCCACCATGATTGCGGACTATCTTTTCTGCAAACGTTAGCCCCAGACCAAAATCAAGTGTTGGTAACTCTTCGAATAAATTTCTAGATAATCTAAAAAAGGGTTCAAAGATGATACTATGATATTCGTCTGGAATCCCTAGATGACCGTAATAATCTTTCTCGGGAGAATTTAAAAACGAAATATTAAATTCTTCGCGGTGAATTTCAAATAGGATATAAATAGAGGAATTCGATTTTGAAAATTTGAGTGCATTATAAACCATTTCTTTAAATGCCTTTGTTATATACTTGCGGTTAAGTAATATTGCCCGCGAATCACGCATCCCGACATTTTCTCCTAGTTTAATAGGTCGTGTTGAAGAAATTTTTAATGGGGAAGTTTCAGTAATAATCTCTTCAAAAAAAATTCTGATTTCAGAGAGAGGAATTTTTTCTTTGTCGAGTTGTTTATTGATTACCTTTTCAATTTCTTCTAACATAGATAAAAGTTTATTAGTAAACTCAGCATTATCGTAAAGGGCTGTGACTAAACGCTTTTTAACTTTTACATAATCACCATCCTCAATCGCGGAACTTTTAATCATCGCGATTAACGCAGTAGTAGTTCCTATCCCAGCTCCTTGTGTTAGGCTTGTATTCAAATTTCCAATTAGATTGCTATCAGTTTTATCAATATCTCGTTTGATTGCATTTTCTTTCCATAGGTTCCAACTAAGTTGCTGTTCCATTCGAATTTCTCTTTCTTTTTGCATTACCCATTGGAGTCTTTTCAATTCAGCTAATTCTAAAGCCTTTTCAATTTTTACAGAGAGCTCATCAAAATTACAGGGTTTTACAACATAATCATATACACCGGAGCGCATAAGTTGAATTACAATCGAAAGATCTCTTTCTGAGGATAATACTATTATGACGGGCTTTTGGTCTTCTACTAATAGTTTGCCTACAAATTCATTCCCACTCATACCGGGCATAAGTAAATCAGTAATAACCACTGGGACTGGATCTTTATAATATTCTTCGAGTGCAGATTCTGCATCATGAAATGTTAAACATTCAAATCCTCTGTGATTTAAACTACGAGCAGCAGTATGTAAAATAATTGCATCATCATCAACTAGTATTACTTTCCTATTCATTTTGAGGTTTCTCCACTGATTTATTTTGAATTTTACCCAAGGGAAAATTTCGAAATAAAGCCTTAATTCTAATTCTTCTTAGGCTACTTGTTAATTTGTGTACCCCCAAAAAAATATCATCCCAAATATTATTTAAATTAGAAAATGAAATTCTGATTAGCTTATGCCTTTTCGAAATTTGCCTAGAATACTAGGGAAGATTTGAACTTACTGGTGAGAAGTGGTGGATATTAAAAATAGATTGAAGGCTAAAGCGTCAAATTTAAAATGAAATCTGTCTTAAAGAAAAAGGCAATAGACGATTTACCGCAAAGGCATAAAATGAGAAGAAATATTGTTCATCCGGGAGCAGACGAATTAATTTATGAGATTCGTCAAATTGTAGGAGTTGGAAAACAACTAGAAAAACTAGGAGTGCCGATTACTTGGGAAAATATTGGAGATCCAATTCAGAAAGGCGAAAAAGTTGTTCCCTGGATTAAAGAAATCGTATCTAACCTAGTTCAGCAAGATATTACTTGGGCATACACCGCCACACAGGGAGCGGAAAATACGCGTAAGTTCCTAGCAGAAAAAGTAAACGAACGAGGTGGAGTAGAGATTACTCCAGATGATATTTTATTTTTCAACGGTTTGGGAGATGCAGTTGCAAAGATCTTCGGGTTCATGAGAAGAGAAGCAAGAATCTTAGGACCAAGTCCTGCCTACTCCACTTATTCTTCCGCCGAAGCAGCTCATAGCGGCTACGAACATTTAACCTACGAACTCAATCCTGATAACAACTGGATGCCTGATATTGCAGACATCGAAAACAAAGTACGTTACAATGATTCGATTGCGGGAATACTTTTGATTAACCCCGATAACCCGACTGGCGCAGTTTACAATAAAGACATCATGCGAGAGATCGTAAAAATCTGTGAGCAGTATGATTGTATTTTAATCTGTGACGAGACGTATGCACATGTAAACTACTCTGGCTCTGGTTCGATTCATTTATCCGAAGTAATTGGAGATAAAGTCTGTGGAATGGCACTGCGCTCTATTTCTAAAGAACTTCCCTGGCCAGGGTCTCGATGTGGCTGGATTGAAGTATTCAACAGAAAGAATGATCCACTCTTCGAGCGGTATATAAAGACTTTGCTCGACGCGAAGATGCTCGAAGTATGCTCAACTACTTTACCACAGATGGCGATTCCTGAAATCTACGCTTCTCCAAAATTCATACCGCACCTAAACGAGCGTAACCGCAAATACAAAGAGCGCGCACAAAAAGCAGTGAGTATACTTGCAAAAACGAAAGGAATTCAAGTTGTTGAACCTAAAGGTGGATTTTTTCTCACCGTCCTTTTCGACGAAGGGGTGTTAAATGATAAAATGAGTCTAACTATATCTAATCCAGCAGCCCGAGATTATATTCAGCCTATGTTAATGAATATTGCAAATGATAGACGTTTTGTTTTAAACTTACTTGCATCGACTGGAATTTGTGTTGTCCCTATTTCCTCCTTCTGCTGTAAGAAAGACGGTTTTAGAGTAACGCTGCTCGAAGAAAATCCTGAAAAATTCGAATGGGTATTTACAACGATTCGTGATAGCATTAAAACTTATTTAAATCAAGCCAGCCAATTGTAAATAGATCTAGCTTAATAAGTAATTCTATTAGATTTTGAATCTGTCTTTTTCATGATACTTTTACCCATACCGGCTTTCTCGGTATTGGAATACAATGAGGTAAGAGGACATTTTACGGGATAAGTAGACTTTGGCGCACAAATCAAAAATGGGGGACTGTGGAATTCCTACAACCCCCATGAAGTAGGACATTTCTTCTGCAAAATCTACAGAGTCGGCAATTAGTAGGTAAACCAAAAACGCGGAGATTGACATACCAAAACTCACACGATAAAGTTTCAACTCTGCCCAGTCATCCAAATTCGGACGAAAGGCAACCTTGATTAAGTTTTGATTTTTCTCTTGGTATTTGGTCGTGTGATTGGTATAGGCAGGCACCATTCCGTTGGCGATATGGATTTTGTATTTGAAGAGCAGATAGGCGATATATGCACGAACGCCTTGGTGGAGAGTAACTTTTTCGATAAATTTTTGATAATATTTTTCGGGAATTAGTAGGGTGGAATTGATTTCGATCAGAGGATTTTTCTCGCGGGGAAAACGTGCAGTATGCGCAGAAACGTTTACTCCATTTTCGAAACCTTCGGCATAGATTCCCCATAGATTGTCTTTGCTATTTTCTAGTTCTTTCTTTAGATATTCATCGAATTTCACAATCATTACCTCTTTAATAAGGTATGGGAAAAAATTCTTTCAGTATGTGCAGATTTTTTGGGTTAATTTACGCAGTTTGGCAGAAAAAGTAAGCAAGCAGAAATAGGATTCTAGTGGTCGGTAGATACGAAAATTTTTTGAAGAAAATCCTGAAAAACTCACATGGTATTTATGCCAAATGAACCAAACGACAAAAGTAATTACCTACAGAACTTTATTTAAATATACTCAAGCCAGATTGGTTTTCAGTAAAGAAATTTTTTTTAGACAGGATTAACAAGATTTACAGGATTAAAAATCCGAAAACCAATCTAATCTGAGTATATCATTTGGTATACGATGATTCGAGATAGTATTAAAATCTATTTAGGAAATTACAGACCTTAGGCAAAAAAGCAAAATTGAGAACTTACAGCCAAATTAAGAATATTAGAAAAAGCTAATGAATAAATTCATTAGTCTGCGCTGTCATGCCTACCGCTAGGTGCCAACCTCCTCTTCCTGCTTGAGGACACCGAGAGGGATCGTGCAAAAGCATATATTTTTGAGCGCAGAATGCCGAGAAACCGCATTTCTATGCGACTCTATGCCTCCGTAACAATGCTTTTACACAGCCCCTTAGTAACTCATCTTACGCAAAAAAAATCTTTACACTGCTTACAATTCTTTTTACATTAATTAAAATTCATTTTAATTAGGAGAGAATTTAT
Organism: Leptospiraceae bacterium; assembly: GCA_017996175.1. Taxonomy (GTDB): domain Bacteria; phylum Spirochaetota; class Leptospiria; order Leptospirales; family Leptospiraceae; genus UBA2033. The sequence continues at coordinate 105,761 of JAGOHK010000001.1, forward strand.
ATGGCAGTGGAAAAAGTAATCAATCTCAACAATCTGGGTGGAAGTAGTTCCTACACCAAAATAGGATTAGGTATTGCCTTTCTTGTTTTAGTTTTCATTATCAATCCTTGTGTGATTGTTAGCCCTGGACATAAAGGTGTCGTACTCAATATGGGAGCAGTCTCCGATAAAGTTTTAGCTGAAGGGGTACATTTCCGTATGCCGCTCATACAAACAGTAGTTGAAATAGATACCCGTGTCCTAAAAGAAGAAACAAAGGCTGATTCAGCTTCTAAAGATTTACAAAATATTTCTACCGTCATCGCGGTAAACTATCATTTAAAACCAGATTCAGTGAATGAACTTTACAAAACAATTGGCTTAAACTACGCTAGTGTAATTATCGACCCGGCGATTCAAGAAGTAGTCAAAGGGGTTACTGCTAAGTATACCGCAGCAGAGTTAATCACACTTAGAGAACAAGTTAGTCATAGCATTAAGTCTGCTCTCGAAGCAAGACTTACGAAGTATTTCATCGAGATAGATGATTTCTCAATTAAAGATTTTCAATTTTCAGCAACCTTTGCAAAGGCAATAGAAGCAAAACAAGAAGCCGATCAATTAGCTCAAAAAGCAGAGCGAGATTTACAAAGAATTAAAATCGAAGCAGAACAACAAATTGCCACTGCCCGCGCCGAAGCCGAAACTCTTCGTTTGAAAAATGTATCCGTTTCTCCCCTTATGATCCAACTCAATGCAATTGATAAATGGGATGGAAAACTCCCTCAATATATGTTAGGCGGAAATAGCCTCCCATTTATTAATATAAAATAAATTATTTGATTGAAGAAAACACCTAGAGTTCAAGTAATAAGTTAATATGAACCGAGGAGCTAGACTTTGATGGACGGGTTACCCGAAATCAATCCGCAGGAATTTAAAAAAGTAGTAGAGACAAGAAGAAGTATACGTCTCTACACGGACGATCCAATTCCAGAAGACGTTATGCGACAGTGCCTAGATATGGCATTGCTTGCTCCAAGCTCATTCAACTTACAACCATGGGAATTTTTTTGGGTAAGAAGTCCAGAAAAGAAGGCAAGGTTAATCAAAGCTTGCCTGGGTCAATCAACCGCAAAAACTGCCGCCGAATTAGTAGTATGCGTAGCAAGACGCAAAACATGGCGCAAACATAGAAAAGAACTTTTAGATAAAATAGAAGCGGGTAATACTGGCATTCCGGAAAGCCATATTTGGTATTACAAAAAATTAATTCCCTTTTTTTATACGCAGGGTATTTTAGATATACTAGGATTTTCAAAAAGTATCCTTTATTATTTTAGAGGATTATTTGTTCCAACACCGAGAGAGCCTGTAAGCATAAATGACATGAAAATATGGGCAGTTCGCTCTTGTTCTCTTGCTTGCGAAAACTTAATGTTAGCCTTACGTGCATTTGGATACGATAGTTGTCCAATTGAATTTCACGACTCGAGGAGGATTAAACGCCTACTCAATCTTCCTTATGATGCAATCGTCACAATGGTAGTTACTGCCGGAAAACGTGCACCTAATGGCGTGTATGGCGAACGAATTCGATTGGATAAGGTGAATTTCATAAAGGAAGTCTGAATTACAATTTGCATTCCAAATGTAATAAAAATGTAACCTTTTTATCGTAAAATTAGACTTACTAAAAAAATAAATTTTAAATAAGGAAGAATGGTTCCATGAAGATTACCTATTATAGTATTCTACTTACACTCAGCATTTTACTGGTTGATTGTAAAAAACAAGAAAAGATTCTAATTACAGGATCAGAAACAATGCACTCGATGATTCTACTCGTTGCGAATAATTTTATGAAAGAAAATAAAAATTATTCCATTGATGTACGGGGCGGTGGATCAGGGGAAGGAATCAACGAATTAATCAGCGGGATGACAGATATTGCTGTCAGTTCTAGAGAACTTTCAGAAACTGAATTTGAAAAATTAAACCGAAATCAAACTCTTGAATCTTTAGTTGTAGCTTATGACGGAGCTGCATTCATTGTACATCCAAATAACCCTGTTGAAAAAATTACATTGGAACAAGCGTCAGACATTTTTACAGGGAAAATCAAAAACTGGAAAGAAATTGGCGGCTTAGACAAACCAATTCGAGTTGTAATTCGAGATAGTTATTCAGGGACTGCTCATTACATAAGAGAACATGTTGTAAGACAATTAGATTTAGGACAGAGCCATTATTTCAACTATAAACGAAATGATTATACGAAAGATGCGGATGTATTAATCAATAATGAAGAAATTATAGACTTCGTAAATAAAAATCCAGAAGCAATCGCTTATATGGGAATGGGAATTGCGCATATAAAAAGTAAATTAAAACTATTAAAGTATTCTAGAACAAAAGAAGAAGAAGCAATTGAACCAACTATTGAAAATATAATCCAAAGAAAATACAAACTTTCACGCGCACTCAAACTTTTTTATAAATCAGAAAAGGCTGGTGAAAAAGTAGACCCTTTTGTAAAATACATGATGAGTGAAGCAGGACAAAAAGGAGTTTTACAAAGTGGCTATCTTAGATCCACTCTACCGGAAGTAGAAGTAACCGCAGAAAAAAAATAAATATGATTTTCGTTTACATCACTTGCAAGAATAAAGAAGAAGCAATTAGCATTGGTAAATCACTTGTTACAGCAAGGCTTGCAGGTTGTGTAAATATTTTAGAGCAAATGACTTCCATTTATGAATGGGAAGATCAATTAGAAGTTACAGAAGAAGTTATTCTCATCGCGAAAACAAATGAATATCTCTTTCAAGAAATCATTTCTCATGTAAAGAAGATTCATTCGTATACTGTCCCTTGTATTTTATCCATTCCCATTCAAAACGGCAACGAAGAATACATGAAGTGGTTGGAATCTGGATTAAAAAAGAATACCACCGATGAACACCGATAAAAGAACGATTGTTTTTATTATGGTCATGGGGGTTGAATAATATGGAATTAAACGACGCACGTTAAGAAACGCAAAAGAATATACTTAATCTAATGGACATCGCTTTGTTATCGGTGCTCTCGGTGTTCATCGGTGGTAATCTTAATAATAACCAATAAAATCAGGGTTTTTTGAGGTGTGTGGGTAATAAAAAACCCGCTCGAAAGCGGGTTTAGTTTTAAAAAAAATTGATCTATTTTTTTTAAAGAAGTTTCATTACTTCTTTTTTGCAGCAGGTTTCTTTTTTGCAGCAGGTTTTTTCTTAGCAGCAGCTTTCTTTTTTGCAACCATTGATGTAGCCTCCATTTAGGATTTTGGTCTTTTTTTATTTTTTTCTAAATCCGACCAATAGATGTTAGTGACATAATTAATACGGCTATGAAATTATGTAAAGTATTTTTTTATTTTTTACAAAATATTTTTTACTTCTGTAAAGAATATCGCAACAAACTACAAAATCCATTAATACTAATTATGAAATTTATTTCATAGAAGCATATAAAAAATAATTTTCAACAAAAAAATATTTTTAGAGCGATAAATCATGTTTATTCCCTCGAATATACATCTACTGAGAGCTATTTTTGTTTTTTAAAATCCAAAATTATATCACACGTTGCTTTTTTTAATGTGAAGAAATAAAAATTGAGAGTGAATCAAGAAAATAAAAGTTTGAATCAGAGAAAAACTGGCTACATACTTCAAAAAAAGTATTAAAAAAATATTTTCGTAGAGTACAAATCATAAATTTAATCTAACTTACAAAGAATTTCTTTTTAAAAAACTTTTATAGACAAAACTTTATTAGAGTTGTTGAAAGATTCGAGAATAAATAGACTTCGCGCGCGTGAGATGCGAGTAAAATCATTCTATCTATTTTATTTTTCATCAAATCTATTGTATCGTTGCCTAATTTGTTGTAAAAAAGATACAATACAAAATAAAAATCAATCTTTACGACGAGTTGAAAGCAAAAAATCATTCTAACAATCAATTTGTATGAATCAAAAATAGATTTAGATGGTACTAAAATGATATTTTATTGTTGAACGATTGAATTTTACTATTTTCATTCTCGATTTATCATTTCGCTCTACTAAAAATCTTTTTTAAATCAGAAAAGTTTTATTATGTATAGAAATTTCTTCAATTAACAAACAGGAAAAAAATAAAATGAATTACTGAGCAAACCAATTTGAACCAATAAAATAAAGGTTAAAAACTATGATTCAAATTCATAAAAAACTGTTTGTCTTCGCGAGATACTGCGTAGTCGAGAGAAATTACAGTCGATTGATTCCAAATAATTCGAAAAAGAATTCCACGCGAATATTTATAACCTTGTGTGTTGATAGAATAAATAGAATCCCAAACTCTACCAAGTGCAAACGAAGGTCCAATTTGAAATGTAAAGTATTCATCACCCAATCTTAAAGATGCAAACCTATATCTAGCTTCTATATTTCCAAATCCCATTATATTTCCTACAAATCTATCTTGTTTGTATCCATGAAGAGTCGATCCACCTCCTAATCCATAGATTGGAGTGTCAATGCTCCAGATATGTCGGTATTCATAGAAGGGGATAGTTCCTGTTACACGCGTGAAAGCAACTCTTCCAGCTAAAATAAACTCTGAAAATACTTTTGGTAGAAGAAGATAGAAAAATTTTCCTTGCATGAATCCTCTTTGAAAATCAAAATCCGATCCCCAAGCTCTCGACGACTTTATAAAATTGATTTCCGCAAAAATTCCTTTGCGTGGATTCGGTTCAAAGTCTCTTGAATCGTACGCAATTCCTGTTTTAAGATAATTTGTATATCCACCAGCGTAACCATTTATCTTTTCTGCTTCTTTATCTTCTGTAAGTTTTGTTTTTGCATTGGGTGTAGGAAGAATTACATTGATAAAAGAAAAATCTGTTTCTCCAAAGTACGGATCTTTTGCTTTCGTAATTTTTCCATCATAAGCTCTCACAATCATTCGTGAAACATCAGCTCCTAAAGCAAAACGAAACGCTCCCCAAAAAGTTCTATCTACATTCAAAGTAAAACCAGAATTTTCCGCATCGTATTCATTGTATCTTTGATCGGTAACGTAATCACTTCCAATTGCAGATCGATTTGGTCTTCGATAAGAAAGTGCTTCTTCTCGTTTATCAAATTCTGCATTCGTAATAAGTGGTTGTGAAACATCATTTCTAGGATGATATGAAAGTGGTTTCAAAGTTGATTCACCCACTCCAAAGTACTGCCCCCGCAAATTTCTATCGTAAAAACCGTATAAATTGATTCTATAAGGTGTATCTCGAAAGAAAGGAAGATCTATGCCCGCTCCATAGTATTTCGCTCCTACAGAGGATTGGTAATAATCTACAGAGACTCTATATACATAAGGAGAATACGCGAAAAGTGGATTCGATTTTTTTCCGTTTTCAATGTAGTATCCGCTGCCCCCATACCAAATTCCAGTCACTGGATCGGAGCTAATCGAAGGAAGCCCTGTGATAAATGAGCCTTCGCGTTTTGATTTTAATTCTTCTTCTTCCATCTTTCTAGATTCATCTAAGTGAAATGGTAATTTCTTTTTTGTATCAGGATGAATTTCTTCTGCATAAGAAGAAACAATACAAAATAGAAAAAGGAGGACTGCGTAAACCACAGATTACAAATTAATCTGTAGCATATTTTTCAAAAGCGATTTTCTAATCGTCGGGTTGCTTCGTACTAGTAGAGACACGCTGTCGCTGTTTGAAACCTGTCTTTACTCGTACTAAGTCTCACCAGTAAGAAGAGGCAATTTTCATTTGACCAAGAAATTATTAAACGAAACGATGGACTAATTATGATTTTCCGCAGATTTTATTGGTTCATTTTATTTTTGCTAATTTCCTGTTCTTATGCAGATGAACGACTTAGTTTTAAATATTTTGCAAAGTATAGACCAAAAGATTCTTTTCAGATAAATGAAACAATTGCAATTACACCCTTTCAAGATTTGAGGGGAAATAAAATCAAGGAAAATTCAAACTATAACTTATTACCATTAGTTTTGTGGACAAATTTTGAAACTGACAGACCAGAACACAGCTTTCTGGTTTTGATATTTCGCCCAAGAGAAGATATTCCAAAGGCAATTCAAGAAGAATTTCAATCACGCGGTATTTTTAAAGATATTTTAATGACAGAAAGAAAAAATCCTGTCAAATCGGAATATTATATCGAGGGTAAAATTATTTCTACAAATAGGAAGGGTAAGCGATTCAGTTATGGTCTCAGCTTTCTTTCTATATATGCTTTTGGGCTAGGATTACCCAAAAGATTATCCGTTGATGAAATAAGTATTGAACTTATTTTAATAGAATCAAAAACTAAACGTCACTTACTAAAGAAAGAATATAAAAAAAATACTGAGTATTCGTATACATTGGAAAAAAGTTACAATATAATGGCAAATGAGTTAATTCCCGAAATTGTAGAGGAATGTATAACTGTAATTAAAAATGCAAAAGGGCTAAAATGAAGATTTTACTTCTCCAAGTTATATTGTTATTTGTTCATTGCCAGACTAATCTTAAATCAAATGATTCCTTTCCAATACAAAAAAACATTGCTAATCTGAAAACTGACAAAAACTTGATAAAAAAAAATGAGGTAATAGCTATTACCCCACTAGTTGATAGGAGAACCGAAATATTTATCGATGGGGCGTTAATTTTTATTCCTCTTGTTCTATGGGAAACTAATGAATATGACTCCCATGGAGAGAGTGGTGTTTTTCAAATAACAAAAGACTATACCTATGCAATTCATGATGAATTAAATTCCTATCCATTTTTCTCTGAAATCTACATAACTGAAAAGAATGATTTTAAAGATGCAAATTATATAGTGAAAGGAGAAATCTATTCAACCAAACAGAAAATAACCGAAACTCTATTTGGAATGAGTTTATTAGGCATTTTTCCTAGGTTGTTAGGAATTCCATTTAAATATACAGTGATCGAACTTGAAATGAAATTGGAATTTATTAATGCTAAAAATAATAAAATTCTATTTTCCAAAAAATACAAAAGAATTCGAACAAAGTTAATTTCTGTTTACATGACTCGTATTAAAAACCTACCGGAAGCAAAGACTTCGTTACAACCTTATCAGGAAATTATTTCCGAATTCGTAGAAGATTCTCTAAAAACAATCGGATATTTAGAAAAGTAATTTATTGACTCCTAAAAAACTACTTGCCCTCTGAGAAAGAGAACAAAAGATTTTTTAAAATAACCTGAATTCGATGTTAGGAATTAGAATGATTTATTAAGCACGCCAAAGTGTCATTCCCGAAATTTTCTGTCGGGAATCTCAATTTATAGAGAGATCCCCGACAGAAAATTTCGGGGATGACAAGAGGGTTAATCCTTACACCGAGTTCACGTTAAATAACATTTAGAGGATTACTATGTTTCTAATTTTTCGTTTATCGCTTATTCTAGTACTTTCAATGGGAATTTTTGCGCAAGAGACAGCAGAAGATACTGCTGATGATTTAATTGAAGCTTGTTTGAAAGGGGATATTAAATCAGTGAAACATCATTTAAAAAATGGGGCAAAAGTAAACGCGACAACAGGATCTGGAAAAACGCCGAATCGCACTGCAATCATGTGGGCGGCATCGCGTGGCAAAAAAGAAATCGTGCGTCTTCTAATAGAGAGTGGAGCAGAAATTAATTCTAAAGACGATTGGAAAGGTAATATGACAAGACCAGAAGGAACAGAAGGTTGGACACCGCTTATCTTTGCCGCCGACTCCGATCACGAAGAAGTAGTAGAAATCCTAGTTGAAAACGGAGCAGATGTAAATATAAAAACGAAATCCGGGGTAACAGCCCTTAGCCTAGCAAAACTCTGGCGAAATGATGAAATGATTAAAATTCTAAAACGAGCAGGTGCTAAAGAATAATGCATTAAGTTTTACACTTACCAGAGTGCTTCTTTTAAACCTCGTTCCAATTCTTCTGTGTCTTTGATCGTTCTGTCTTGTTGGTGGCGAGACCGTTTATGATTTTTACTTTCTCCAGAACGCTTCTGAACACGTTCCATTTCTTTTTTAAGGCGTTTTTGTTCTTCTGGAGTTAGAACAGGTTTTGGACTCCCACCCTCATCTGCCGGCAAATAGCCATTGTCCCCAGCCTGATCATTTTTATCTTCTCCAGAATCATCCCCTTGACCTGAATCTTTTCCGTCTTTACCAGATTTATCTTTGTCTTTAGAATCCTTTCCATCTTTACCAGATTTGTCTTTATCCTTAGAATCTTTTCCATCTTTGCCGGAATCATTTTTATCTTTAGAATCTTTTCCATCTTTGCCAGATTTATCTTTATCTTTAGAATCTTTTCCATCTTTGCCAGATTTATCTTTATCTTTAGAATCTTTTCCATCTTTGCCAGATTTGTCTTTATCTTTAGAATCTTTTCCGTCTTTGCCGGATTCATTTTTATCTTTAGAATCCTTTCCATCTTTACCAGATTTATCTTTGTCCTTAGAATCTTTTCCGTCTTTGCCAGAATCATTTTTATCCTTAGATTCCTTACCGTCTTTACCAGATTCATTTTTGTCTTTAGAATCTTTTCCGTCTTTACCGGATTCATTTTTGTCCTTAGAATCCTTACCGTCTTTGTCAGATTTGTCTTTATCCTTTGAATCTTTTTTGTCTTGCGGATTATCTTGGTTATTCTCGGATTGATTCTTTTGGTCGTCTTTCTTTTCTCCTGAGTCAGATTCTTGGTTTTCCTTTTCTTCTGACTGGTTATTTTGATTTTGACAGCCATTTTCCTTTAGCTCATCTAACTTAGAAATTTCTGATTCGATAAATTTTGCATTATCTAAAGATGGTTTTCGATAATCTCCTGCATTTTGCAAAGAGGCAGTTTCTTTAAATCGGTTTACAGCCTGCTCCCACAAAACTTTTGCTCGCTCCGTATTACATGTCTCGGGGTTTACTTCTTTTTTGCCCCAAAAGTAAAGAGCCTGCCCATCATTGTAAAGTGCTTCTTTGAATTCTGGATTTGCTTCGATTGCCTCTTGGAATTTTTCATGGGCTGCCGGCAAATCATCTTCTTGGAGTAATGCATTTCCAATATTATAAGTAGGAATATAAGATTTATAAGAATAAGAAATACTTTTATGAAAAGATGTTTTTGAATCTTCTAACTTTGTTTCATTAAATTCTTTAATTCCCTCTTCGTTGTGTTTATAGGCTTTGTAGTATTCGCAATTTATAATTAAAAAAAATAGAACACAACTAGATAAAAATTTCTTTTGAAATAAATGAATGAAATGCATAATGTAAACCTACTTTCTCTCTCATTCTAATCAAGTATAATTCTTACGATTTTAATTTACTTAGAGGACATTGTAGTAAAACCTTTTGGAATTTGAGACTTGTCTTTTATATAGAGGTCAGATTTATCATAGTACATTTGTGCCGCCCTGTCAGAAGGATTGAGTTTTAGAACTTCTTTAAATTGCCTCTTAGAATCCCGAAATTTATTCTTAAAAAATCCATAAAACTAGTTAGTTCTAACCATAGACAAATCATTTTTTAAATGCGATAGTTGGAATATATTCGTGAAAGACGAAAGGAGAAAAATATGAAAAGTACGAGTCAAAACTACGATCTCTGGAAAAAAGATTCCAATTTCACTTTAGAAGAGTCGATTTAAGAGAATATGTATTGATTCCAAAACCACAATTTCCTAAATTTGCGAAGGTAGGTGTTCTTTCCTTTCTAAGTTTATTTGGTTTCGGATGCGGTTCGTACGATCCAAGTGCTGGAAGTTTTTTCTTCATTTTTGCCTTAGTATTTGGATTTATCCAGTTAATGGGTTTACTATTCGCTGGTTCAGAAGAAGACCAAAGAGGACGAAGAAAAAATCAAAATCTCCACGCAGTAGGAGATACAGCGCATACTGCTGATTCACCGGAAGTAACCTCTCTGGATGTAGGCGGCGGAGACGCTGGAGGATGTGGGGGTGGTTGTGGCGGCTGCGGGGGATGTGGTGGTTGCGGATAATCATTCTTATACGGTATGTATTTATGAAAAAAATAGCTCTTGTGGAAAACGAAGAAAAATACCGAAACATTTTGCGGGAGGAGCTTTCCTCCCAAAAGGAATGGGAACTTAGTTTTTATAATTCCGCAGAGGAATTTTGGCGAGAAAATGTCAATCAAACGAACAAGAAACAAATATGAATTAACCTTTGAAATGAAAGTAAAATCATCAACACTAATTAATTTTTAAATACGATATGCAAAATAAGAAAAAAGTAGTTAGTTTTGACTATAGACATTTTTGATAAAATAATATATAGCTATAGAATAAAATAAGAACTGAGGAAATTATGAACGAACAGAATAATACAATCGAAGAAATGAAAATCTGGCAAAAGGTAGGATTTTTTGCGGGACCAATTTTATTTTTACTTATGCTTTTTTTCCCACCTTCTTTTGTCCTCGAAAGTGGCGCCAAGGGAGTAATGACATTAGACGCTTGGAAGGTCGCCGCCTGTGCAATCTGGATGGCAATCTGGTGGGTAACAGAGGCTGTCCCCATTCCGGTTACTTCCCTTTTACCGATTCCCCTTTTTTATTTGCTTAATGTTTCTAATGCAGCACCTAAAGCAGCAACTGAAACGTTAAAGGAAATAGGCAAACCGGAATTATCCAAGTATTTTTCTGAACAGATTCTTGCGCCGTACGCTGATCCAATTATCTATCTTTTCCTCGGTGGATTTATTTTGGCAATCGGAATGGAAAAATGGAATTTACATAAACGAATTGCACTCAATATTATTAAGATAGTAGGCTCCAAACCCTCTCAAATCTTGTTAGGATTTTTAATTGCAACGGCATTTATCAGTATGTGGGCGAGTAACGCTTCAACTACAATTATGATGTTACCCATTGCGATCACAGTTTTGGAATTATTAAAATCTAAAGTAGCAGAATCGGAAAAACAAAATATAGAAAATTTTGGAGTTGCACTTATGCTAAGTATTGCTTATGGAGCCAGTATCGGCGGACTCGGAACACTAATAGGTACACCGCCTAACGCTATCATGAAAGCATTTTTTGATAAAAATGGACTAGACTCGATAAACTTCGCAAACTGGCTAGTATTTGGTGTGACTATAATTGTAATTTCAATTCCTGTAACATTCATCTTACTTACTAAAATTATTTTCCCTGTGCGTCTCAGTGCTATCGAAGGAGCCGATGAAATTATCAAAGTCGAATTAGAAAAATTGGGCAAATTTACATTAGCCGAAGGTCTTACCGGATTCGTTATTATTTCAACAGCGCTCGCCTGGGTTTTACGAGGAACTTATGAAAGTAATTTGTATGTAAAGAATAATCTGAAAGATGGAATCATTGCTATGACTGGAGGAATTTTACTTTTCCTAATTCCAATCAATTGGAAAAGGAAAATTTTTCTTCTAGAATGGTCTGATATGAAGGCAATTCCCTGGGATGTATTGTTACTCTTCGGAGGAGGGTTAAGCCTTGCAGGAGCAGTCGATAGAAGTGGGCTGTCTGATTGGATGGGAGTCCAAACTAAGATTGCCCTCCAGGGACAAACGAATATTATCCTCGTAGTATTTATTGTAACAGCAATCGTACTTTTCCTTACAGAGTTTACAAGCAACACTGCTACCATCACTCTATTTCTTCCCATCGGTCTTGGAATTGCAAATGCACTTTCAGTTGATCCAAGGTTGATTTTAATACCGGCAACCATCGCATCAAGCTGTGCATTTATGTTACCCGTAGGAACACCTCCTAACGCAATTGTATTCAGTAGCGGTTACTTAAAGATTCCGCAAATGGCAAAAGCAGGTTTTGGGATGAATATCTTTTTTGTATTTCTAATTACATTTTTAATATTCACGTTAGGAGTTAGAGTATTTTCAATTCCCTTCTAACGAATTTTAAACTTTGGCTTATTTTTAAGCTTTATAGAAAGTCTTAATTAACCTAAGGCTTTCTTATTATGCGAAATGCAAAAATAATATTTCAGTTAAATGTAAAGGCTAAAGGTCATTTTCCGCAAATAAGTTCGCCGAGTGAAATCATAGATGCTATTGATTTATTTTTGGAAAAAGATTAATTAGAATCATTAGAATTCGAGTCATTCGAACCAAAGTCATGGTCTAAAATTTTTTCAGATAAATCTACATTTAAATCTCTGAGTGTAGGCTTACTTCCACTTTTAAGTCTAGGGCTAATGGGAGTTTCCTCATAAATTTTTTTGTATCGACCCGATCGAAAGTGATCAATCCAAGAATATAAAATATAAATTAAAAAACATACACCAATTACTATCAATAAAATGTTCATTCTATTCCCTTTAATTTTTACTTTCTGAATAAATATAATCCATCCAATAAAAATCCAACCAGAAATGCCACAAGAAAAAATACGGATAAGTCTTCTTTGCCGCTGGTTTTAATTTTAGATTTGCCTCTAGACCCTGTTTCTTTGATATGCGGAATTAAATCTTTTACCCACTGCTTATTTTCGACAACAATATAACGCCCACCTGTTTCTTTTGCTAAATTGCTTAACAGTTTATCTTCTCGATGAGTTTGGATATTCTTGATAATCTTTTGGTCTACTTCTTTCTTTTTTGTCCCGGTAGAATCGTCAGTGGATTGACTCTCTAAAGCTTTTTTTTCTTCCTCTGTATACGAAACATAAAAATTCACAGCCCCCCCGGGTGAATTAGTTCCTACTCCAACGGTATGAACGGTAACATTATTTCGTTTCAAAAATTCTATTTCTTCTGTCAGATTTTCTTCTTTGTCTTCCGGAACTTCTCCGTCACTAAGGAGGATAACTTGTATACTCCCCTCCGATAGATAAACCTGTCGCAATACTTCCTGCAAAGCCAATTTAAAACTAGAGCCAGTATTTTCAAAATTATGAACGAGCAGGGTATGAATAAATGTTTTAATCGTAATGATGTCATTGGTTGGCATAGAGTGTATTGCCGGTTTGCCGCTAAAACTAATCAGTCCATAAGCAAAATCAGGATTTGCATCAATTAACTCTTCACAAAAACTTTGAGCCTCGGCAAACCTATCCTGAGGATGTTTGGCTGTAACCGGATGAGGACTAGTATCTCCTGCAAGCATACTGAAAGATCCGTCTAATACTAAAATAATTTTTCCTTTCCCAGAAACGTCTTCCACAAGCCCATCTCGATACGGACCTGCGGCGGAGATAATCAAGAGTAAACCCAGCAAGAACAAATAAAAAAGATGCAATTTTATTTTTAGAAGGGAATTGTATTTTGTAATCGAATTAGTAAATCGTTTCGAAATATTTTCCGAAATCCAAAGAAATGCCTTCGATTGTTTTCGATATAGGTAAAGTAAAAAAGAAATCCAAGGCAGAGTCCAATATAAATGATAAATGTTTTCAAACTCAATCATCGCATCGGTCTCCTTACAAATAGACCATCTATTAAAATCCACAAAAAGAACATCTGCATTCCCGCAAAAGCAATGTACCGAGAATAGGAATGTTTTCGTTTGGATTGTTTTATTTCGAGAGGGGTTTTAGATAAATTGCTAAGCTCAGAAAATACTTCTGCGAGAACATTTTGATTTTTTGCACGGTAGTATTTTCCCGATGCAGTTTTTGCTATTTGTTTTAGTTGTTTATCGTCTAGAGAGGTTACTAATACCTTGCCGCTTGGTGTCAGAAATGGTTTTCCTTCTGCATACACCTCAATCGGTTCTTCGCCTGCAAGTCCAATAATATAAAGTTTAATTCCAAGTTCCTTTACGTACTTTGCGGCTAATATCGGATCAACTCCATACGAACTTTCTCCATCGGTGATTAAAATTATTACTTGGTCACGTTTGACTACCTTTGCTTTCTGGAGAGAATCAGTAGCTGCAAGTAACGCATCTCCGATCGCAGTTCCCCCACTTTCAGAATGATCGATGACTCTAAAGGAGATACTATCTAATAGCTCCAATAGAACAGCGTGGTCAGTGGTCAGTGGAGTTTGCGTAAATGTATCTTGGGCAAATATGTATATGCCGATGCGGTTGCCACCACTTCGTTTGATAAAATCCTTTCCGATAACCTTCATGGCTTCTAATCTACTAGGCTCAAAATCCGCCGCCTGCATACTTGCTGATACATCCAGAACTAGCGCAATATCAAGACCATCTTCCTTAATCATACTTCTTTCACTAACTTTATGCGGATCGGCAATTCCAATAATGATACAAGCAAGTAAAAGAGATTCTAAAAGATACTCTGCATATAAAAAATAATGTCGTTTGTTACTAGGAGACTTGTATTGCAAAGGGGCATACGGTACATTTGATTTTTTAAAAACAAAAAATCGTCCATAGAGGTAAACAGGGATTAACCAGACTGCCCAAAGTATAAAAGAATAAGTAAAATGAATATCGCTCAACGCCCGGGCCTCACAATTTCATTCGATTTTGCCTTTGCTTTGGGTTTTGTGATCTCGGTTACACCAGTCACTACTTTTGCCTCAGTAAATACTTCATCAAATTCAGATTTCAACGGATTGTTTTTTCCAAACTGCAAAGTAGATAGGGTATAAAAAAATTCTCCGACTTTTTTATCTTTGATTCGTTTAGAAATTTCAAGAGATGTCATTTCCTCAATTTCCATTCCTGTTTTTGCTTCAAAGTACGCCTTCACAATAGCGGATAATTCGTGCAACCCATCTCTGTACATAAAATTACTAGAATAATTTCTCTCAACCGTTTCAATTTTTTCTTTCAACGCTTCCATAGATTCAACCGGAGGTCTAGGTTTACGTTTTACAATATCCTTTTGCATATTTCTAAAATACCGATACAACCAATAAAGTGTAATCAGTAGAATCGGAAGCAGTACCCAGTTTCGCATTTCCTGATTGTATCTCCAATCGAAGATATGCACAGGAGGCGCAATTCCATTTGGTAATTCTGCTAGAAAAAAAATCAAAGGATTACCCTCTTCTTCAAATGGAAAAATTCCTTTAGTGCTCTTCCTACATCTAAAGTAGTTCTCATGCTATTTACGGATATTCGATATTTAACGCTTGCACTTTTTAAGTAGGCATTCATTTCTTCTAAACTACCAAGCTCGCCAGGGCGTAGTATACCGGAATTCTTTTTCCCAGAAATGGACTCTGGTGAAATGGATGGAAAAAAAACTTCTTTTGAAAATTCATACTCGATTGGATCATAGATATGCAGCATATTAATATCATGCTCTACCCTAGAAAATTTTAAATCCTCCGGAAGATCGTGGTCTAAAAAATCAGAAATGATAAATAAAATAAAATGACTTCGTTTAAATTTTTGGAGTGCATGTAAAACAGAGCGAATATCAGAATGGGCATCTTTATTCGGAATAGTTTCAGAGTGAGTTAAAAATGCTTTGATTGTACGGAATAATTGCGTTTTGCCGCTAGCTGGTTTTACTACTTCAATGGCTTCGTTATTAAAAATGATGTATCCTACTTTATCTCTAGATTGAATCGAGGAAAATGCAAGAGTAGCCGCTACTTCAATGGCAAATTCAATTTTAGTTCTATCTTGAAACCCTGTAAACATAGAAGGGCTGACATCAAGTGCGATAAAAACTTCTCGTTCCCGCTCTTCTAAAAAAGTTTTTACATAAGGCTCACCTAATCGTGCAGTCATATTCCAATCTATCATTCGCACGGACTCGCCATAAACATACTTTCTAGCTTCATGGAATTGTAACCCACGACCAGGGATAGTGGATGTATAATCACCGGCTAACAACGAGTGTGCGTTACGCCTCGCAATCAGCTCGAGTTCTTTCGCCTTTTTTAATAAATCAACTACTGACATAGAAGGATTTCTAGGGAACTTTTACCTTAGTGAGGATTTCGTTGATTATCTGCTCGGTTTTAATTCCTTCCGCCTCTGCATAATAAGTAGGAATAATTCTATGACGAAGAACGTTATGCGCTATAGCCTTAATGTCCTCCGGTAAAACAGAATCTCTTCCAAACATCAGAGCACGCGCCCGACCAACTAAGGCAAGTGAAATAGAAGCACGAGGAGAAGCACCATACTGAATCACATTGTCTAGACTTAGACCGTAAGCTTTAGGATCGCGGGTTGCCTGAATCAAATCAGTGATATAGGAAATGATTTTATCTTCTATAAAAATTTCCCGCGTCACTTTTTGGAGACTCAAAATATCCTCTGCATTCATAAGCTGTTGCACTGCTGGTAATTTTGTTTCCTTGATTACCATTTTTACTACATCAGCTTCTTGTTTCTTGGTGGGGTAAGTTACGATTAGCTTCATGAGGAATCTGTCCAACTGTGCTTCAGGAAGTGAATAAGTTCCTTCTTGTTCTACTGGGTTCATAGTAGCAAATACAAAAAAGGGTTTTGGCACAGGAAAAGTTTCATCTCCAATTGTGACTTGTTTTTCTTGCATGGTTTCAAGTAACGCGGATTGCACTTTGGCAGGAGCACGGTTGATTTCATCGGCTAATACAAAGTTTGCGAAAATAGGTCCTTTATTGACTTCGAAGTTTGCTTTGGACTGATTATAAATTCTAGTTCCCACAATATCGGCTGGGAGCAAATCAGGAGTAAACTGTAGACGTTTGAATGCTACATTGCAAATATTAGCAAGAAGGTTTACTGCTCTAGTTTTAGCAAGTCCTGGCACTCCTTCAATTAAAATATGCCCATCAGCTAACAATCCGAGGATGAGTCCGTCGACTAAAGATTCCTGTCCCACAATTCCATTATGAATCTCTTCTTTGATTTTTTTTATTTGTGCAACTGCTTCCGTATTTTTTGACAAGGTTCACTCCTTTCCTGAACTTTTATCTAAAAGGTATTAGAATGCAACTAAATTATTATATCTTAAATTAAGAATTCTAGGGCAGTCCGGTTGGCTTCCTCAGCTTTTTCGTAACTAATATATATTACCGCTAATAGAAAATCCTGTCGCACCACGAGTAATCCAACCGTCGCGCTCGCCCTTCTCATCAATAAATTGCAATCTGCTTCACAATCATAAACCCACCGTATATGCAATTTATTGATGTCAGGTTGATCGCTACTGCCTGCCATTGTCAGACCTTCTTCCTTGTTGCGGTTAACGCTCGTATAGCTCTGCCTTTTGCTTTTTCGTTTTATTGTCTGATTTTTTCGTTTTCGTTGCCCTTCTGTTTTTTTGCTAGACCTTAACGTGATACCCACGTGCAAAAGTAAACGAAATCCTATCTAGTTGTAGAAAAACCGTCAGTTCTAGGTTAGTGACCATAGGAACTATTTTTTTCAACCCAGCTTCTACGAGAGAACGCCACATACCCACTAAGTCTAGTTTTAGTAAAAAGACAAACATCCAACACCTAGATTTCCCAAAGACTAGAGCCAGCTCTCCAAGTTCTAACCAATCTGAATTTTTCGGCTTAAAGCTAACCTTCTTCAAATTCAGATCCCGATCTTGATAAGAAGTCTTCAACTTTTCGGGTTCCGGGATCATACCAGAGTGGGTAAGAGTTCTAAACCGCCGAAGTAAACTACGAAGGTAGAGAGAAGTATTACCGTTATACTTTTTCGTCTTCTCAAGGAATGCCTCTTTTAGATGTTCAGGAATCAAAAGGGTAGAAACGGTATCCTCTTCTAAGTTGATTTTTTTTCTTAAAAAATTATATTTATTTTGAAAGATGATCATACTTATATAGGTCAAAAAAGGAAATTATGTGCGCATTTTTTTTCAATTTTCAAAAAAAATGTTCTAAAAAAAGATTTTTTTTGATTCTTCCTTTCCCTATTTTCAACTTAGCTCAACAAACTTGCCGTCAGTTACTTTATAATTAGAAAGATTTCCAATCACCGAAGCATCATATCCCTCTTTACGTAATTCCAATAAGCATTTATCAGCCTGTATTCTAGGTAATGAAAATAAAAGTCCACCGGAGGTTTGTGGGTCGAATAGAAGTGAATAAATGGAATTCGTCTTGTCTCCTGCAAAATATTTGTCGAACGATTTCCAGTTAGACGGAAATAAACTGCTTTGTATTTCAGGATTTTTTTCCAAGAGAAATTTCAACTCGAATAGAAGAGGAATTTTTTCTAAATCTAATTTCGCATATAACTTAGAGCCCTGTAAAATTTCCAGTAGGTGACCCGCGAGTCCAAATCCAGTTACGTCCGTACAAGCACCGATTTTGTATTTCTTCAATATATGCATCGCCGAAAAATTGGATAGCAGCATAGACTGAATAGCCGCATCTACCGAAAGAGGACTCACTTTATTTTGCATCTCGGCGGCAAACACGAGTCCCACTCCAATTGGTTTTGTGAGAATTAATACTTCACTCGCTTTTGCTTTGTTCTTAGAATAAAAAGTATTGGTATCGGAAAATCCATTGCATACAAATCCAATTCCAAACTCCGTTCCTGAATTCGTATGTCCCCCCAATAACTCCACACCCTCTTGGGAAAATACAAAAGAAGCACCTGCGAGTAATTGAAATAAATCTTCTTCGTTTGCATCCCTATCTAAACTCACGATTGCTTGCGCCGAATGAGCATTTACCCCCTTGGCATACAAATCATTCAGTGCATGATTGGCAGCAATTTTTCCTGCGATAAATAAATCGTCCACAATTGGTTTAAAATAATCCACAGATTGTACCAAGTTTGCTTTTTTAGAAATCTGAATCAAAGAAGAGTCTTCTCTTTGTTTTAATCCAATTATAGTTTTTGCAAATTTCTGAGTTGATTGTTTGGATTTTTTTAGATTAGATTGGTATATTTCCAAACGATTTAAAGCAGATCGTAAAAGATCAGAACTCGCTTTTGAGCCGCATCCACGACATTGCATTGGCTCGTTTTGATTTCGAGTCATTGCTACCTCAGACATTTTGACTGGAAGATTTTGAAATTTTTGCATGAAACCAGTATCAATCGAGTTTTTCCAATCCCAAATCCACTTGAAAGCGCCTAACGAAAAGTTTCCCCTAGAAGCAATTGCTCTCCCATCTCCTGTATTTAGAAGTGTTAAATAATTTTCCTGTGGTTGAAATTTCTCTAGAGGAGTATTTTTTAAAGAATGAAGTATATTTTTATAAAGAGGCAAACTCTGCCTAACCGCAAAAACTCCCGCCTTGGGACGGGGATACTTTTCCATACTTGCAATGTCTCCTACTGCAAATACATCGGGATGGGAAACCGTTTGCAAAAATTCATTTACCAAAACAAATCCACTTTCGTCTTTTGTTAATTCTGATTCTTCAATCCAATCCAAGGTTTTGGCTTTTACTGCTCCAACTATAAAATCGAGAAAAAATTTATTCCCATGAATTGATGTGCATTCAAAAGAATTTTCTTTAGATTTAATATTGCAAATTTCTTCATTTAGATGTAAAAGAATTTGTTTATCTTTAAGAATTCGGAGAACTTTTTTTCTTGCACCGTCATTTAGACCTGTCAGAATTTCTTTTCGCCTTTGAAAAATATGAATTTCGATATTCGGAATAATATCCTTTAGCCTCTTATGCATAGTAAATGCAATTTCAATTCCTCCTGCTCCTGCCCCCAAAATTCCTACTCTAAAACGATTTCCAAATTCTCCTTTTTTAATTTTTGCGAGAACGCCCATCCATTTATAAAAAAAAGAAATCGCCGGTTTAATTGGGGTCACATACTCTTTACCTACAATACTTTCTAAATCAGGAACAATTCCAACGTTAAGCGATAGAATGTCATAAGGAATAGGAGGACGATTTTCTAATAAAACCATTTTGCTTTTTAAATCAAGTCCTGTAACATTTCCCTGCACAAACAACGCACCTGCAAATTTAGAAATATGACGAAGGTCAATCATACATTCTTCTTTTGTATAAGTTCCCGCTATATAACCAGGAAGCATTCCCGAATAGGGAACAATGGAGTTAGTAGAGATAAGTGTAATTTTACAATCGGAAGGAGAATTCATTCCCAGCTTTTTTAAAACAGGAGCGTGGGTTTGTCCTCCACCAACTAGAACAAGATTTTTTTTGGGAGGGTTAGATGACAATAGGTTTGATTAGTAAGCAGCGGATAATAACCCGCTGCCCACAGTACTTCTAATTTTATTTTGCTTCTTGTAGTCTGTCTGCCCCGTAGGTGTTAGGACCATCGGTTCCTTTTTTAAAAATAAGTAAAAAGATTAGATAGATATTATAAAATGGAATTAGCAAAAACCAACATTTGGTTCCTGGCTCATTCAAATCATGAAATCTTCTGATCGCAAAGAAAACACTTGGAACAGAAAAAGCAATGCTAATCACTAATCCAATGATGCCACCAATGCTGCTTTCATCGCCTAAAATAGCACCAACAATCGCATTAAGAATAGTTGAAGCTACACTCACTATAATCCCAAAGATGATATATCTCTGTCTATTTAATCTGCCTTCTGCTAGAAAAAGGCTTTGTAACAATTCGTTAATCATTTAATAACTCCCATAAAAAAGAATACCAAGACGATAAAAATTTTTTATTTTCAAGTCAATCATTTATTAAGGGATAGGTCATTAGAAATGTTTTTTTTCCTCCTATTATTACTCAGGAAAATAGTAATCTACAAATATTTTTTTCAGAATCTCCCTAACAATCAGTTTTGCTGCCACAACCGTTAGGTGGATATCGTCATCCGCTCGCATAAGAGTTTTTCGCCCACGATAAGGAAGATACTTTTGGTATTGTCCCTTTTCATCGCCTAACACATAATTTGTTGGTATATAAGTAAACCCAAGTTCATCCGAAACTTCTTTAAAACAAATATTGATATAGCGAGTTTCGAGGTGATATTTACCGGGTCCCATCGGCGGAAGTTCGATCCAATAAAGCTTCATTTTTACTTTTTGGAACATTTCCACTATCGCTTTTATTCGTTCTTTGTATTCCGCTCTCCATGCTTCGGTTTGAATACTAACGTTTCCCGTTTCCGTGCTCAAACTCTGAGGGTCATTTGCCCCAATTAACACAATCCCCAAGTCATATTTTTTTTTTGATAAAAACTCTCCTAACTTTTCCTTCCAATTATATGCCTTTGGGTAACTAAGCCCAGTGGAAACCTTCGCAAAATTATCCAGCGTTAAATGGTAATTATCCTGAACAAATTCATTTAGTCCCCACGAAATAGAAATTCCAACCGAATCTCCAATGACAATAATTTTTAAAGGATTAGATTTTGTATGTATAGGTTTATTTTGACTTTGTTTCTCTTCTTTAAAATCCTTTTTTCTTTGGTTTAAAAACCATTTCATAAATTCAGGATTTTTATAAGTTTCTGTCCATGCGTCATGTTTTGCATTTGGATAGAGAGTAGACTTCACATTGGGGTTACAATACTGTAGCCGCTCTACGATTTCCAGAGTTCGTTCCGGCAAAATAAGAGTATCCTTTGCCCCATGAAATGCCCATACATTAGAATCCCTAAGTCTACAAATTCTAGAGGTATCTCCCCAACCTGAAATCGGAACCACAGCCGCAAATTTATTCGGAAATTCTGTCGCTAATTTCCAAACCCCATTTCCTCCGAGGCTAATCCCTGTTAGGTAAATTCTATTTTCGTCTATAGAGTATTCTGATTCCATTTCTTCGACTAGTGAAATTAAATCTTTTGTATACCATTCTTCTTCTGATTCAGGAAGTTGTGGTGCGATTAAAATAAACGGAAACTCAGTATTACCCTCTGCAATCATCTTTGGAAGAGCTTGGCGTTTAACTAATTCAAGATCATTTCCTCTTTCTCCTCTTCCATGTAAAAATAGAACAAGAGGTAAATTCTTAGTATTCCCTATATAGTAAGAATTCGGTTTGAATATAAGATATGATATTTTTTTTCTTTCTAGTTTTTTACTTTCAAGTATACTTTGGATTAGCCGCTCTTTCGGAATCGGAATCTGGCGAGAGATACAATTTATAAATATGAGAATTAAGAAGATTACCACCGACTTGCGCTGAGCCTGTCGAATGCGTGAACACCGACTTGCACTGAGCCTGTCGAATATGTGAACACCGATAGTTTTTGTTTTATGATTCATTTTATGAAAAAATAGTTTTCCTTTTTATTAAAGTTTCTCAAAAGATTGTCTTTCCGAATTCATATATTTTGCAGCTTTCATTAATTTCTTTGCCGCGATACTCATTAAAACATAGTTAATCAATTCTTTCTGATTTGCAATCTTTTACTTCTTCTCAGCATCTTTTACACAACGAACATTTATGTGAATATAACTCTTACGAACTGGGGCGCTGGCATTCGAACTATCCGGCGTATTAATCTTTACTTGCCAAACTTTCGTAGAGTCATTTTCATACTCTGTTGACGACCAATATAGACGATGAACGACGCGGACTGTCACTGACATATCATACGCTAGTCTATCATCTTCTAATTTACTCAGTTCTACTTGGTGTAGAAACAATTCCGATTTACTGGGAAGGCGCATACCTTTATTCAGGCAATATTTTACTGTTTTCTCCCAAGAAAGCCCGCTTCGATTTTCTTTAGTATCCCAAAGTAAATCTTCAATCTGAATCAAACCGTCCTTCGAATTATTTTCTTGCGAAAAAAGAGAAAGCGAGAAGCTAATGGCGATTAAACCGATAATTGCATTTTTTCTAAATTTCATTTTATTCCCTCAATCTAATTTTAAAAAATTAAATATATGGCTCGTTTAAATCTTCAAACACTACTTTGTCATATACATCAGAAAGCGAAAGAGTTAGTTCCAGTGTAGGTATAATAATAGTATCCTCTTTTGTATTTTCAGAGAAGAGCCACTTACGATCAGTTGTCTTTGTAAAAATTTCAATTTTTTTATATTCAGAGGATACTAATACGTATTCGTTTAGAGAAGTTATATTTCGATAAGCCTCGAATTTTTTTCCTCTATCATATTTTTCTGTTGAGTCAGATAAGACTTCTATAACTACATTCGGATTTAATAAACAATCGTTTTTATTATCTAGAAATTTTCGTTCACCACAAATTAAACTTACATCTGGATAGGTATAATGCCTATACTCATCAATCACAACTCTCATATCAGAAGGATAAACGACACAAGGTTTATTTTTAAATTTAGAATGAAATGCTGCAATCAAGTTACTAACGATAAGATTATGTCGTTCCTTTGCACCTGCCATTGCATAAATTTCACCATTGTAAAATTCATGTTTTTCTAAAGAATTTCTTTCGAAATCTAAATACTCTATGGCTGTCATTAATTTCTTTGCCGCGTTACCCATAGAAACATTATTCAATGATTCATTCTGATTTGCAATCTTTTTCTTGCCATTAAATTAGTTTACAAAAGATATTGCTCAAGCACTTATTTAAAATACCTTACCGAAGAAAGAAAAGGGAGATCGTAATGCTAAAGAAACTTTTACTATTTTTTTACATTTTATTTATTTCAATTTCAGTGGAAGCATGGGATTTTCCGTTTTTCAAGAAAAAACCAGAATTAAGTTTAAACTTTGGCACTTACCAGGAACCTCCTAAAGTGGATGATTCCATTCTGCGCATAATAGAGGTAAATCCCAAAAACGATACTTTACTAAATGATCCAAGAAAGGAAATCATTGTAGTATTCAATCACCCAATGATTCCACTCACAAATTTAGAAAAAGAAACCAAGGGGATATTTACCATTTTCCCCTCTGTCCCCGGATCATACAGATGGTATGGTAGTAGAATCTGTGCATTTATACCTGATAAAGACTGGCAGTTAGGAAGTTCCTACGAAATTAAAATTGGAGGTGGGATTGAATCGGTAAATAAGAAGAAACTCCCGAAAGAAGAAGTTTATAAATTTAAAGTTCAAATTCCAGAATTGACAATAAATGATTTAAGTTATAAAGACGGTCATTATGATTATGCGCTTGGTAAGTATATAGATACAATTAACTACAACCAGGAATTCGAGTTTGAATTTAATTTTCCAATCGACTTGAATGAATTTAAGAAAAATACAGTATTGAAATCAAATGAAAAAGAAATACAATATAGTCTCAGTTATAGTAAAAATTCTAACAAACAGAAAATTAATTTAAAGCCAAGCCAAAGATTTGCTGTAGCAGCTAAGGTTTCGATAGAGGTTAATAAGTCTTTAACTCCAATCGGACTTAAAACGAATCCGAAAACAAATGTCAGTTTTTCTTATGAAACGCATGGTAATTTATCCGTTAGAATGGAAGGTAATCCTGAATATTTTCAAACTCAATGGGGGTTCTTTTTAGAATTTTCTAATCCAGTTAATCCTTCATTAGCCGCTCAATCTATTAAAATAAGCCCACCGGCTCCATTGAAAAATAAATTGTATGGAGATAGAATAACCAATATTCATCTAAGTAATTTTTTAGTAAAGCCAGGAGTTAAATACAAAGTTAAAGTATTAAAGTTAAAAGATATTTATGGAAATACGCTTGATAAAGAATCTGAATTTGAAATTCAAATGCCGGATTACAGACCGGACTTTCAAGTGGAAACAGGAGTTAGTGTAATTGAATCAGAGAAAAAACAAATACTCCCAGTCGAACTTGTAAATATGCCCGCGTTAAATATTTTTGTCGGAAAATTTAATATAGAGCAAATCCAGAAAAGCTTAAAAAATATCGAAACAGGTTCTTACAATAATGACTACGATATATTCAACGAGGTAAAGTATACGAATGTAAAATGGATTACTGGATCGAAATGGAATGTTGGAGGTAAATATGGATTTGACCTTCAAAAGTATTTAAGTAAAAATAAAACTGGTTGGTTAGCCGTTAGATTCCAAGATCCAAATGATACTTTTAATAAAACTGCGAATAAACCAAATTATCCTTACTCTCAGTTAGTTCAGTCAACAGACCTTGGAATAAGTGTAAAAGAAGGATATGACTTTTCTTATGTCTGGATAAATTCTATTACGAGAGGAGATTTTCTACAAGACATTGAAGTCAAAATGTATGATACAAAAAATAAAATCAATTCCTGTAAAACAGATGCAAATGGATTTTGTAAAATTAAAAATTCTAAAGAAGTTGTCATGCCAGTCTCTATTTATACGGCTGAAAATAATAAAGAGGACAAAGCATTCGTAGACTCAAAAGACTATCGGGTTTATTCAGGCGATTATTCCTATGGAAGTATTTCTAATTTCCAACTCTATGGAGAAGTTTTCTATGATCGGAAATTATACAGACCGGGTGATACAGTTTTCTTTAAAGCAGTGATTGCATCAAAAAAAAATGGTCAATTAAAACCATTAAAAAATAAGAATCTTAAAGTATCTATAGCAAACTCTCGAGGGAGCACAGTTTTTGAAAAAACTTTATCGACATCTAATGAAGGAGGGCTTTGGTCTAGTTTAGAAATTTCAAAAGATGCGACAGTTGGTCATTATTCGCTTGTTATTCAAGGCAATGATTCAGAAGAACATAGCATATACAGTAATTTTCAAGTAGAAGAATTTAGACCTGTGACCTTTAGCGTGAATTTAACCGGCGGAAAGGATTCAATGATAGGAGACAAACTTAATATAGACATTTCCGGTAAATATCTATTTGGCGCTCCTATGCAAAATGCCGAAGTCCAGTACTCCGTGAGTAAAATTTTAAAATCTATTTATTTCGAAAGATTCGCTGACTATGTTTTCAATGATGACCCTCCTTATGAATATAAAAATCTGAACAGTTCTTATTATCCCAATGGGCAGGGCACTGAAAAACTAAATGCAGGGGGAACTTATGGTTTGCCCCTAAGTTTAACTCCACATTTTTCATACGAGAAAATCGATAAGCCGGATAAAAAATACACTATGGCTTCTCCTTATACTTTATCAATTAGTGCAACAGTTAAAGATGTTGATGATAAAATTGTAAATAAGAGAGAATCTTTTAATGTATTTCAGGGAGACTTTTTAATTGGTATAAAAAAATATACTAGCTATCAGGATTATAAAACTCCATTTGAATTTGATTTAGTCGCCGTATCAAATAAAGGAGAAAACATAGGCTCTAAGAATATTGAAATTAGAGCAGTGAAAGCAATTTGGAAATCCATACTATCAAAGGGCTCCGGCTCTTCTACTAATACACAAAATACTCTTACAAAAGAATTAGTATTAGAACAAGACCAAACCATTTCAGATACTCCAACTAAATTTTCGTTTCAACCGACAAGTCCCGGTATATACCTAGTAACCGCCCAAGAGAAAGGAGGAATGGTATATGCTAGAACTATGGTTAATGCTTACGGGAAAGTGGAAAAATTTGACCAAGGAAGCGACGATGTCATTTCTTGGTCAAGAAGAGATGATGATTCCCTAAGTCTTACAACAGACAAAACAAAATACAAACCCGGGGACATTGCAAAGATATTAATTAAATCTCCGTTCGAAAAATGTAAAGCAATCCTGACGGTTGAGAGGGAAACAGTGCTTTGGAGTAAGACACTTGAATTGACTAATGACGGTAAACCAATCGAAATTCCAATCAAAGAAGAATACCTCCCGAATGTATTTTTCAGTGTAATGCTGATTCGCCCCCGATTAGAGCCGTCGAGCGAATTAAGTAAAAAAGAAAGGGAGACTTTTATTAAACATGACCTCGGTTTACCGAAATTCAAAATAGGAACCTTACGAATTCCTGTTGATAACTCTTCCAAGGTATTAAATTTATCAGTCAAGACAGATAAAGAAAATTATAATCCGGGCGAGAAAATCAAAATCTATATTGATTCTGCGGCTAATTCTGAAATTGCGCTTACGGTAGCTGATGAAGCAGTATTAAACCTGGTTGATTATAAATACAAAAATCCAGTCGATACATTTTACGCTCATTGGTTGAATGAAATTCGAAATTTAGAAAATCGAAAACTTTTAATTAGACAGTATAGTTTTGCAAACAAAGGAGAAAATCCCGGCGGAGGCGGAGGAGATGAGTCAAGCGGTGGGTTTGACTTAGATAGTGAAGATGGAGCAAGAAAAAATATTCGTTACACTGCGTATTGGAATCCAAATCTAAAAGCAGATGCAAATGGAAAAGCATATATAGAATTCAAGCTTCCAGATAATCTAACTAGCTTTAGGATAATGGCAGTTTCTTCCCTAGGTGGGAGTTACGGGCAAACAGAAAAATCCTTCCTTGTAAAAAAAGCAATGGTAATTCTCCAAAATACGAGTTCATTCATTCGACCCGGGGATACTCTTAGAATGGGGATGACAGTCATTAACCAAACAAATATCCATGAAAAATTTAAGGTCTCTCTTTCTTCCGACCTATTGAGTCCTGGAAATAATACTTCCATCGTTGACCTGATGCCTGGCGAATCAAAAGAAGTAGTATTCCCAGTCTCTTTAAACTTAAAAAAATACGGTAGTATAAAGAAACAAATTGAGGAAAAAAAAGAAAACCGAATCATAACTCTAAAGGGAATACTTTCTGTTAGCCCTCAAAGTCCTAACTCTTTTAAAAATTATAGAGCGAATGATATAAATGATAAACTTGTATTTGATTTAGAAGTAAAAGAACCAGAACTAGAAGAAGCTTTTACAGTTGCAGGTTATACAGAATCACAGGCAGAGGAATCTATATTAATCCCTGGTCCGGCAAAGGTAAATCATTTCATTGGAGGACTTAAAGTAAATCTTTCTTCGAGCGCGTTAATTGGTCTTGAAAACGGTTTTAAATTCTACGAAGTAAATCCATTTCAATGCCTAGAACAAAGGTCATCTGCTTTTTTATTAAGTATGTCGGCAGGCTCTTTATTAAAATCATTTTCGTATTCCCCTCCAGACAAAGACTCTTATGATTTTGCTGTAATTGAAAAAATATTTTTAGGAGAGATAGAAGATTTTCAAAATGCAGATGGAGGTTTTAATCTCTGGAAAAACTCAAAGGATTACACCCCTTATCCGAATCCATACTTAACTGCGCATGTTACTTTTATATTACAGCTTGCGAAAGATAGTGGTTATCCGGTCAACCAAAACGTATTAAAAAAATCTTATGAGTTCTTACAGAACTATATTAAAAGTCCAGGCAAAGAAGGATATATGTATGTGCTCGATAGTTTTTCTTTTATCAATTACCTATTTGCTAGACAGGGCATTGAAAATGATTCTCTCACTGAAATGCTTTTGCAAAATGAAGATAAACTTTCTATGCGTGCGCGAATTTATTTATCATTAAGCATAGCAAAAAAGAAAGGTATTACAAATTATAATGATAACAAACACACAAAGCGGATAATGGAATACGTTAAAAATCATCTTGAAGTCACAACTAGAAGTATAAGA
This sequence comes from Leptospiraceae bacterium, assembly GCA_017996175.1. Taxonomy (GTDB): domain Bacteria; phylum Spirochaetota; class Leptospiria; order Leptospirales; family Leptospiraceae; genus UBA2033. The sequence continues at coordinate 134,127 of JAGOHK010000001.1, forward strand.
GTAAAAGAAGACGTCAGTGGTTCTTACCGGAGAGCCTTCTATTCAGAAGGGGCTGTTACCGGGTTGGCGCTACTTCATTTTTTACAACTCGATATTGGGAATCCTTTAATTCCACAAATGGTAAATTCAATTCTAAAAGATAAAAAAAATCTTTGGGTAGATAGTCATAGCACAGGAATCATAGCTCTTGCTCTAAAAGACTATCATGACCGATTCGAAAAACAAAATTCAGCAAACCCTCCACTAGTAAAAGTTCTAATCAATTCAAAACTCATAGCAGAAAAAGTTTTTGAAAAGAATAAATTGCAAACGGCTAATTTTACTTTTCCACTCTATAACCTAGGAAGCTATGGAGGATTTGATATGAGTCTTCCCTTCCAATTTAAAAATGAAAACAAAAGTCGTATGTATTATACAGCTAGTCTGGAATATTCTCCTATTTTGAAAGAAGTAAAGGAAAGAGATGAGGGAATGGAGATACAAAGAACAATTTTTGATTTATCCAAAGCAACACTTAAAAATCCGTATGGAAGAATTATTAAAAATAATTTTAAAAGGGGAAATGTTTACCTTTATAAGGTAACAGTCGTTAACCCCAAGATTTATTATAATGCTGTAATCCAGGCTCCTATTCCCTCCAGTTTTGAAATCGTTCATTCAGAATTTCAGACGGAGGATAAAAAATTTGCACATCTAACTGAACAAAATAATTCGAATGAGGACTATTACTATTCGAGTCGTGGTCTATTCAAAGAATATAGAAGAGACAAAGCTGTTTTTTATGAAGACTATTTGCACGAAGGAAAACATGATTATTTTTTTCTAGTTCGTCCACTCGTAAAAGGAACTTCAAACTACCCAGCAGCATCGGTGAAATTAATGTATGAGCCAGAAGTTTTCGGAAGAACAAACGGAACAAGTATAAGTGTTCAATAAGAAATGTTTAAATTAACTTTTACATTTTCTACAAAGAAAATCATTTTTTTGTGGCTAATTATATTTAGCCTTTTTTTCTTTCTATCAAAACCTAAAAGTATATCAAATGAAAGTTCTTTTCAGTTTTATTCAACGGAAGGTTATCTTCTTAAAGAATATAGTTCGACTAATGAAGAATATGCGCAAATTATAGGTTTGGAAGAAGTGCCAGAAATATTTCAGTCTATAATCCTGGTTGCGGAAGATAAAAGGTTTTATTACCATCCCGGGTTTGATCCGATAGCCATTATCCGCTCAATATGGAAAAACATTTGGTCTGGTAGAATTGTTTCAGGTGCATCAACTATAACACAACAGTTAGTAAGAATTATATATCGAAAAGAATTCCCAAAGAATTTACCGATGAGGAAATTTTTAGAACTGCTATATGCAGTAAAATTCGAACTGCATTATTCTAAAAAGCAAATTTTACAAGCTTATATAAATCAAATCAATATAAGACACAACTATTCTGGAATTGCTTCCTCATCTAAATACTTATTTAAGCGACCACATAATTTTTTAACAAAAGAAGAAATGATCGGGCTAACAATTCTTATCCGACAAAATCAACCGGATCGAGATAAATTCAAATATCGATTTGAGAATATATGGGGAAAAGTCTTCGGTAGTAATACTATAAACTATGACGCAGTGACCCAAGTTGAGAATCAAATTTTTCAGGCAAATCATAGTAATCCCCAAGGAACTCATTTATCGAGTAGACATTTTACTGATTGGCTTCAAAAATTTCCTACAGTAAAATCAGGCAAGATTTACACAAATATATCTAGCAATAGAAATGATTCTGTAAAAAGCATTTTAAATTCAGAATTAAAAACAATGCAGGGTCACCAGGTCGAAAATGGAGCAGTTGTTATTTTAAAGCTTCCGGATAATAACAATAGTTCGCAATTGGAATTAATTTCAATGGTTGGATCCAAAGACTTTAACGAAAGAGAGGTTGGTCAAGTAAACGGTTGCGTTAGAACAAGGCAGGCTGGAAGCACACTCAAACCTTTTTTATATGGTCTTGCATTTGATAAAAATATTTTAAAACCAAATTCAATTCTAGAAGATAAGGAAATGAAAGTCATTAATGATAAAAATGAAATTTATATACCGAGAAATAATGATTTAGATTTCTGGGGAAATTTAACAGTCAGTGAATCCCTCGCCAATTCTAGAAATATTCCAGCAGTCCGAACATTCGAAATGGTCGGTTCAGAAAATTTTTTAAAACTATTAATTCATTTAGGATTGGATCATTTAGACAAATCCGCAGAACACTATGGTTCCAGTATTGTATTAGGAACTGGAGGTGCAAGCCTTTTGCAACTCACCCGTGCATACTCAGCCCTAGCGAATAAAGGCAAACTTTATAGTTTGAACATTGGAAAAGATACAAATGGAAAAAAAATAAATTTGGGAGAAGAGCAAAAAATATTTTCAGAACAAACTGCCTATCGCTTAACGTCTATTCTTTCAGATAAAGAATTAAGAAGAAGGGCTTATGGAGAAAGAAATTTTTTTAATTTCCCATTTTCTGGAGTTGCTGTTAAGACTGGAACTACAAAAGACTTTAAAGACGCCTGGGCTGTTGGGTTTACTACTGAGTATGCGATCGGAGTATGGGTGGGAAATTTTCATGGAAACCCAATGCATAAAATCTCGGGCGGGTATGGAGCAGGAAAAATATTTCATCAGGTAGTAAGATTGCTACATAGAGAGAAACAACAAGACTTTCTATACCCGACAAATTATCAGAAAAAAAAATATTGTAAGCTAACCGGACTAACCGCTGCGAAAAATTGTCCACAATATTTAGAGCTTATCAACACCAATGATAAACCAGATTTAGTTTGTGACAGTAAACATAGCCAGGACAGAAGAGAATTTCAAGATAGGATGATTCTTTCGCCAACGAATTTTGAATCCTTTCTGATTGATCCAACGATTCCATTGCGGGCTCAAGCCATTCCAATTATAATTCAAAGGATTGATTCAACAAAAAGAGAAGGCTTTTATTTTTATAGTATTGATGGGCAAAAAAGAATAGAAATTAAATCTGATATAAAAGAAAGTCTAACACCCAGCCGAGGAATTCATAAAATTTTCATTTATAAAGAAAATCAAATCATAGAGGAAACAGAATTCTCTGTCGAGTAATCGTTATTAATTAGTTTAGGCGAACCGAATATCTAAAACTGAAAATAGAAAAACTCTTTACTTTCGAAGACAGAAAACAAACAAAACTGAATAGCGAATAAGATCAATATGCCGTAAGCAAATACTGGATGAATCTTTGATGAGCTGAAATACTCTAAGTCATTCTTCCAAACTTGTAAGCTATCTAAAACTAAAATTGGTGAAACATAAAACAGAAATTTAACAATCAAAACCCAATTCAAATAAATTCCACCCAGATTATCCATTAGCCGCATTAGGTGAGTTGGATTTTCTACACGAAACAAAAGTAAACCCAACCCAAAGAGCATAAAGGTGGTGAAAATGCTTGGCAGAGTAGTCATAAAATTAATTCGCTTGTTATGCGGTGGTTCGACTTCGCTTGCTCGGATGCTGCCGCTCACCAGCCGAATATTTCTGTTTTCCTGGCCAGTATTGCTAGTACTACTTCTTACACTAAAATATTTACCTTTCATTTCTGCATACAAATTATAAATCACAACTTGTAAGCCACAATAGATTCCCCAGATGAGATAACCATAAGTAGCCCCATGCCAGAGCCCACCCAAAATCCATACTATCATTAAATTCATATTCTGATAAAAGATTCCATTTCGATTTCCACCCAGCGGTATATATACATAATCCCTAAGCCATGTCGATAAGGAAATATGCCATCTCTTCCAAAATTCGGACGGGTTTGTAGATTTAAACAGAGGCAAATTAAAATTAAGCGATAATTCAAAACCGATCATTCTCGCCATACCCCGCGCAGCATCAGTATAACCACTAAAATCAGCGTAAACTTGAAATGCAAATGCTGCTGCAACGAAATAAACCAATCCAGGGGGAATCGATTCTTTCGGATCAAGAGCCATATTTACGAAAGGAGCAAGATTATCTGAGACAAATACTTTTTTAAAAATTCCCCAGATAATAAGGATTAACCCCGACTGAAATTTTTCTTTTGTTAGAGTTCTTTCTTTTTCAATTTGTGGAATCAATTTCTCGGCGCGTTCAATCGGTCCCGAAAGAAGTAATGGGAAAAATAAATCATACACCGCATAAGTCAATAGACTTCGAGTAGGCTGAATTTTTTCTTTGTAGACATCATAAATATAACTTATATTGTGAAAGGTATAAAATGAAATTCCAATAGGTAAAATAATATCAATCACAGTCAATTTCAAACTTCCACCGGCTAATCTCGATAAGTCATTAAAGGATTGAATTACAAAAACGGTATACTTAAAAATAAAAAGTATCCCCAAGTTTAAAATAATTGTAACGAGTAAAATTCTTTTACGCCTTACAAAATCTTGCGTTTTAACTAATAGAATTCCTGCTATGTAGTTAAAATAAATACAAAACAACAATAGAAAAGTCATCTTGTAATTCCAGAAAGAGTAAAATACAATTCCACCCACAAGCAAAAGCCAGTTTTGGAATTTTAGATTAACCTTACGATAGATGAGATAAAATATCGAAAAGAAAACTAAAAAATTAATCGAGTTAAAGAGCATAACTCTTATTTACCTCTTAGGTTTCTTCCATCATCTCGATAAATTTTCGTTTGTCTTTTGCTTGTTCTGGGTAAGTCAGAGAATAAATCTGAATCGAAAGTTTAAAATCCCGAGAGGGGTTGTGAAACAAAACAATTTCGGATTTAATTTTTGAAATAAAAATTTCTGAATCGACTTTACTATTTTCTTTTAATAGAATTGCAAACTTACCTTGACCAATGCGAGAAACATAATCAGAGCTGGAAGTATTTTCAAAAATCTTCTTAGAAATAAATTCAGAATATTCAGAAAAGAAATTTATCCCTAGTATATTTAAAATCCTAGTTACATTTAAAATTTTTAAAACTATGAGGGTAAACTCTTTGTTCTTCGTCTCACAGTATTTTATTTCTCTGTCAATTGTTTCCTGCAATGGATTAAATGGATTTCTAAATAGAGTTTCCTTTTCATTTTGCATAATTAGATTCGCAATGATTGGAGCAACAATATTAGCAAGTGATAATATTGTTCTTTTATACCCTGGACTCCAATCGGTTGAGACCTTATGAATAATAAACAACCCAACCATTCTTCCAATATTAATTAGCGGGATAACGGTAAATTCATTCATTGCCGCAATTTCTTGCTCTGAAATATAGTTGTTTAACTCCCCATTTGACTGAAAATTTTCCAAGCGGTAAACATCACTTACCTGCGATATCATAGTAATTATCTTAGAATCTTTACTTAGTCGTAATTTACCCAATGTCTCTGGGAGTAAAAAATTAGAGCCAAAAACTTTATAATCTAAATTTTTTGTATCTAAAACCATTAGTGTAAAACTAGATACCTTAAAATCACTTAGGAAATTTTCGGATATTGCATCGTAAAGCTCATCGAGCGACTTACAGGCATATACCTTATCTGTAAATTCAGTGATATTACTTGTAGAATGGATAATTTTATTTAACTCAGCTACTTCGTGGCTTAAATTTTCAGAATCAAATAATTTACTTAAGAAATTGCCAGAAACTTCTACCAATATTTGCAAAAATTCAAAATCCTTCTCAGTATAGTCTTCTCCACTTATCATTTTACCCGCTACAATAAAACCAGAAAAATGATCCATAACACGAATCGGAATTAAAATTTCTGTCAAAGGATTTTCCAGAAGAACTCTTTCTCTTTCTTTCAAATCATGTGCTAATAAATCGCGTGCATATACAACATCCTTCTCGGACTCAAGGAGTGAATAGAGAGTATCCCCTTTTTTGATTACATAATCTGGCTCGATATCAATTCCTTCATGCGCAATTATTTTCATTTGCGAGAAATTTCCGTCGCGAGAGGAGAAGATAATCATAATTTCAGGACCAACTTGTCCTATGATAGAGTACATTAAGTTTTCAAAAAAATCATCAAATGATTTTGATTTTAAAAGTTCTTTTGTAATTTCAAATAATACTAAATAACTTTCGAGTTTTTCTTCGTAGGAAGATTTAAATTGTTTCGCGGTATCAAATGCTTCTTCTACGTTTAAATCTATAACAGGTTCAATATCTAGGGAATCTTCTTTTTCGAATTTATCTTCCCGCTCTCCTGATTCATCATTAATTTCTTCTGGCTTTTGTTCTTCATCCGCTGAAAAAGATTCGTCAGCAGACTCAGCCATCGCATCTTTTTCCCAGTCTTCCAATAGAGTCGATTCGTCTACGACCTCTGAGTCTAAGTTATCTTCGTGGATTTCATTTTTTAGTAAATCAATTTCGTTTTCCAAATTTTCAATAACTGAGGATAATGCAGGTTGCTCCAACTCAAGAGTTTCTGTGTCACCCGAAAACTCATCAAGCGCCTCAGATTTTAATTCATCAAAATCATCAACTGATGTAATCTCAAAACTTTCATTTTCTTTTGTTTCAGAAGCTACATCATTGGATTGTATTTCCTGCAATAGTTCTGAATCGGAATCATCTAAATCTAAGTCAACAGTTATACTATCTTCTTCGTCTAATTCAGTAGGAACAATCGGAGTCGAAACTAAAGTGTCAGGTGAAAATATTTCTGTATCTTCGTGTGAAAGGGTGGGTAAATCTACATTACCCTCATTAGTAATGTCAGTTTGCGCATAATTATCATCTTTCGCAACTTGTTCTAAATCAATGTCAATAGAATCAGATTCAAGTTCTTCGGGTTCTTTCTCGGGAGATGTTAGATTTTTAAAAAAGTTTTCTGCTTCCTGCAAAAAACTCTTTTTTTTTTTATCTTTTACTTCAAAGCGTTCGTTTTTTAAATTTGGAAATTCTTGTAATATTTTTAGCGCTTTTTGTATGAAGCTCATTCTTACAGTTCCAACTCATTCATAATCTTCTTGTATAATTCAAAGTATTCAGAACTTGCAAATTCTTTAATATAAGAATCCGGTAAACTACCCAACAATTCATCCATATAAGAAATCACTTTTCTAAGTTCTTCTTTTTTCACAGACCCGAATTTAAAAGATTCAATAGTGTCGGAGTAATCCTTAATATTAGAAGGTGTGGAATCCTCTAAATCAAAATCACCTAAGTTCGAAAGAGAAGAATTTTCATCGATAACAAAGTCATCTCCCCCGATCACCATTCCAGAATCAATAGGATTTTCGAATGCGGCGTCTTCTGTTTCAAGTTCTCCACTTTCCAAAAGATTACTTAATTCATCACCGGATAGAGCAATCTCTGTATCCTCGGAAGAATCCTCTCCAAATAAACTAGGTGAGGACTCCATATCAAAATCCTCACTCGCTTGAGACAAATCAAAATTATCCTCTTCACTGGAAATTTCTGAATTATCTATAGTTTCTACTTCATAGTCTTCTTCGGCAGTAATATTTCCAAGTTCATCAGGAGAAAGCGCAATAGACTCATCTTCCTCTGAACCCTCTTCAAAGAAAGAACTTCCCGAACTTTCCTCTTCCGTTTCTATTTCACCGCTCTCTAAAAGATTATTTAGTTCATCACCGGAAAGTGCTATTTCATCTTCTTCCATAGAATCATCTTCAAAAAGATTAGGAGTCGATCCTAAGTCCAATTCCTCTGATGAGTCAGACAAATCAAAATTATCCTCTTCACTGGAAATTTCTGAATTATCTATAGTTTCTACTTCATAGTCTTCCTCGGCAGTAATATTTCCAAGTTCATCAGGAGAAAGTGCAATAGACTCATCTTCCTCTGAACCCTCTTCAAAGAAAGAACTTCCCGAACTTTCCTCTTCCGTTTCTATTTCACCGCTCTCTAAAAGATTATTTAGTTCATCACCGGAAAGTGCTATTTCATCTTCTTCCACTGAATCATCTTCAAAAAGATTAGAAGGTGATCCAAGCTCCAAGTCTTCGGTTGAGTCAGACAAATCAAAATTATCCTCTTCTTCGGAATCTTCTGAAGTATTGTCAGAGTAATCTTCTTCAGCAGTAATATTTCCTAATTCATCTGGAGAAAGTGAGATTGACTCATCTTCCTCTGAATCAAAAAAGGATTTTGCGTTTTCACTATCCATTTCATCTTCAAGCTGGTCTTCTGTTTCAATTTCTCCAGATCCTAGGATATTCTCTAACTCATCTCCTGAAAGAGAAATACTCTCTTCTTCTAATTCAGAATCTTCTCCGAATACACTTTCAGTAGAAACACCGTATTCATTTGATTCAATTCCCGAACTCAAATCTTCAGTTTCAATTCCGTCTTCTTCGGAATAATCTGAATCAGTAATATTACTTAACTCATCAGCAGAAAGGGCTATTTGCTCATCCTCTTCAGAATCTTCATCATCAAAGAAAGATTTTGGTTCTCCTTCTTCATAGTCCTCTTCATCTATATTGCCACTCTCTAAAAGATTATTTAATTCATCTCCAGAAAGAGCTATCTCTTCTTCGGAAGCCTCTTCAAATAAATCAGAAGGCTGCTCTGAAATAAAATCTTCTGTTTCGAAATCATCACCCGCTGAATATTCTGAATTCGTGATATTATCAAGTTCATCGGAAGAAAGTGCAATCGGTCCATCTTCCTCTTCCTCGTCTTCAGTATCAAAGAAAGATTTAGCCTCGAATTCATTTTCTGAATCTTCATCCTCGTCTTCATCAGGATTCAAGATTTGGTCTAATTCATCACTACCAAGAGTGATGTTTTCATCATCACTGAAATCTGTATCATACTTATCATCTAAATCATCTGAGGTTAATTGTGAATTGCCGCGATTAGAATTGTATTCGCTTTCCAACGAATCCTCATAGTCAGTCGAATAATCTTCGTTATCCCCTGTAATATTATCTAATTCATCCGAAGAAAGGGCAATTGGACCGTCTTCATCAAATTGTGCTGAATCATCCTTTAAAAGTATATCATCTAAATCATCTTCTGAAAATGGTTTTGAATCTAAACTTGAATAATCTTCTGTCTTTGATTCATTGAAAGAGCTTAAGTTAAGAGGAATCGGGTTAGGGGAAGTAGAACTTGGATCAGTAAAATGAACTACATTCGAAGAAATACTATCAGTTAAACTTTCCGGAGAATCGGAATTAGCCTCTTCTGCAATGAGCGGGATGTCTTCATTATAAATATCAAAATCAAGATATTCTTCTAAATTAGAAAGGCTTTCGTCAAGGGATACACTACTCATTGAACTATTTTGTAGCGATCCATCGTTTACTAATCCAGATTTTTTACTCTCTTCCGCCATTTCCTATTCCTTACTCGATTCTGATAACCTGACCATCTAATAGTTCAGCATCTAAAATTATATTGGAATTGTCAATATTACTAGATAGACCTTCTGCTTTTTCGAGCAAATCTTTCACCTGGTCTCCATGACTCATTTCATAGACACCAGGTTTTTTTACTTTTCCAGTAATTTTAACGTGAATTTTAGAAGGAGAATAAATTTCCTTAAGCCAGCTTCTATTTTGCCCCAAGTATAATCCTATAAGGATTAGAATCAAGGCAAATAGTAGGATTGGAAACTTATTTTTAATAAAAATTCACCTATTCCTAAAATACATTTTCGGCTAGTAAAAGGATTCTATGGATTAACTTTTATGAATTAATACTCTAACTTTCGCTTTTTTTATGTCTTGTTCTCTGGTCTTGGAAGTAGAAGCAATAGCCTTTTCCAAATCAACAGATGCTTTGGAAGGGTCAATCTTTTCCTGAATATCGCCACCATTGGTTAAAATTTTGATCTGATTCGATTTTACCTCAGCAAAGCCCCCGTCAACTACTATCTTTAGAACGTTTCCATTGTGTTTTATCTCTAAAATACCTATATCCAATTCTGACACAATAGGAGAATGGTTCTGTAATATACCAAAGTATCCCATCGTTCCCGGAATATTGACATACTCAGCAGGACCAGAGAAAATTTGTTTCTCTGGTGAAATAACCGTAACTGTTAATTTACTTTCAGACATTTCTCTATGCTCTTAGCTTTTTAGCCTTTTCAACAACTTCGTCAATAGATCCAACCATATAAAATGCTTGTTCTGGTAGGTCATCGTATTTACCACTGATTAACTCTTTGAATGAACGAACGGTATCCGCTAACTTTACATACTTACCTGGAGATCCGGTAAATACTTCTGCAACGAAGAATGGCTGAGAGAGGAATTTCTCAATCTTACGCGCACGACCAACTAGGATTTTATCATCTTCTGATAATTCGTCCATACCTAAGATGGCAATAATATCTTGTAAGTCCTTATATCTTTGTAAAATACGTTGAACCTCACGGGCAACAGTGTAATGCTCTTCACCAAGTACTTCCGCATTTAAAACTCTTGAGGTAGAATCCAAAGGATCCACAGCAGGATAAATTCCTTTTGCAGAAATAGCACGAGAAAGTACAGTCGTTGCATCCAAGTGAGTAAATGCAGTAGCAGGAGCCGGGTCAGTTAAATCATCCGCAGGAACATAAATCGCTTGAACGGATGTAATAGATCCGTTTTGAGTAGAAGTAATACGCTCTTGTAGTCCACCCATTTCAGTAGAAAGAGTTGGTTGGTATCCCACAGCAGAAGGCATACGACCAAGTAAAGCAGATACTTCCGATCCAGCTTGCGAGAAACGGAAAATATTATCTACGAATAATAGAATGTCTGCGTTCATAGAATCACGGAAGTGTTCCGCCATAGTAAGAGCGGATAACGCCACACGTAAACGTGCTCCTGGAGGTTCGTTCATCTGTCCATATACAAGAACTGTCTTGTCGATAACGCCTGATTCTTTCATCTCACGCCAAAGGTCATTTCCTTCTCTAGTTCTTTCGCCCACACCGGCAAATACGGAATATCCACCATGTTGTTTTGCGATATTGTTAATTAATTCTTGGATTAATACTGTTTTGCCCACGCCGGCACCACCGAATAACCCTGTTTTACCGCCCTTGATATAAGGAGCAAGTAAATCAATTACCTTGATACCAGTCTCAAATACTTCTGTTTTAGGCTTTAGGTCTTCGTATCTAGGTGGTTCCATGTGAATTGAACGTCTTTCTTTTACCTGAACTGGGGCACCTTCATCAATTGCTTCTCCAAGAACGTTAAAAATTCTCCCTAAAGTAACTTCCCCGACAGGAACACTGATAGATGCACCTGTATCAGTTACTGCAAGTCCTCTTACCATTCCATCTGTAGAAGAAAGAGCAATTGCTCTAACAGTGTTATCCCCTAAATGCTGTTGAACTTCAGCGACAATTCGTTCTTTAACGCCATTTTTTTCTACGAAAATTTCTAATGCATTGAAGATTTCAGGTAAATGTCCGTTCTCAAAACTAATATCAAGAACCGAACCAATAATTTGTTTAATTTTTCCAACGTTAACGCTCATACTATACTCCCTTAAACTATAACTCTACTTGAGTGAATCCGCACCCGCAACAATCTCAGAAATCTCTTGGGTAATCTTAGATTGACGCACTCGGTTGTATCCACGTACTAATACTTTAATCATATCTGTTGCCGCATCGGTTGCGGACTTCATAGCAATTCGTCGAGCAATTTGCTCAGAACAAACTGCTTCCAAAATCATTTTATACATCGCTGTCTTAATCACTAATGGTAAAAGTGAATTCAAGATGATTTCAGGATTTGGCTCATAAATTACAGAATCATTTACTTCCTTCGCGCCAACTGGTGGCTCAATAGGAAGTACTTTTGTAATTTCTGCTCTTTGGTCTGCCGAGGAATGATAAACGGTAGAAATAACTTCTAACCCATCTACTTTTTTATTTGCAAACTCATCCATAAATAAATTTGCAAATGTTTCTGCTTCAGCATAACCCGAATTATCATCTATATTGATGAAGGATTGCACAACTGGTTCTTTTATAAATTTAAAAAAAGAAATTCCCTTTTTTCCGACAACATAAAGATCATAAGCAATATCTTTTTCTTTTAATTCTGCTAAATAGGTTCGAGTCATTCTAAGAATATTGCTATTGTATCCACCGCATAATCCTCTGTTAGCCGTAATAACTAAAACAGCAATTTTCTTTGGATTTTCTTCTCTTCTTAGAAGTGGGCTGTCTACCTTATCTGCTAGGGAAGACAAAGAACCAACCAATTCTTTGATTTTATCAGAGAACGGTTTAGATGCATTTACCCGATTGCTCATTTTTTTGGATTTGGCAGTCGCTACCATTTCCATTGTACGAGTGATCTTCTTTGTGTTCGTTACAGAAACGATTCTTTTTTTAATTTCTCTAGGTGAAGCCAATTTAGAACCCTTACTTTCTTAAGAAGTCTGCAACAACTTCTTTCACTCGCTCTGCTAATAAATTCTCGTCTTTGATGTTTTTTTCATCACGAACTTCAGTTAAAACTTCTGGGTGATGAGCTCTTACATGTTCAATTAAATAATCTTCAAAGGCACGAATTTTATTTACAGGAATTTTATCCATCAAACCACGAGTAACCGCAAAAATAACTAGCACTTGTTCTTCAACAGGATAAGGATTGGATTGTGGTTGTTTTAGAACTTCTACAATTCTATTTCCTCTGTCCAACTGAGCCTGAGTAGCAGCATCTAGTTCAGTTCCAAGTGAGGCAAATGCCTCTAATTCTCTAAACTGCGCTAAGTCTAACTTAAGCGTTCCAGCTACTTTCTTCATAGCTTTAATTTGAGCAGCACCACCCACGCGCGAAACGGAAATCCCAACATCCACAGCAGGACGAATACCTGAAGCAAACAAGTTAGATTGTAAATATATCTGCCCGTCTGTAATTGAAATTACGTTAGTCGGAATATAAGCAGATACTTCCCCTTCTTGTGTTTCAATAATTGGTAGTGCAGTTAAGGATCCACCGCCGTATTTTTGATCTAGCTTTGCAGCTCTTTCTAATAAACGAGAATGTAAATAGAAAACGTCTCCAGGATAAGCTTCACGACCCGGAGGACGGCGAAGTAATAAACTCATCTGACGATAGGCGACAGCTTGTTTGGTTAAATCATCATAAACGATAAGACAAGCTTTACCTTGGTCATACATGAAGTATTCAGCCATTGTACAACCGGCATAAGGAGCAATGAATTGCAAAGGAGCTGGATCAGATGCACTCGCGTTTACAACGATTGTGTAAGCCATTGCGCCTTTGTCCTGAAGCTTTTGAACTACACCGGCTACAGTAGATGCTTTCTGTCCAATAGCGACATACACGCATATAACCCCAGAACCTTTTTGATTGATAATGGTATCAGTTGCAATTGTAGTCTTTCCAGTTCCACGGTCTCCAATGATTAACTCGCGTTGCCCTCTTCCGATCGGGATCATGGAGTCAATTGCCTTTACACCAGTTTGAAGAGGCTCTGTTACCGGATAACGCTTAGAAATACCAGGAGCCAAAACTTCTACAGGTCTAACTTTATCAGTTAAAATAGGTCCCTTTCCGTCAATTGGTTCACCGAGTGGATTCACAACACGACCAAGCATTGCTTCGCCTACTGGAACAGAGAAAATAGTTCCTGTTCTTTTTACAGTAAAACCTTCTTCGATGTGTTTGTATTCACCGAGAATTACCACCCCGACAGAATTTTCTTCCAAGTTAAATGCCTGACCGCGAATTCCGTTTTGAAATTCTACAAGCTCTCCAGCCATAACATTCTTCAAACCAAAGACTCTGGCAATACCGTCACCAATTTCGATAACAGTTCCAACTTCGTCGATAGCTAAGTCTTGTTTATAGCTTAGTATTTCTTTTTTAATTAAGGAAGTAATTTCCTCAGTTTTAATTTTCATAGTATGCCCCACCTAATTTGCTCTGGAGTAAATTTTTCTTAATAGTAACTAGCTGGCTTCGAATTGAGCCATCAATTAGATTATCATTGAATCTAATTACTAGTCCGCCGATTAAATCCGGCTTAATAGTATTTTCAATAATACATTCACCTTTGTATTTTTCTGAAAGAGTTGCCCGAATTTCAGAAATTTGTGAATCACTTAGTTTGGTAGCTGATTCTACATAAGTGCGAATCCTACCTCTCAGAATATCATTCCCATTTCGAAATTGCTTCGCAATTTCACTAATAAAAAATATTCTATCTTTCTTCAGCAAAAGAAATAGTAGAGAATTGATAGTATCCGATAGATTGGATTTAAAAGAATTTTCTACGACTTTAATCTTTTGCTCTTTGGAAATTTTGGGAGATAATAAAAACTCCCAAACTTCCTGATCTTGAGTAAGAGAATCGGCAACTGCCTTTAACTCTTCCTCAATGAGTTCAGAATTTTTCTTCTCAATAGAAATTTCAAGAAGAGCCTCTGCATAAACTTTTGCTACATGAATGTTATCCATAATGATTACACTTTAACGCTCTTGAGTTTAGATATCTCATCCTGAACGTACTTTGCATGTTCCTCAGGCTTTAGCTTAGTTTGCAAAATCTGCCCTGCTATAGTAACAGAGAGATCGACAATTTGCGATTGAATTTCTTGAACCGCCTTTGCTTTTGCTAACTCTATATCCTTTAGGGATTGCTCTTTCAAAGACTTAATTTCATCTTGCGTTTCTTGCACTGTCTTAGCTTTGAGCCTAGTTGCATCAGCATTCGCTTCATTCACAATTGCAATTGCTTCATCCCTTGCCGCAGTCAATTTTTCATTGTAAGAAGCTAATAATCCTTCCGCGTCTTTACGAATCTTGTCTGCTTTTTCAATATCACCGTGAATCTTTTCTGCTCTCTCATCAAGAGCATGAATAATCGGATTCCAAGCAAAAGTTTTGAGAATGAAAACTACAATCAGAAAAGTAATCAGAGTCCAAATTAATAGACCTGGATTAACATCGAGTAGTCCGCCTGCCGCTAGATAAATCAAATTACTTGCCTCTTACTTATTGCTTAGCAGGAGCAGGTGCTTCAACAGCAGTTTTTGCTTTGATTGAGTTAGGAAGATCTTTGTTTAAAGCTCCACCCGCTAAGAAAGCAATTACTAATGCAAATAACGCCGCACCTTCAATAAACGCAGCAGAAATCAACATAGCAACTTGAATTTTACCAGCAACTTCTGGTTGACGGCTCATACCTTCAACAGCTTGACCACCAATACGACCAATACCTAAACCTGCACCTAAAATTGCAAGTCCTGCCGCAATTCCAACACCAATATATCCTAAACCAAAGTCCATATATAAATCTCCTATTTTAATTCAACTTTAAATAAAAACAATTCTAATGTCTATGCATAGACGACCCAACAAAAAGCGAGGTCAAAAGCGTAAAAATGAACGCCTGTAAAAATGCTACAAATATCTCCAAGAGGTAAATCGCTGTTGCCCCCAAAACCGAAATAGGCGCAACCGCAAAAGACCTAAACTCAAAAATAAAACCAAGTAATGCCAAGATGATAACGTGACCAGCAGTCATATTCGCTAAAAGACGCACAGTAAGTGCAAACGCTTTAGCACAAGGAGAGACAATAAACTCTAAAGGCCAAAGAAGTGGGTACAGAAGTAAAGGAACTCCGTTCGGAACCGAGTTGAATATAAAACGAATTCCTTGGTAGATAAAACCAGTTGCATAAATCAAAAGTAAAGTAATCCCAGCAAGACTTACTGTAACTGATATATCACCTGTAACCGTAATCCCACTCCAAATTTTTGGTAAAATGGAATGATGCGGATCTCCACCACTTACAAGAGCAGCGACCTCACCGATAGAAGGAATTAAACCAAAAATATTACAAAATAAAATAAAGAAAAATAAACTAAACATGTAGTGATAATACCCATGTCCATGACCGTGCATGTTAGGATCAATGACTTCCGTTTTCAGAAACTCTAAAACAGTTTCGACAGCACTTGTAAAACGAGAGTGTATGCGAAGAGGATTTTTTGCAATTTTACGCGCTGCTGGAATAAATGTAATCAAAAGGAAAAAAGACACAATCCACATCATAGTTACACGCCTTGTGATATGCATGTCAATTCCACCAACGAAATGATAACGCTTATTATTTGCATGGTCTTCAAAAATAGCCGCGTTTGCTTTATCAAAAGCAGATTCGCCTTCGTAAACTTTCACTCCACCAACATTAAAAGGAAATTCTGCGTGGTCAAAAAGGTGATGACTAATCACTTCAGATAGATCAAATGCCTCAGAGGCATGGTCATTCGCAAAAATGGCAGTGGTGAGACTTAAAGATAGTAAGATAAAATAAAACTTTTTAATCATTTTTTTTAACTGCAAGATTGGTAATAAGTGCAATATTTAAAATATTCAAATTATGTGCAATAAAAAACCCGAAAATCAGACTAAAATTATTTGCAGAGTATGATAATAAAATTAAAACCGCAAGATTAATCAATAAAGACAAAAACGAAAACGCAATTTGAATTTCCCCACCAAATCTCCAATTCCTTTGCATTAAATAAATTCTGAGATTTAAAATCAAAAACTGTACTGCAAACCCAACTAGTACGCCTGACGTAAAAGGAATTTCTGGATTGGGGAAAAATCTATTTTCTATCACTAAAAATATTAGCAAGTAAACCAAAACAAATGCAATATAATAAAAACTAAACTTAGAAAGTTTTACTTTTGTTAAATCTAGCGCTTCCACTCATTATTGAACAGATTTTAAAGAACTTGACTTGTCAAGTAAGGAAATATAATAAAAAGTCCTATGCAAACTTTATTGCTTCGAATGGATAATTTAACTTTTATCATTCTATTTTTTTTAATCTCCTGTGCAACAACGGATGGGGATTACAAAGATTTGCTTCCCATAGAGGAACGAACGGCACTGCACTAATTTGGGGAGGCTCCGTCCTATTATCCGCTTATACCCGCTTACCGATTTTCCTTCCTCTATTTATGGGATTTTTTGCAATAAAAAGGGATATTAATCATAATTTGAAATAAAAATTTAGAAATACCAACTACGTAATATTTTTAAGAAAAACATTTAACGGTGATTATAGAACATTTTTTAACTCGACTCTAAAAATTTAATCCTACTTATAGATTAATATATGCAAGAACTTGATTCAATTAGTATAAAAGGTTTTAAAAGCATTGCTTCCATTGAGGATTTAAAACTGGGAGCAATTAATTTAGTTATTGGTGCTAATGGTTCTGGAAAATCCAATTTCATTGGAGTATTCTCATTCTTAAATGCAATTCGAGAAGGTCGTTTACAAGAATATGTAATTAAAAATGGAGGAGCAGATAAAATACTACATTTTGGTTCTAAAGTGACAGATAAGATTGACATTCATATCTCTTTTCAAGGTGGGATTAATCAATATGATATTTCATTAACTTCTGCTGCGTCAGATGAAATTATCCCTAGGTCTGAATTTGTTTATTTTTGGGATAAGACTTATTCATCCCCACTTGGGAAACCCATTGATCGATTAGGCAAAGAAGCTGGAATTAGCAAAAAAAATCTACCGGAAATTGCTGACTATGTTAGAAAACGTCTCGATCGCTGGCGACTTTACCATTTTCACGATACGAGCATAACTTCGCCAATGAAAAAGACATGCTCAATAAATGATAATAGATATTTGCGACCAGATGGTTCAAATCTTGCGGCTTACCTATATTACCTGCTTCAAACTCATCCAATTTCTTATGAACTTATTCGCAAGACTGTTCAAAGAGTTGCTCCTTTTTTTGACGATTTCATTTTAGAGCCACAAAAGTTAAATCAAAATAATATCCAGTTGGAGTGGAGGCATAAAGGTTCTGACACTTACTTTGATGCAGCCTCTCTTTCTGATGGAACACTTAGATTTATTGCTCTTACTACATTATTTTTACAACCTGAAGAATTTAGACCTTCTATTATCCTTGTCGACGAACCGGAGTTAGGATTGCATCCATTTGCAATTACAATGCTCGCCTCTCTCATAAAACAAGCTTCAAAGAAAACGCAAGTAATCATCTCAACACAATCTTCGTTGTTACTTGATCATTTTGAAATCGAAGATGTTTTAGTAGCTAATCGTATAAATGGAAGTACTCAATTTTCTAGATTGGATTCACAAAAATTAGATGTTTGGCTAAATGATTATAGCCTGGGTCAACTGTGGGAGAAAAATGAACTTGAAGGTCGACCAAAGGTTGAATAAAACGAATGAGTAGAATTATAGTTCACGTAGAAGGTCAGACAGAAGAAGAATTTGTAAATGAAGTTTTATCCAAGCATTTACAAAACTTTGGTCATCAAATTAGTGCGAGGTTATTAGGCAATTCTCGCAATAAAATTAAACGTGGTGGAATTCGTGACTGGAGTATTGTTCGTAAAGATATTACCAATCATCTAAATGGAGATAATGCTTGTTATTCAACAACGATGGTAGATTATTATGCACTCCCACTGAATTGGCCAGGACGAGCAAAAGCAATTGAATTACCTTTTCCAAAGAAAATTCCACATATTCAAAAAGAATTATCTAAAGATATTTGTTTACTAATGGGAAAAAATTTTAATCCTTCTAGATTTATACCGTATGTGATGATGCATGAATTTGAAGGATTACTTTTCAGTAATTGTACAATTTTTGCAAATGCAATTGGACAACCAGATATTGCATCAGAATTTCAAATGATTCGAAATCAGTTTACGACTCCCGAAGAAATCAATGATTCACCTACTACAGCTCCATCTAAACGAATTGAGAATCTTGTCCCGGAATATCAAAAGCCCCTTCATGGTAATTTAGCTATATTAGAAATTGGCTTAAATAATATTCGCAGCGAGTGTCCATTTTTTCATTTGTGGGTCACAAGTCTGGAAAATTTAAAATAATATATCAATTGTGCAGGGAAAAATTCAAGATTACCGAAATCAAAAACCCTCTACTGCAAAACTAATTGTCGAAATTGCGGTAAGTTCTATTTCTTATGATAGAGAAAAAGGAAGAACTTACGCAAAGGGATTGGTAGATGAGTATTGGATTGTAAACGTTAGCGGCAAATGCGTAGAAGTCTACAATCACCCTACAGGAAATTCCTACTCAAAAAAACATATCTTCTCAGCAACAGAAGATATTCCTCTATTCGGAAAAAGTATTTCATTAAAAGAAATCTTTGGCGACTAATAGTAATTCGCCTTTAATGATTAAGTGGCATTCGATCTATTTTTACTCGTATATACCGAAAATCCTATTCACTTTGAATTTATAAATTTTCACTTAACATAAATTACCCGCGCCAATAACTCAAAATCATTCCAATCGCCTGGAGGCTAACAAAGTGATACCCCGCATTGATGATAAACAATTTCCAAGAGCGGCTCTCCCAAGCAATTTGTCCAAGTAACATAGGAACATGAAAACCGATCCATGTAAAAAATCCCCCAAAGAAACCATAAGTCCAAGCAGCCTGATCTGCACCTTGTCCCCAAACAGATGGACGCCAAACTTCTACTATATGAGCAAGAACGAACACAGATAAAATGGTTCCAACAATCATAAGAATCATGGACTTAGTCATTTGTTTCGAATCTGGTTTCATTTCATCAATATTGTATCCCATTTCCTTTGCCCAAGGTCTTCCGAAAACAGGACCGAACCAAAGAAACCCAATAAACATATTGGCGAGAACTGCCACGATCATCGCATAAATATTAAAATGTAATGCTGGTTGCATAAAAATCTCCTTTAATAGACATAACTACTTCATTTCAAATTCTCCGACGTCAACAATTTCTTTTACATCTTTCAATCTCATCGTAATTGCTTTCTCCACTTGGTTGACCCTTCCAAAATTTGTAGTTAAAGAAACTTGAATCGTTGTAGTTCCGGATAATACTTGTTGGCTGCTTCCAAAGTAATTAGCTTGGATTTTATATTTTCCAGGGATTGCTTTTTTCAAAAGAAATTCTTCCGGACCATAACCTTCCCGAAAATCTTGTGACATTAGTCCGCCAATGCTAGTCTCATGTTGACCGTAGTAACATTTCTCTTCATTCGGATCAGTTACCCAAAGGTCTAAATCGGTATTATCCGCATCCCATGTTAAAATTACCCGAAGGTCAACAGGCAGATTTTTCAGAAACCGTTTATCTATCTTGTCTAAATTTAATTCCGTTTTACAAGTTGCAATCATTGCGTTCATTTCATGAATAACAATTAATTGAATATCAGGAAATCGCGAATCCCATTTATTTTTAATCACTGAATAAAACAAATCTAAAGCTCTTTCATACTGCTTATCAGCCAAACAAGCAAGCGCCAAATCTCTGTAAGACTGAGGCTCCTCTTCCCTGATTTCTAAAACATCTTCAAAAATTTTAATCGCAAATTTCCACTGCTGGATTTGTAATAGACGATAGCCAAGGATTCTAAGAAGCTGATGGTTTTCCAAATTCATTTCTGCGATATTTGACAATACTCGCAAGGCGATTTCCGTTTGCTCTTTTTCTAAGAAGAAATCGGCTACATCTAAAAAGAAAGCAGAGCTGTTGGAGTTCATTTTTTTTTCGTTAAGGTAAACGGCGTATAGCTCCTTCTCGGATGCTTCTCTTAGTTTAGTTAAATACGATTCATCGGGACTCCATTTTTTTAATGTGATGGAACCAATTGCTGGAATTGATTCTTCCTTGGAAACTTGCTTAGGCTCTGGCTCATCTCCTGTCCCCATTAACAATGCACCTGTTTCGTAATCGCTCAAGCTAATATTCTCTTCATCATCACTAAACTCTTCTCCTTCTACTTCCGGTGGCATTGCAGAAAGGGGAGAAGGGTTATCTAGCATCTCTCGTCTCGCCCCTTTCTTTTTCGAAGAATCTTTTTTTTCTGGTTTAAAATCTTTATTCCACCAATCTATATGAGTTTGGAATTTTTCTGCTATTTCATCTAGATGATTTTTTTGTTCAGTTGCTTTTTCTTCTTCTTTTTGTTTTAGTAGATCAAAGTATTCTTTTTGTAATTCTACAGGAGGAATGATTTGGTTGTTTACATAGTCTTCTATTCGATCTAGAACTAAAAGAGAAGTATTTCGGGTAACAATGGAAAATTCTTTTCCTAAAGAAGTGATTTCTACTTTGTTCTTTTTGTAATTCAAATTTAATTCAGAAATTTTCTTTTGAGCAAAAATTCTTTCTATAAAAGAATCCTCTTTTTGATTTTCCTTTGCATTGATTGTAATTTTTTCTTGGTGCGTAACTTCATTTCCAAATCCGAAATTTAAAGTTAAACTGGCATTATCCGTATTTAGTATTCCAGCAAAAGAAATATCTTTCGATACAATCATAGGCAAAGAAGGATAAATCTCTTGAATACTTCCTTCCAAAAAAGTTGCTGAGAGAAAAGAATACATCTGGTTGCAAAGAATCTGAATCGAATCAACGAAAGTCAGCCTTGTGAGATTGAGATAAGCCCCACCTGTTTTTTTGGAGATATATTCTAAATAAGAATGCTCGGCAGTTACGCTGGAGTTTATCGCATAAACAGGAGTTTGCGACAGTTTCAATTCTGAATCTCCAAAGTTGGAAACTCCATCACTCACTAGCAGGAATTCATCGCAAGTATATTTATTTAAATCCAAAGCCCCAAGCTGAGTTCCTCCATCGTATTTCACATCTTTTAAATATTGAATTACTTCATCGGTATTTCCATTTTGAATTGTAAATATTTTAGCAGAATGAACCCAAAAACTAAATTGAACAATTTCTATAGTTAAATTTCCTATTTTCTGAAAGTATTCTTGTAGAAGTAAAAATTCTTTTTGTAAATCTCGATTTTTTCCAGAATCGGATGCATCCCATAGCAGACATATCTTAGTCGGTAATGTTTTAGGTCGAAATTTACTTTCAGAAATTAAGTTTAAATAAAAGTAATTCTTATCGCTTGTTTTCTTGATGAGAGTCTTATGCTGATTATCCTCTTTTGGAATTAAAAATCCAATTTGTTTATTTGGAATGAATTTTTTAGATTTAAAATCTGCATGGAAGGATTTTTCAGACTTCTGAAATTCTAAATCGGTTAATTCATTTTGAAAGAGAATAGGTTTCGTTGTTTGATTTGGAATTTCAATCTGCAAAGAAAAATCATCTATCGAATCTTGAAAATGCAAAGGCATAAGATAAGCCCAGCCATTTTCCTTTAAGTCAAGCTCTTCTTCAAACGTGACCACAATACTTTTATAACCTTTCGCTGGAATGGGGTAAATCCTAGATTGAAAAACATTTCCGCGCGTAAGTTCTAGTAGCCCCGGATCAATTTTTTGTCGAATCGTTGACTCAAAGATTTGTCGACCCTTCGCTTTCTCTACAATAACAGCCTCTCTAAACTTCCCGTCGATCTCAAGCGCATATCCTGAAACACTCTGTCCTTGCAAAAGCGGGAATACAAATTGTCCTTCTAAAATTCTCTCAGAGACATTATAGAATTTGAGGCAAATCTTAGTTTGCGCAAAATTTCCGAGAATATTTATATCAATCGAACATTCCGAAATCGGAAGCGGAGTCATATCGGTATTTTCCTCAAGTCTTACGAGAAGGGTTGGGGGTACTTTGGGTATTGCTTCAGTATTCATAATTTCAAATTCCTTATGATGTCAACATTTTGATTTCTAATAAAATTATTGTCAAGTTCTCTATTATCGAAGTTAGGCATTAAGAAGAAAATGCCTGAATTACGACACGCTACCGCTATTCGACAGGCTCAGTGCAAGTTTTTACCATTGACATCTGCTTTTATATAGAAAATAATAAAGTTGACTTAAAGACTAAGAAGTCCGGATTATAGAGATTGGAGGAATACATGAAAATCATTGGATCTAAAAAAGATAGAACTCCACTCGAATGCCTCCTTGCTCAAAATAAATTAATTTCTGAACTGGAAAAACTCCGTCCAAACAAAAAGAAGAAAAACCTTGTTCTAAAATTTAAAACATGGAAAGAGCTAGATGAGTTTAATTTAAAGAGGGCAATCGAATACGTTGAATAATCCGCAAAGTAGTTTAACTCAAGTCTGCCTTTTATTGAAAAAGAATGATGTGAATTTTGTGATTATAGGTGCAAGGGCTTGTGCTTTACATGGATACGTTCGAGCAACCGAGGACATCGATGTTTTAATTCAGAACAATCGAGAGAATATCGAAAGAGTCATTCAATGCATTCGAAAATTATACCCTCACTTGCAAGAAGAAATTACTGTTGAGGATTTTTATTCTAATATTGTAATAAAAATTTTAGACGAACCGGAGCTTGATATAACGCTCAGTGCTTGGTCACTAACGTATGAAGAAGCGAAAAAAGATATATGTAAAATTATTTTGGAGGATGTTGAAATTCCTTACCTTGGTTTAGAGTCATTGATTAAAAGCAAAGAAACAGAACGGGAACAAGATATCTGGGATGTTAAAATTTTAAAAGAACTCGCAAAAAAAAATAAGCAAGATACTAAATAATCTTTTTGGATAAATAAATGTTTAAATCATTATTTTACTTACTGTTACTATTTCCTTTTTTTGCGTACGCGGAAAAAGCAGACCTCAATACACAAATTGTCTCTGTCCGAGTCTACCAAGGAGCGGCTAACGTTACTCGGTCGGGAGACTTTATCCCACAGGGAAAATCTGGATTTAGAATTAAAAACCTAGGAATGAATATTGTGGATAGTTCTATCGCAATTCGGTTTTTACCTGAAAACACTGGAATTAAAATAAGGCGAATTAATATTATCCCCCAGGTCGAAAAAACTTTTAAAGACGAAGAAGTAAAAAAACTTGCAGATAGAGAAGAAATTCTTTCTCGAAAACTAAAAATCTTAACAGAAGAACTAGAAGCTATCAAAAAACAAAGAAGTTTTATTAGCTCCCTAACTCCTCAGAAAAAAGATATGACTCGGGAAAATTCTACAGAAATTTTAATGAATACAAATGCGTGGAGCGGCTACCAAAAATTACTCACCAATATTCTGGATGAAAATTCAACCGCCGAATGGAAACTTCTAGAGTTACTAGATGAAACAAGAGAAGAGTTATTAGTCGTAGAATCCAAGATGGAATATTTTTCAAAATCCTCTTCTATTCAACACAAGGATATAGAAGTAGAGGTTAATTCTGATTCTGCGCAACCTGTAAAAGTATTCTTTGATTATATTATAAATGATGCTTATTGGTATCCAAGGTATGAAGTAAAAGTTGACACAGTGGCAAAGACAAACCAAATTTCTTTTTTTGCACTCGTGAGAAATAATACAGGGGAAGATTGGAAAAATGTGAGTCTTGCTTTTTCGGCGGCGGATTTGAATAAAAAATTAGATTTACCTTCTGTGGATGAGTGGAGGATTTCCTATTACGAAACACCGATGCAAGAGCAGTCCGCAAGAGGCTTAGCACGAGACACCAGCGGCTATGTACAAGATTTAGAAAGAAGAGAGTCTGATAGGAATAAAAAATCTGATGATGCTAAGCTAGAATCACCCAAACCTGCACCAGCACCATATAGTCGTTCTCCTGGTTCAGGTAATAGCGCATTACCCGCAGATAAAACCAGATTACAATCAGTTACCGAGGGAGGCGAAGAAATACAACAATCCCTAGATGGGGATAAGAGGTATCAGCCACAAAAAAGAAAAGCAGAATACTACAAAGCCCGGGACATGCTCACGCAAGGAAATATAAAATCCCGCTCGAATGAAACGGAATCTAACTTGATTGAATTCAAAAATGTATTCGAAAACCAACAATCCTATTTTACGAATCGAGACTTTAATAACGCAATTCGCACAGGCAAAGAAGCAATGGAAAAACTTTCTTTAATCAATCCAAAATTTCAATCGGAATTATCCCCTGCTCGAAAGGAAATAGAAGATACGGTAAGAAAATCTGCACTTATGCAAGCAAATTCTAAAATTACAACTGGACTTGTTTCTCCCCTAGAATCTTCCGGCGGTTACGACTATCGGTATTCTGCCGCTTCTGGAAAAGAAACATTATTATCCGATAATTCATTTAACAGGGTATTAGTCTCACGGGAAACATTACCAACCAATTTAAGTTACGAAACAGCTCCTGTGAAAATGAAATCCGTATTCCTTACATCGAATTCAGTATCTAGAAATAAAGAACCGCTTTTAAAAGGTCCATTAGATATTTATTCCAAAGAGGATTATATCACAACTTCCGTACTAAAAAATACAGCGACGGGAGAAGATTTAAAATTTGATTTGGGTCCCGAAGAAGATATTGAAGTAGAAAGAAAGGAAGATACTTTTCGTGAGAAAAAAGGATTTTTCTCCGGTCAAAATTCTATTACGACTACCGTAACAGTCCGATTAAAAAATCGAAAGAAGGAAAAAACCTCTGTCCTAGTTGTAGACCGTATCCCTTATACAAACGATCCGCAGGCAAAGGTTGAAACCAAAAATCTTCCGCAGCAAAATGAACTTAGCCGCTCTGGAATTTTGAAGTATCCGGTGGTAATTTCTGCTGGTGAAACAAAAGAAATTAAGTATGAGTATAAGATTCTTTATCCAGAAGAAACTAGAATCAAAGAAAAACAAAGGGAGGAAGAGTGATGGGATTTATATTAGATTTGTTTTATTATTTTCAAGTTAGTGTTGCTAGACCAAAATATCGGTCATTAGCTCAGGCGAGCGTAGCCGAAATGTCCCTTATACTAGGAGTTGTAACTTCGACATCGCTAAATGCTTTTAAGTTAAGGAAAGATTACGAAAAGTCGGACATTGAGCGAAGTCGAAATGCCCACTTTTACTATAAGATGTCACTTCGACTCCGCTCAGTGACCGCCAAAGTTACCTTAATTGCACAGTATCGGACATCGCTCGGCGGTTATGTGAACGAGACGAAAGGGTGGAAACTCGGGAATGACAGGCTTATAATTTTTTTAATAAGTTTACTAACCTATTTTGCATTAACAATACAGTTTACTTTATTCGCAGCGGATAAAGTCGATATACCAGTAAACGAAGTCCTACTCTTTAGAGACAGGACTCAAGTAACAAGAACTGGAAAATTAAAATTCGAGCCCGGGGAAAATCAATTTTTATTCGAATCGCTCTCCCCTCTTCTATTTGATGAGTCACTTAGGGGTTACACAGATAATCCGCAACTGAGTATAACATCCATTATTACTTTTGTAGAGCCTGGCTCTGAATACAAAGACAAAGAATACGCCTCGTTAAAAAAAGAAATGGAGGCAATTGAATCCAAGAAAAAACAGTTAGAAGGAAAGAAAGGAAATCTAATCAACGAGAAAAACGTTTTAGAAGAGTATCGCAAACTCACAGGGGAAACAGTCTCCAAAAAAGCGGCTTACATCAATTCGTCGGAGGATTTAAAACTCTGGAAAGAAACACTAACGTATTTCCAAACTCGTTCAATTCAAATCGGCTCAGACATCCAAAGAACTGAATTTGAAATGGAGGATTTGAATAAAAAATTTACAGAGATGAGTCTAAGATTGAATAAACTCATTTCTAATTCAGGAAAATCCAAACGCACAGTAGAAATAAAAGTTTCGAATTCTTCTAATAAAAGAATTGAATCAGAATTTTCCTTATCTTATTTAATTGGAAATTCATCCTGGATACCTGCTTACAATATTATTTGGAAAGGGGGAGAAACGACAGAGGTAGAATACCTAGCAGAGATTCGCCAAGAAACAGGAGAAGATTGGAAAGACGTCAAAGTGGCATTATCCACTGCTGAGCCCAAAAAATCATCTACTCGACCGAGAGTTCATTCAGTTGAAGTTTTTACAGAAGGTGGTAAAACAAAAAAGACTTTTTTCAGTTTTGAAAAAAAATCAGAGTCAGCTCCCGCCGGTGCAACTGCTGATGTTATAAATACAGTAAAAGAAATAGACGGCACTGTGCAAGAAGGGGCGGGTGGGTTTATATTTCGTTCCTCCGAAAGAGCAAAAATTCCAAGTAAAAAAGAATCTTCTCGAATCACTATTTCTAGATTTCAAACCGAAATGAAAACCGCACTCATGACCGTTCCTCACAAACAGCGGTTAATCTATACAGCCGGTGATTTGTATAATAAAATTTCTTTTCCACTTCTTGCAGGCAAAGCTGCGATTTATAAAAACTCAGGATTTATCGGTGAGACTAATCTGCCTTATACTCCATCTGGTTCGCGTGTGAAGATTTCTATGGGAATCGAAAATGATATTCGCGTTTTCTATCGAGTGGAAAGCAGTAATTTCAAAGATGGATTAATAAAATCCAAACAAGCATTCGAGAAGATAAACTTCATTACCCTCGAATCATTTTCCAATAAAGACGAAGAAGTAATTGTCTGGGATAGAATTCCAGTCAGTGAAATTTCCGACGTAGATGTTGAAATCGACGATAAAAAAACTACTCCTAACTACACTTGGAAAGAAGACAAAAGCGGGATTCTATTTTGGAAAATAAAACTTTCTCCACGTAAAAAAGTAGAGATAGAGTTGCGGTTTCGAATTAAAGTTCCAAACGATTCGGGACTTAGTTTTTGAGATTTAGAAAAAGTCGGTCATTGAGCGAAGCGGTGCACTGAGTTTATCGAATGTGTCGAAATGCCACTTTTACTATTAGTTGTTACTTCGACGAAACTCAATGTTCACTCCCTAAGGTCGTTCCATAATGCTCAGTAACCGTCTTACGTTGACCGCATTAGAATGATTCGAAAATCAAAATAAACGAAACCTATTTTGTTTCATTGGTTATAGTTTTTAAGTTTAAGCAAGGAGATTATTTTGGAAAAGTATGAACCTATTTCGTGTGATTTTTATGATGAGCTAGAAGCATTTTCTATTTTAAAAAAAGAAGTCGAAATTTTTTTTGAAGATGAATCTGGTTTAACTACTTCTGCTATTGGAAAAATTAAAGACCTGTACAGTCGGGATAAAGTCGAGTATTTGTTACTTGATAGTGGAAAAGAAATTCGATTGGATTTACTTGTTCGAGTGGATAATAAAATTTTATCGGAGTATTAATTTTTCCTAAAAATTCAATAGAAAAATTTCGAAAGATTTGGTTAGTTAAAATAAAGAGTTTAGCTGAAAAAAATAAATAGTATTATAATGAGCACGCGAGGAAAATAAAATGAACAAGTCAATAGAGGTAAAAATGAAAATAGCTATTTGTATTTTCGTAACTTTCAGTATGTTAACGGTTAATTCTTTTGCCGAAGAAGAAAACAAACTATTATTTATGACAGCTACAGATGTCGCTAAGTCAATCAGAGAAAAGAAGATCACATCGGTAGAAGTTGTAACAAAAGTAAATTCTCAAATACAAAAACACAATAAAAATTATAACGCAATTGTTACTCTGAACACTAACGCACTAATAGAGGCAAAAGAAGCGGATGAGAAGTTAGCGCAAGGACGTATCCTTGGACCGCTTCACGGAGTACCGATTGTAATAAAAGATAGTTTTAAGGTAAAAGGAATGAGAACCACCGCAGGTTATAGCGAGATGAAAGATTATATTGCCGAAGAAGATGCGTTAGTCGTAAAGCTATTAAAAGAGGCTGGTGCAATTATCATCGGCAAGGGAAATTTGCCAACTCTCGCGATGGATATGCAGACCGACAATGCCGTTTTTGGGAGAACGAACAATCCCTGGGACATATCTCGTACTAGCGGTGGTAGTACGGGAGGGGATTCTGTTGCGTTAGCCTCAGGGTTTGCCTATCTTGGTTTTGGAAGTGATCTGGCTGGTTCCCTTCGAATCCCAACTTCGTTTACAGGAACTTATGGACTAAAAACAACTTATGGTATCATTTCAAAAATCGGACATATACCACCATTACCAACCGAAGTGAATGGATTACACGCATTAGCCGTAATGGGACCGGTAGCGCGGAGTATAGACGATCTAAAACTAACTCTTGAGATAGTCACGAGTCCGCATAAAGATGATAAATCAATCATTCCCATTCGCAAAGATGTAGATAAAGTAAATATTAAAAAACTTAAAATAGCTTGGGTAGATTCCTTTGGTGATGTCCCAGTTCAAAAAGAGATCAGAGATAATATTATTAAATTCGTAAAAAAATTAGAATCCTCCGGTGCGCAAGTTAGAAGGATTGAGCCTAACGGTTTTAATTATGTAGAAGTTTGGGAGATTTGGGGTGGGATCGTAGGTCATCAAGGTGGTTATGATACATCTAATTTTATGCGTTGGATGGGAGATTTTTTTACAAAAGATGTAACACAAAATATTCCAATGCATAGAAAAATCGTCGGACCGATCTCAGTGCCTTCTTATATGGAACTTTTGAATAAACAAAAAAAATACATTACGAGTATGGAAAATTTTTTGGATGAATACGATGTCTGGATAACACCCGTTAGCTCTACGACTGCATTCAAACACCATAAACCAAGTAAAGCATTTGGAAATTTTAATGTTTACAATGATCCTATATTAGTCGATGAAAAAGAAGTTCCATACTATATAGCAACACAAGCATACACAACCATATTTTCAGTTACAGAAAATCCAGTATTATCTATGCCCATTGCACTTGACTCAAATGGACTTCCCATCGGAATTCAAGTGGTAGCAAAACGATTTCAAGATTATAAACTCTTAGAAATTGGAAAAATTTTAAACGAATACGCGGATAAGATGGTTTATCCTTTACAGAAAAAATAGTATTAAGGTATCCCAAATCTATCATGGTTTTGTGTAAAGACTAGGCATTAGTTTTCCAGTCCATTTGGCACGTAAAATGGCGATGCTGTTGTTGTTATTCACATCAGAATCCCAAAAACTAAAACCAAATTTTTCCCGATGAAACCAAGGACCAGTATGACCACCCCAAAAACCTTCAGCGGCTAATGTGTTACAAAAAGCACGAGACCATTTGAGCGACCAAGGAATATTGGATTTAGGTCCACTAAAAACTCCCTCTGCACCAGCGGTTGCAGTGCAGACCAATTTTGTTTCACCGAAGTAGGGTGCCTGGTCTTCTGCACTTGGAATAAAACTGGCTCCGCAATGAGCATTTGACGAACCTTGACATGGTCCAGCGGCAGATCCATTTGTCCCCGGGTATTTTGTATCCCACATAGTTGTAAATTTTCTTTCATCACCCCAATGGGCGCGTTTAAACATACATTGGTCTTTTTGAACTTGTCTGTCTGCACTTGTATATCCGACTAACGCACGAATATGATTGATTGCAATTCTATGCCATTCATCTAGTTCCGCTTTGGTTGGATTTTTATTATCTAGGAAAGGATTTGTATTGTAAAATACTTCCCGAATTCCACGAACTCTATCCGCGCTTGGGCAGAGTGCAGAAAAAAATTGTGCCTTGGTCATTTTCGTTGGATCGTAAATTGTTTTTCCATCCCACTTCGCTGCATCCCATTGTGCTTTTGTAATCCAAGTCACACTATCTGGATCATGTCCCGTGTTTCCTGCGGCTAATGGTTTTGATTGAAATGTTTTCCAATTTGCTTGGTTAGGTGTAAATTGTTCGTTAGAATTTACATTTGTGAAAGTGATAAACAACATCAGTATTACTAAGAGAAAATTTTTTGTCATTGAATCCTTCTTATGAAAACCTAAACTAAATCTAGGTGTTCATTAAACCAAAATAGGATCAAAAGAGAGAGTCAAGAAATTTTTCCACTTGCTATAATTCCAAAACTAAATTTCCATGAAGTCATGCAAACTCGAAAATTGGAAGAGCTAACTAACTTTATTGAAAGCCGCAAAGCAGAAGTCGAAATAAAAATTCTCCAAACCGGTAGAGAACGCTCTTTTCGCCGTCGTCCGCGTGATCCCGAAGAGATTGAAGTCCTAAATCAAATCTGTCTTTTGCGCTGGAAAAAAGCTGAAGCAGAAGGTAAGATTCGTTATATCTCTAAAACACAATGGTATTATGATCCTTCCTGAAAACA
Organism: Leptospiraceae bacterium; assembly: GCA_017996175.1. Lineage (GTDB taxonomy): Bacteria > Spirochaetota > Leptospiria > Leptospirales > Leptospiraceae > UBA2033. Next base: position 165,134 of record JAGOHK010000001.1, read on the forward strand.
GTATAACAAAATTAGCCGCTCTGGATGGCAAAACCAATTTTGAAAAAATGATTGGCACTGTTGGTATTCTTACAGAATTACTTGGCGAAAATCGAAGACCGGTTATAGTCGGCGGGCTTGCAGTTGAAATTTATACTCGAAATGAATATACGACAGTAGATATAGATTTGATTCTTCCTGACGGTATGAAGGTTTATGTAATCGGTCTAGAGAATATTATCCTCGACAGTTTGAGAGCTTGCGTTCACTGGAAATCAAACTCAGACTGCGAATGGGCACAAAGATTGTATTTTTTGCATAAACAAAATTGAGACATGGAATATCTGCGTTTAACGGCTAAGAAGGATAATACGGTTGAGCAGTTGGAAAAAATAATCTAACATTTTTAAATTTTGGATTGAATATGACTTATAAAATTTTACTCAACTTATTAGCATTCTTTTAATTTTTTTAAAGATGAAATTAATCAAAAATAAGCAAAGTCAATTTGGAAATTTTGATTTTCAAGCTAAGGATGGTTGGCGAATCATCGATTCATTCATAGATTATGAATCTAAATTATTGATAGTGGAAACCTATCCAATCGATAAATCCTATAACGGTTCCATTGAGATTTATGTCATTGATACCTACATTCCCAAAATACTTTCCCGTGAAGAGTGGAAAAAAAGGTTTAATTACAAAAAAGTAATCGAAATAAGTAAAGACGGAAAATTGAAATCTATATTTCAAAGGGTTCCTGCTGTTGTTGATGATAAGATAAATTACAGATTGATAGACTTAGAGAGTGGTAAAGAAATTTTACATGGATCTAGAAATGCTTTTTCTGAATCCAAATGGAATTTATTTGAAAAATATTACGATGAACAAAAAAGAAAAAGCCAAGCTGAAATAGAAGAAAGAAAATTTCTCACTGAAGAGTATTCAAAATATTCTACCGAACAAAAGGGAGCATATCATATTCACAGAATTTATTTTCAAGATAGAATGCGAAGTAGCTATTATTCAGGAAATGACAATCCTGCTGTAGAATATTTTTCTAAAGATTTTTATGACTATTATAAAAAATACGATAACCACATTATCCAAACACTTTATTTAATTGGAAAAGAATTTGATGTGAATAAAATATTTATTAATGAATTGATAAAGTATGAATTAGAAAGTGCTAAATGGAAAAATCTTGCCTATGAATATGGCTTGATAGATTAAAAAGAAGAATGGATAACCGTATGACTAATAGAATTTTACTCAACAATTTACTCATTGCAATACTGATATTTTCCTACTTACTTGTTTGTAAAAAAGCATCGAATGAAAATAACGAGCATAACCTCATTGAACAAAAAGACGAACCAGATATTGATGAGGAAATATTCCCAACTCAAATTACAAAACCTGAAATAAAATTGCTTGTGGGAGATTGGGCGGAAATACCCAAAAAAAGAAAGGTGGATAATTCTGATTACGCATTTTTAGATTTTGAAGATAATTATTATACGAAAATCAGCTTTTATTCCAATATGATTTACAAGGATGTATCAGGTTTTCAAACTCAAATTGGAAATTCGATGGGTCCCGATATGAATTTGGGAAATAAAACGGTATTTCAAATAATTGGAAATGAATTGCAAATTTTTGATTTGAGAAAAAGTAATTGGGTTCGACAAAAAATTTTAAAATTAGATTCACAATCTTTGGTCTTAAAATCAGAACAAGGAAAGATTGTAAAATATAAAAAATTACAGCCGAATAAAAATCTAAATCCAGATTTTGAGAAAATAATTTTCTCAAGCTCTAAGTGTTTTGGAACCTGTCCGGTAATGGATATTATCGTTAGTGCAAATGGAGATGTAGTTTTTTATGGAGAACGATTTAATCTAACGGAAGGAATTTATTCCGGAAAAATATCTCCCAAGAAATACAAAGAAATATTGGATGATTTTCGATTTTTTGACATACAAAAATCAGAAGGTTATGCTACACCTGGAACCGATCAGCAGACTAGAACAATTACCTTTATTCATAATAACAAAATATATAAAACCATTCGTGATTATGGACATGCGGCTCCATCAGAATTAAAGTGGGGGTATACTATTCTTCAAAGTCTGTATCAGAAAATGAAACTAAGGGATATTAGCCTTTACTCTCTACCAATATACAACCAGTTAAAAAATTTTGAAATTAGAAAGGGTGATAAAACATACTATCTAGAAAAATCTGAAAGCTTTTATCTATGGGATTTGCTTCGTAAAGGCAAAATTACAAAAGAAAATTTTACACCCATTTATATTTTAGATTACGAAAAGGAAAGTTATTGGCAAAAGGAAGGTGAATACGCATTTAACTCTAGAGTAGAGGAAGTTAAAACAATTAAACTTTGCGAGACTGACGGACGGTTTTTTAAATTTTCATTCTTCAATAAAGATTCGGTCACAATTGATATAGGTTTTGATTTCTTTAAGGATTTTAATTTGGATGAAAAGTTTAAACATGGTCTATAAGAGTCAATCTCAAGGAGAATAGTATGGAGTCTATCATCGAATCAGTTTTTCCAATAGTTTTTTTTATTTCCATTGGTTTTATTGCATTCTCGGTTAATTTTTATTTTGCGAAACAGAGAAGAGAGAAAATGGAGGGCTTAGCCAAAGAGCTTGGTTTAGAGTTTCAAGTCTCTAATAGGGGCAAAACGATATTAAACCAAGTGGCAGAAAGTAAACAAATAGGTCCAAGTTCCCAAGGTGTAATTCAGTTATTGTTTAGTGTTTTCTCTGATTGGAAAATAAACGGAAACTACGGGAGTAATTTTGTCGAGATCTATACAGAAACGCGAGGTTCTGGGAAAAGTAAGTCTACCTACACCATTATTTTTTTGAAAACAAAACAGCCATTAGCCTTTAAAATGGAAATAACTCCACAAGGTGTTTTTCAAGGATTATTCATAAAACTTTTTAAGATGGAAGATATTCAGGTTGGGGATGAAAAATTTGACAAAAGATTTGTGATTAAAGGAGATAATCCAGAAGGAATTAAAAAGTTATGCAAAGATCCGACTGTTCAAGAATCCATTTATAAATTGATGGAGGAAGCTGAATATCGGATTGTACATGATGGAATCTATTTTGAAAAGCTTGGGGTAATGACGGATAGCCTCTTTTATAAACAGAAATTAGAAAAAATGAGCTCAACTTGTTCTAAAATATTTTCTGAGGGGTCAGTCTTTTGATTCCAAATTTTTACAGCCAATTAGGCGTTAGCCGCTACAAAGACAAAGCACCTTTGCTCATTGTGATGAGCGATCCAAATGATCGTAAAAATTCTCAAAACGGTTTTTACCTGGTTATCCCTAAAGATATGGAATAGTGTCCGCTTTATTTAAAAGGATATACCAACTAACGCATTGGAATTACATTTCAAAGTGGAATTCGAAAGATCGAAATAAAGATTGTAGCGAACGAATAAAATTATCTTCATAAGGAAATAAAAACTATGTCAAAAAACGAATTATTACGAAAATATTTATCGACTCTGTTACATTCGTGGAGCAGAAGGACTTTTAATTGGACTTGCAGAACAGCTTGAAAGTAAGTAATAAACTTTTTAGGAATGAGCAACTAAAAAGTTTTGGAGAAATTTTTGATTCCAAAAAGGATTGACTTGTATGTATAATCTATACATACTAAAAAAATGAAAACAACAATGAATCTTTCGGATAAACTTGTAGAAGAAGCTATGAAGTATACAGGAATTAAGGAGAAGACTAAGCTGGTCAATGTAGCATTGGAAACTTTAATTCGCGAATCTTCTCGTAAACAACTCATACAGCTCTTTGGTTCGGATAAAAAAGCAAGTGTAGCACCCAGAAAAAGAAAATGAATGAAAAAGTTCTTATTGATACGGGGGTATGGATTGATTACTTGCACGGTCATTCTTCTGTTATTAAATTGCAAACCTTGCTTGAAGAAAATTTAGCATGCACACATACTTGGATAGAAGGAGAACTCCGATCTGGCTCCATAAAGAATAGAGAAATCTTTTTCGATTCTCTTTCAAAACTAACCTACATTCCTACTATCAGTGATTCTATCGTATTCAAATTTATCGAATCGCAAAAATTATTTGGACGAGGACTATCTATAGTTGATATTAATCTCTATGCTTCCGCTAAAGCAGAGAAAGTTAAAATTTGGACTAAAGATAAAAATTTAATTGCGATTTGTAAAAAATCAGATTTGTATTTTTATGCTATTTAGTTTTGGGAGCGAGGAGATAGAAGGGAAATGCAAATCACTAGAAAAAAAGAGCGAAGAAAAAATAATAAGTTAATTATAATTATTCTTTTGGTTGGTTTATTTTTTTGAATGTCGCACAGGTACTCCAGCATATCTTAATATCTATCCGGGAGTTTTAGTAAAACTGCAAGGAACATCGACTGGTATAAAGTTCTACAGGAATACAACGGTGTGAAGTATTAGAAAATGAATTAACTTTCTGGATAAAATATTTATATGAACGTAAAAACACAGATTAAAGAGTATATCACTAGCCTTTCTGAACCAAAACGTAGTGATATGCTTGAGTTGCATCAGCACATACTCAAACTTTTACCAAAATGTAAATTATGGTTTATAGATGGCAAGGACAGCAAAGGTAAAATTGTTTCTAATCCTAATATTGGATATGGGTATTACACCATAAAATATGCTGATGGAACAACCAAAGAGTTTTATCAAATTGGTCTCAGTCCAAATACAACCGGAATATCTGTTTATATTCTTGGAATAAAAGATAAAACATACTTAACCAAAACGTATGGAAAAAAAATAGGCAAGGCAACTGTGACTGGGTATTGCATTAAGTTCAAAACGCTGAAAGATGTAAATATTGAACTACTTGAGGCGGCAATACGATACGGGGTTGAGACTTCGCTAGATAAAACAATATGAGTGAAACAACTGCAAATACTCTTACTGAAACAGAAATCACAAAAATAGAATTTAAAAATATACTTTGTGCTTCGTGTTCGTTTATCATAACGTCTAATGAATTTACTTATTTTGTGAATGGTCAACATGAATATAGTTTTAAAAATCCAAGTAATATTTTATATTCTATTCGTTTATTTTCAAGAGCAGATGGTTCCATCGATATAGATTCTCCTTCTATTCAATTTACTTGGTTTCCTGACTTTGCTTGGAATTTTGCAATATGCTCAAATTGTACATCTCATTTAGGTTGGAAGTATCATTCACAATCAAATTCTTTCTTTGGATTAATTACCGAAAGATTAAAAAGCGGATAACGTTATTTTTTTAATCATTTCTCTAACAGCTCATGCATAGAAGTAAAATCAGAATCATTATGGTAGATGTTTGCTTTGTGAAAAGTAGAGATAGTGTAAATCAAAATATCCATTGTAGGGACAGTCAATCCCTTCGATCTTAATTCCATTGCGCAACCGTATGCAGTAACAAATATTTTTTCATTACATTTTAAAATGGGAACCGTTTCAGAAAGTTCTTTGATTGTGTCTAATTCCTTTTTGCCTCTTGCCCCATGAAATAATTCTAATAAAATTGGCTCTGCGATTCGAGCATCGCCTGAGATAAGAAGTTCTTTTACCTTGGTTCGAATGCCTTCTTTTCCTTTTACTCGAAGAGCTTCAATCCAAGCGGAAGTATCAATTAAAGTAATCATGCTTTTCGTCTAAGTTTTTGAAGTTCAGAATTAGAAATAAGATTTTCTAACGTTCCTAACTTTGATGCGAACTTCTCCATTTTTTTCTTTTGCACATACTCTTCCATTGCTGTAATAATTGCATCCTTTTTACTTTTCATCTTGCTGTATAAAAGAACCTCAGAAAGAATCTTTTCAGGAATATCAATTGTTGTTTTCATACTTATAAATATGTCTTATTCGGAATATTTGTAAAGTACTAATTTGTATTTTTGCTAATATCAATCATTACTTCTTTCTTTGCAGAACCTTTTTATAATGGTTAATTGTCAATGGTAAAGGGTTAATGAAAGATTTCCTTGAAATAACGCCTACATTAATCATTAACAATTTATAATTAACCATTGCAGTTTAAGTAGAATTTTGGAGAGCTCGGAGTAATAACTGATATCCGAGTAGAGCTAGAAAGAAAAATCTTTACTAATTTTATATTCGATATAGAATAAAATGAATGTTCAATACTTTTAAATATTTTCAAATGGTCGTATGAAAAATACTTTTAAAGAATATCATCAGTTTACTGAAGAAGAATTTGCAGAAATGTGGAAAAATTGCATTTTTGTATTTGATACAAATACTCTTTTAGACTTCTATCGATACAGTAGAGAGACGGTAGCAAAATATTTTCAGGTTTTACAAACATTAAAAAATAATAATCAAATCTGGATTCCTTATCAAGTTGGATTTGAATTTTACGAAAATCGATTAGGGGTTATTTCCGAATATGAAAGTTCATATAAAGAAATACTTGCGATTTTAGAAAAGACAAATAGAGATATTGAAAATAAATATAAAAAACATCCTTTTTTGGATCTTCATGAAATTAAAATAGAGGTAACAAGTGCTTTATCTGGCATTGAAAAAAAAATAAGAGAAACACAAAGTAAACACCCAAATTGGTTAGATAAAGATGATGTTTTAGAGAATATTAATAATATTTTCGAAGGGAACATCGGTGCTCCATACGATGAAAAAAAAATGAACGAAATAAAAGAGGAGGGTAAGAAAAGATATGAGAAAAAAATTCCACCAGGTTTTAAAGATAATTCCAAACCAGAAGATAAGAAATATGGAGATTTAATTATTTGGAATCAAATTATAGATAAAGCAAAAGAAATTAAAAAAGCAATAATTTTCGTATCTGGGGATGTGAAAGAGGATTGGTGGCTAATGAATGAAGGAAGAAAAATTATGCCATTACCCCAACTAAAGAAAGAAATTTATGACAGAACAAAGCAAAAATTTCAAATCTATACGTCTGACAGGTTTTTAGAGCAATTTTTTAAATCTATAAAAAACAATGATGAAAAAACAATAAACGAAGTTAGAGAAATAAGGGAAATCGAAGAAAGAAAAATACAAATCAATAAACTTAAAGAATTAATTTTTCAATTTAATAATTTACGTAGAGTTCTATTCAATTTGATAGATCAAATTAATTCCAAAAATATTCCGGAAAATTTAAAAATAGACTTAGCAAAATTTAATGTTATATTAAATGAATTACCAACTGAAGAGTTTGCTATAAATTTTAATATTGATAAGAAACACATAATTTTATCAAAACTAAATTCCCTCTTATTTACACTAGATGCTGTTTTAGGCACACAAGAAATACAAAATGATTCTAGAGCATACTCTGAAATTTCGAAGTTACGTTTGAGTTTCTATGATTGGGCAATTTCTTTATCCAATTTCGAGGTATTTTATCCGCTTTAAGAAGGATTGGTATAGTCTACAGTCATTTAGCTGCTTTTTTATAATTGTAAATTATAAATTGTTAATGAAAGATT
>JAGOHK010000214.1 GCA_017996175.1 Leptospiraceae bacterium
CTCCTTTTTTAAAGGAAAATATGTCGATCTAGTAACTACCTTTTCACGAAGATAGTTACTGACGGCTAGGTTGAATCAAGTCTCTTGGTCACGCTACTTTTATATGGGTTTAAGTCGGTTAGGTAAAAGCCTTTTCGTTAAAATTATAAAGCATCGGTTAATAGCCGGTGCTTTTTTTATGTAATCAGGTTTTTTTAACTCATTTATTCAAAAATCCACAAATCCGGAAGCTAGATAGTAAATGGAGGTTCTTTTATGGAAAGAACGAAAAAATTACTATTCTGGCTAGTTAAGAAACTGCTGGCACTAGCATTACCGATAACGCTGCTAGCAGTCGGCTGTGCCTCAGGACAAATTCCACTTAAAGATGAAGCAGGTGCGAATCCAATCTCTATCCTTGTCTCAAAAAATGAAAATTGCACAGAGACAATGAAAACTCGCAAATTCGATGCTTTATTTGGACTTATTCCATTGCGAAAGGGAGAATTGGATATTCAAGCCAAAGAATCAGTCGCCCATTTCGTGAATACTGAATTCGATTGGATAGACATTGCAACAACGATTTTCGGAGGGGCTACTATTTCTTTGGTAAGCAGGACTTTAGTCGTGTATGAATGCCCGGCAGAGTTTCGTTTAGTTTCTAGCGATGAATATATGAAATTGCAGGGCGTAGCAAATCGTAAGGACAAAGAAATGGTGAATGATGCAAATTCTCCAGCAGCCGTTGAAGGAGGGGAAAAATGAAAAAGATATTTCTTTTCATTTTTGCAATCCTTATCTTTATTGAGAATTGTGTCGGGGTCGGTTTAGAGGTATTTAAACCATCTCCGAAAAAAAAGTCATTTCTTGAAGAAACAGCAATTTGCTATTATCTCAAAATCTGCGGATCTGAAAATAACAGCATTCTAGTCCGAAGTGTAGAATACGGAAGGGAAGATTATACTCCGATAGCAAATGCAAAGGTTTTCGTTGGAGAAAGATTGATTGGTAATACAGATTCTAAAGGGATGCTTATCCTAGATTTCTCTATTCCATGCAATCAACCGAGTATCAAAATTCAAAAAGAAGGATTTGATGACCATATTTCGAATACAGAAACAAACATTTGCGATTCTTTTACGATTCGAAATACAAAACAAGCTGGAGGTAAAGTTGTATTAGAAGGTTATGCACATTATCCTCAGTATGAGTTAGATAGCGCGTACAAAGAGCGGGCATGCTCAGCGGTTACTGCGTATACTCTACTATCAAAAACTGTTCAAGTGCCTGACCCGAAGAAATTTATTCAAGATAACCTCTACCCCAACACTCATGGTTTGGGAAAAAATGATGTTGCTAGCGGGAGCAAAATCGTTGATGTTTTGAAGAGCCGTGGGTTTAAAAATTCCAAGTTAGTTTTCGGTACTCCGGCGGAATTAACTAAAAAGCTCGTCACGGAGATAGTAGAGAAAAATTGTGCAGTGGGAATTGGTACCTATAATCACCCAAGCGACGTTTTAGCACACTTTTTTACTCTCGTTGGTATAGAGGGAAACACTGAAAATCCGGAGCCATCCAAGATTCAGTTGATAGCAATGGAGCCAGCTTTTGAATACAAGGGATATCGCTGTAATCCAGTTTCACGGAAAGAATGTAATGCATTTTTACGGGAAAATAAGGATCTTAGTGGTGAATACTTCTCTCCACCCGAATTCACTGCGGGAGATATCTTAGCGAATGGCGGATTCTTAATTGTTCTAGGTAAGGAAACTTGCTTAGTTGATAATTCACCAGTAACCGTTCCACCGGTGGTTGACCCACCAGTAACCGTTCCGCCAGTGACTGACCCACCAGTAACCGTTCCGCCAGTGACTGACCCACCAGTAACCGTTCCGCCAGTGACTGACCCGCCTGTAATAATTCCACCAGTGGCTGATCCAACTCCCGGAATTGTGACAGGTTTTAGAGGGGTTGTACAAAATTACAATACTCAAACCAGACTAACGTGGACAGGAGCGAATCCAAGTGGAACATTTTACAACTTGCAAAAAAATAGTGTGCCTATCGGTGGTCAAATTTTTGCCACAGCCTATACTGATCAGGTACAAGTAGCTAATTATAACCAGAACGTTAACTATCAAATTAGAGCATGTAATAATTCTGGTGGTTGCGGTCAATGGGTAAGTATTTCAGTGTATACTCCTAACCCGACTCCTGGAACCCCTGCTTATCTTAACGCATCCGTATCCGCTGGCTGCTACCCATCGACCTCTTTATCATGGGCTAGCACTGCGAACACAGAATACTGGGTCATAGAAAGAAGGTGTTCCGTTGGTTGGTGTGACTATCGAGAAATTTCAGGGAGATTGTATTCGATGAGTTATTCTGATTACAGTCCAGATCGTTCTCAGTTAAATTACTACCGTGTCAAAAGCTGCAACCCAATTGGATGTAGTCAGTATCGGGAAACAACCGTGAATGTTGGTCCTACGAAACCAAGCATCCCTTCAGGGTTAACGTTATCTCTTGCTTCTGGAAATTCTGTAAGAGCTTCATGGTCATTTGTTAGCAATGCTAGCTATTACGAATTAGAGAGATCGTGCACGACAGGCTGGTGTTGGTTCCAAGGGATAGGTGGTCGATTATATTCAACAAGCTATACGGACTCTTATCCTGACAGGGGACAAATGAACAAGTACCGTGTCCGAAGCTGTGATAGCTGCGGATCTTGCTCTGACTGGTCGCCAGAAAGGACAATTAGTGTGCCGTAAAACCGGATGAAAAAATTATGGAGAGGGCGAGAGTCCTCTCTTTTTTTTGTTTTCTTTTTTAGGAAAAGCTAGCAGCGTTGATGTATGAAAGATGCAATTGAACAATTACAGGCAATTGTTTTAGAAAGTGTAATTGAAATAGAATCTAAGAAAGTTACACTTGAAACTCTCCCTATATATGCAAAAGAAGTTTATCAAAAATGGACGAATAAGCTGGAAAGCATATCTTCGCTTACTGAACAGGGGCTAAGTTCGATTATTCGAAATGAACTTTCAAAAGAAAAGATTAATTTTGATTTCAGGGACAGAATAAAAAATCTCTTAAATGAAACTATAATAAAATCGGAAATCGAAAAGATTACAAAAAAAATAAAAGAACAAAAAAAGTATTTTGAGGATAAGGATAAAAGAATTATTTCACCGAAATTCGAAACCGTAAAACATAAATTGCCATATTCTGCAGAGACTTACGAGGTAATTCAACAAGTTATAAATGAAACGAGTAAGAAATTTGTAGAACAATCAAAAATAGACGATGATGCGTTAATAAAAGAAATTAAAAATTGTACAGAACAGAAAATTAAGCAATTAGAGCTTTATTCCAGAGTTACTCTATTTACGAATGAAATTCTAAATGAACCCAATAATGGAAAATATACCCAAATAAAATTTCCTGATTTTGCGATAGAGGCAATTCAGGAATCAATTTATAAACTTGTTAAAAAAAAGCTTCCGATTAAAGATGATCGTATAAAAAAAGAAATAAGAACGCAATTAAAAATTAAGAAACCGCCTATCTCAATTCCTATCCAAATAAAAACGAATAAATTGTCACCAGGGTTCATGGAACTTGTTATAGCAGAAGAGATTAGTAAAATTTCTAATCCAAAGCTAAGAAGTAAAATTGAAAATATATATCTAGCAGCAGGAGAAATGCCAAAGGATCAAAAAAAATTAATAGAACTTTTTGATAAGGCAAGAGAGGATAATTCTTTTTCAGATATTCTTAATTTATTAGCAGAGCCGAGTGTATTAAAATTTTGGTCGTATAGGGTAATGTTTAAAAAGAATAAAACAAGTTTTAAAAATAAGAATTTTATAATTCATGGAGTTATTCTAAATGATTATATAAATGAAAATTTGATTGCATGTCATATTCCTGATACTTTTTTAAGAAAAAAACTAGTCGCTCATTTCGACTTTAACAGCGAATGGATAACTGCTTTTATTGTCAAAAAAAAATATGTTAAGAGGAGTTCAGAAATTTCAGGGAAAAGCAAAAATGATTTTAGTAGTCCGATAACTTACAAATTAATATCTAAATTTCAACGAAAATTAAAAAGAACCATTTTAAATAAAGAGCTAAAAAGTTTAGTTAAAACAGGTAAGTCTGAAATTGAATTATCGGAAGAAGACTATAATTTTTTTGTGAATAAAGTAGGAAAAACTTTCTCTTTTAGAGAGCATAAAGATAAAACAAAGGAAACTGATAAAAGTTACCAGAATATAATTAAAGAAAAAATAAGAGATATTCAAAGTAAACTGTTAAGCGAGAAAATTTTCGTGACAGAAGAAGATATAGAAGACATTTTCTTCTATACAAAAATAAAAATCAGTAAAGTAGCAAGTTATGAAG
>JAGOHK010000111.1 GCA_017996175.1 Leptospiraceae bacterium
GTTCTTCACGAAATAATTTTTCGATCGGGTAGATATTTAATATAATGAGGAAATTTAAAGTATGCTAAAAAAAATTTTTAATTTATTTGAGGGAAAACACTACCGTTATATCATTGTGGGTTTTTTCGTTTTTTTTATTAATTTATTGGTTGCAGAGCAAATTTTTAAAATAGATTATTTTTTAGGCAATCAATTGAAACGAAATTTAGGAAATTTAATTACAATTGAAATCGCATTATTAATATCATATCCTCTTCATAAATGGGTGACTTGGCTAGAAGGTTGGGATAATTTTTTCCCAAAACTATTGTATTTTCATTCTATCTCCTTATTAGGAATTATTATAAGAATTCTCATTTTTGCAATTTTAGATTCTTTAGGACTACACTATTTACTTTCAATTATAATAAGTATATTAGTCGTTATTCTCATAAATTTTGTTGGTTTTGATAGATATGTTTTTAGGGATGAGTTTGATAGAGTTATTGAAAATGAAAAAAGTTACTCTGTAACAGGAACAGGTAGTCAAGTTTTAGAAACTATTGAAGAAGCAACAAATTATAATTTTTGGATAGCAGAAAAAATTATTGATTATGTGGGATCTAAAAATTTAGAAATTGGCGCAGGGCAAGGAACTATCGCCTCGTTTATTATTAGAGATTTTCCTTTGCACGTAAGCGATTTATCTGAAGTTAATTATGAGAGTTTAAACAAAAGGTTTGTTAATGATAAAAATTTTATTGGAATAAGTAGTGATATAATGTTTTTGGAGGACTGGAGTAGTTTTGATTGCATCTATTCATCTAATGTTCTGGAACATGTTCCCGATGATATTCCAATTATAGATCATTCCTTAAAACTATTAAAAAAGGGTGGATTCTTTGTAGCGATTGTTCCTGCTATGCCAATTCTTTATTCAGATTTCGACAAAAAAATAGGTCATTATAGGCGATATTCTTTGAAAGATAAAAATCGAATTTTAAATACTCTAAAAGAAAATTGGAATTTAAAGTGTGTAGAGTTTAGATATTTTAATCCAATTGGAGTATTTGGTTGGTTTTTTAAAATGAAACTATTAGGTCAGCAGGATATAAAAAAGAATGATGTTATGATTATGAATTCTCTAATTCCATTTATCGCATGGACCGACTCCTTGCCATTACCCTTTGGACAGAGTCTATTGTTCGTTCTAAAAAAAATCTAAATCCAGAAACCATTTCTAGTAATAATTAGAATGCTGGAAATACACTTTGGAGTCAGGTATGAAAATTAAAATAGTTATTATAGTCAAAGTATTTTTCGTAAGCATTTTATTGTACGGATTAGGTGTATTGATTTACAAAAAAAATCTTATACCAAGAATCTATTACTTAATTATAGGAAAAAAAACTGTAGATGATATAGTAAAAGAGAAAGAAAATAAAATTGATTCTATTTTTATTCCAATTTTTAAAAAGGATAATATTGTTTATCCGCCAGAGAATTTAACTCTAGTTGCTTTTAAAGAGGAACAAGTTTTAGAAGTTTGGACTCTGTCGCAAGGTAGACCAGTTTTAATTAAAAAATATCCATTTACAACTACCAGTGGAAAAATGGGACCTAAGTTATTTCGAGGAGATGGGCAGATTCCTGAGGGGTTTTATAAAATAGAAGCATTGAATCCAAATAGTGCTTTTTACTTGTCTCTAAAAATAAATTATCCAAATGAGTTTGATTTAGAAAAAGCAAAAGAGGATAATCGAAATGATCCAGGGGATAATATATTCATTCATGGAAAAGATAAGTCTATTGGATGTATTGCAATTGGGGACGAAGCAATTGAAGAATTATTCGTATTAGCCGCAAAGACTCCTCGAAATCGTCTGGACGTGGTATTATTCCCATACAATATGAAAAATTCTAAATCCATTAAATATTGTAATAACTGCCCAAAGTGGACAAGGGAATTGTATTTACGCTTAAATGCTGTCAGTCAAGAATTTAAACTTTCCAAATAAATGACTTGAAGATAGAATTTAAAAAAATACTTTCGTTTTATGAAATTTTCTTTTTTACCTGAGACTCCTTTTTTCGAAAGCAAACAACTCAATGAGCGAGTTTATTTTCTTCTATTATCTTTTGTTCTAATCTTTGTTGCAGTGATTCGTTATAGGCTATTGGATTTTCCCTTAGAGAGAGATGAAGGGGAGTATGCCTACATGGGTCAATTACTTTTGCAAGGAATTCCTCCTTACAAACTTGCTTATAATATGAAACTTCCAGGAACTTATGGGATGTACGCTCTAATTATGGGAATTTTTGGAGAAACAACTCGCGGAATTCATATTGGCTTTCTATTCTTAAATCTTTCTACTATTTTGATTTTATTTTTATTTGTGAAAAAGCTATGTAATTCTTTTGTTGGATTAATGACAGCAGCGGCTTATGGAGTGTATTCTCTAAATCCTGATGTCCTAGGTTTTGCTGCTCATGCTACCCATTTCGTTTTGTTTTTTTCTTTATTCGGTATATATTTACTTTTAATTGCCTCAGAAAGTAAAAGGTCTTTCTTATATTTTGCATCTGGTATTTTATTTGGTTTAGGTTTTTTGATGAAACAACAGGCAATTTATTTAATTTTATTTTCAGGCTTTTATTTTTTATATGATAGTTATGAAGAAAAAAACAATGGTAAATTTAATTACAGGGATTTTTTAATTCGTGGAATTCTTCTTGTCTTTGGAACTCTCTTACCATTTTTACTAACGATAGGAATTTTGTTTTATGCGGGGGTAATTTCAAGCTTTTGGTATTGGACATTTTTATATGCAAGTAAGTATGCCGGCATGTCATCGTTATTCGATGGAATAAAATTTTTCCTTGCCGCATTTATATATTTATCCGCAGGATATAAAACTCTTTGGATTTTAATTGGACTAGGTCTAGTTTTGCAGCTAACTATTCAATTTACAAAATCCAGAAAAATATTTTTATTTTTATTATTTCTATTTTCATTCTTAACAACAACACCCGGTTTTGTGTTTAGGGGACATTATTTTATTACCTTTTTTCCATTTGCTTTTATTTACTTTGGGATTTCGATGGAATTTATTCGAATTCTTTTACTGCGCAAATTCAATATTAGACTCACAACGATTTTAGTTTGTATCCTTTTTGTTCTAGTTTTTAGATTTAAAACGCATAAGGAATATTATTTTAAAGAAAATCCAATTAAACTATCACGTTCCATTTACGGAGCGAATCCATTTATCGAAGCAATTCCAATTTCAGAATTTATTAAAAATAATACCAAAGAAGATGAGCGCATAATCGTACTTGGGTCGGAGCCTGAAATCTATTTTTATTCAAATCGCAAGTCTGCTACAGGGTTTATTTATATGTATCCGCTTATGGAAGTTCATCCATATAGTAGGGAAATGCAAATGAATTTAGTGAAAGATATGGAGACAAACACATATAGTTATTTAATCTATGTAAATAAAAACCTTAAATTCACTTGGGGGATTCTGGACAATTCTGAAAAGTATCTATTAGATTGGTTCGAAAAAAATAAATCCGAAAACTATGAGTTAGTTGGAATTGCAGAAATACTGTCCCAGGACGAGACAGTTTATAAATGGGGAGTTGAGGCTAAAGAGTATAAGCCGAAAGGAGATTACTATATAGAAATTCTAAAGAAAAAATAATTCTACCAGGCTCCCGACGGTTTTGTAGTAATATCACCTGTTTCTATGAAACCAGATTCCTGTGGAGTTACAGTTAAAATAGAAAATCCTTTTTCTAAGGTAGTTCTCTTTTGAAGCATCGAAACAGAGGAAATATAGGCTTTAAATCCCATCCAAAGTTTTAAGTTGTCAATTGGTTGGATATTATAATGAAAAGGATAGGTATCGGGATACTTTTCGCCATCTGGAAAACCGAATGTTGACTTAGTGCCGGAAGTCATAGTTCTAATTACGAGGCTTTTCGGATCAGAGGGTAAGGTTTGTATGCTACTACGAAAATTTTCAGGGTAACGAAAATATTCCTCTGCATTGGACATATATAGTATTCTAATCGGACATTTCATTCTATTTGCAGCAGCACCGATTGATTTAAGTGACTTTGTTCCCATTAAGTCACCGTTTAACGCTTGTAATCTTCCTTCTAGAGACATCGTATGCAGATACTTATATTCTTCCGCATTATTGGAAAATGTAATGAGTCCAAATGCCTTATTCATATATTCGACTTCATTTAGTCGCTCTGTTACACCTGAATAATTTTGATGAGCTGTTTCCCATGCCTGTTTAATTATCTCAAAGTCAGGCTCTTTTTCAAATTTAGTTTTTACTAATTCGAAAGATTCTTTTTTATTTTTACGAAGCCAGAGTCGTTTGAATTCTGCATAATCAGGCGCTAATTGTAAAAAATAAATATGGATTTTATTGACTCGAACAATTACAGGATCAAAGTCCATTAGCCAGGCATATTCTGATTTTGCTTTTGCAATAAAACTTAAATTCTGGTCTGTTCCAACTCCAATGTAACAACCACGAATTCCGTCTATATGTTTCATAAAAAAATCAATTCTACGTTCATTCGAAGTTGGATAATGCTCAGCGTATAATCCACGTTTGACAGGAAGTTCATCATAATCCTTTATGATAAAATTTTCTTTCCTAGAATTTTCTATGTCAATTTCTTGACGAGTTCCATTGCAATGTATAAATAAGAATGAAATAATTAGTATTAACTTCAAACAAAGTCTCCGAGTAATTAATTTACAGGTTAGTATCTTATTTAGATCTTACGTAAAAATGAGAAATATTATTTCTACCAGTTGGACGTTTGTCGATTTCGATTCCTGGAATTGTTTTAATCATATCCAGTAATTTTTTGTGTCCATAATTTCTTGGGTCAAAGTCAGGCTGTTTCTTTAGAATGAGATTTCCAAGAACTCCTAAAAAAACCCAACCGTCTTCTTCAGCAATATCATTAATACTGTCAGAAATGAGTTGTATTAGTTCATTATCAATTTTTGCAACGGATGTAGGAGGATTGTCTTTTTTGATTGTCGTTTTGGTTGTAGCCTTGACATGCGGTTGGTATTTACTCTCCTTGTGTAAAATTTCGATATAGATAAACTTATTACAAGAAGCGATAAAGGGAGAAGGGGTTTTTTTCTCACCAATTCCAATTACTTTCATTCCGGCTTCCCTGAGTCTAGTGGCTAATCGTGTGAAATCGCTATCACTTGATACGATGCAAAATCCGTCCACACCACCGGTATATAAAATATCCATGGCGTCTATAATAAGTGCAGAGTCGCTTGAGTTTTTTCCAGTTGTATAACTGTATTGTTGGATGGGGGTAATTGCATTTTCCAATAAAACAGTTTTCCAGCCGGAGAGAGTTGGTTTTGTCCAGTCTCCGTAAATTCTTTTGAAAGTTGGGGTTCCGTACTTTGCTACTTCTTCTAACATTCCTTTAATATTGGAATACGGTACATTATCCGCATCAATCAAAACTGCTAATTTTAGTTCTCTAGGGCTTTCCATGTCTTTTGTATACTGCATAAAACATTTCCTTTTACTACTTGGATTGTAGCAAGAAAAAAAATTCTGATAAATCTGATTTTAGTTGTCGCATGTAATTTCTATAGGATTATTATTCATTGACTGTATTGGTTTCCTTTATATTATAAGATGTATGTTTCGAACTTTCCTTATATTTTTTTGTGCATTTTTTTCATTTTTGAGCGCAGAGGAAAAAACCTTTTTAGATCCTTCAGTAGGCAAAATAACTTTAGGAAAATCGGTATATTATTTTGAAGATAAGACAGATCAGGTTAGTTTTGAAGAAATAAATAGTCAGGACTTTCAAAAGAATTTTATTCGAAATGATTCAGAAATCATTAACTTCGGTTATAATCCAAATACTTTTTGGTTTCGCTTCGATATACAAAATTTAGACCGTCAGACGAAAGACTGGTTATTCGAAATTGGTTATGCGAATCTGGACAAAATTGAATTTTACTTTTTAGAGAAGGATATTTGGGATAAAACAGAAAACGGGGATACCTTCCCATTTTCTAATCGCAATATTTTTAGCAGATTTTTTGTTTTTCCTCTAGAACTGACACCGGAGAGGAGTTATACTTTTTATTTAAAAGTAAAAACATCTACTGTTGTGATTTTACCCTTAACGGTCTATCGCACAAATATATTTATAGAGTCCACTGCCAAACAAGAAACTTGGTATACCCTGTTTTATGGGGCAATGGCTATTATGATTATTTACAATGGATTTATTTATTTATCATTTAGAAGTAATAGTTATCTTTTATATTGTTTTGCTACATCCTTTATGTTACTCTTTTATGTTGCGTTTAACGGTCATGGATTTCAATACTTGTGGCAAAATGCGATTTGGTGGCAAAATAATTGTGTGCCGATATTCACAGCATTAGCGTGGTTTTTTTTACTTTCCTTTACCAATCGATTTTTAGAACTTAGAAAAAATTTTATAATATTAAGTAGAATTTGTTTATTTTTACAGGTAGTATTTTTTATTACTTTTATCCTTCTTTTTATTTCTATTCAATATTCTCTGATCATTCAAAACTTGACAGGATTTGTAGGGGCAACATTTGTATTAACCGCAGGGACAATTAGCTTAAAAAAAGGAAATCGAGCTGCAAGATTTTTCGTAATTGCTTGGTTTACTTTTTTGTTAGGGGTAATCCTATTTACCCTCACGATTTTTAGTGTACTCCCTGCCAATTTTTTTACTGTTCATACGATTCAAATTGGTTCTTTTCTCGAGTTGATTTTGCTTTCCTTTGCATTATCTGACCGGTATCAAATTATCCAGAGTCAAAGTATCAAAGTGCAAAGAGAACTTTTGGACTCGGAGAGAAGAATTAATGAAACGTTAGAGGATAAGGTAAAAGAAAGAACGATTGAATTAAAAGAAAGTCTTAGAATTATCAAAAACGACTTGGCAATGGCGAAAAAAATTCAATCCGCAACTCTTGCTTCTAATCTCAATCAAAACGAAAAATTAGAAATAGTAGTTCGTTATCACGCGATGAGTGAAGTAGGCGGCGATTTTTACAGTGTGGATAAGATTGATGATTCGACGCTCAGAATATTTTTGGCAGATGCAACTGGGCATGGAGTGCAGGCAGCCCTCATCATGATGGCAATCCAAGGAATTTACGATAGCATTAAGAATTTTGTATTGCCGGTAAATGAAATTATGGAGATTTTTAGCAAAGAGTATGTTCGAAGATATGGAACTCTGAATAGCTTTTTGACCTGCATTTTGATTGATATAAATACTGATTCTGAGACTTTAGTTTATTCATCAGCAGGTCATCCGGCTGCGTTATTGATAAATAAAAAAAATGAAATTCAATTACTTAAAAATACCGGAGGGCTAATCGGTGTTCACTTCACAAATAAGTATAACTTAATCGAATTTCCGTTTAAGAAAAAGGAACGATTGTTTATTTTTACTGATGGAATTTTTGAGCAATTTTTCGGAGACGAGGAATTTGGAGAAGATAGGCTTTATAGGAATTTGCTGCATAACAATACAAAGGATATTTCTGACTCATTAGATATAGTTCTTTCTGAGTTAGAAAGCTTTTTAGGGGATACGGGCAAACAAGATGATATTACTCTTATTGGTATCGGTTATAAAGAAAATTCAACCTAATAGGTATATTTTTTTATTTATTTTTATACTTTCGACTCTTGGGATTTACGGACAGGAGAGTGAACTAAAATTTCCTGCTGCAACAAAAGAAAAGCGGGATGAATACAAAAGAGAGATACAAAAAAGTATCACTTCTGAAATAAATGCCTACTCTAAAAAAAAAGACGAAGTTGTTGTAAAAAAATCTTTAGAATACATGCAAGTATTGAATTACCTAGAAGATGATGGGTATGATTTTTTAAAACTTGCACTGAAGGATTATTCTAATAAGTCGGAGAATTTTTACAATGGAGTCTTAGAAACTGCATTTGCTCTTTACCAAACTGGATTTGAAGTGGAGATGGAAAAAATTTTAGCTAATTCGACTAACGTTAGGCATTTTACTGTTGCCGCTAATTTTTTACTCAGAATTTATCCCGAGGAAAAATCAACTTATTTAAGTACCTTGCAGAGTCGCTTTAAAAATTATGAAAAAAATCCAACTTTAAAAATCCTAACAAAGTATTTGGAAATTCCACCAGTTGAATATTTGGCTAAACGTCCTCCGATAAAAGATTTACTTGAGTATGATTTCGGCGGAAATCACTTTGTACTATTTAGTTTGCAAAGGTTAAATAGAGATTATCCGGGACTTGTGATTATTAAAAATCCAGATGGGAAATTCTTACGGAGAGAAGATGGAACTATTTTTTCGATTTCACAATTAGCAAGGTCTATTTCTAATTTGCCTTCCTATCTGGTTAATGGGAATACTCCACAGGGAATTTTTTCGATTCAAACAATCCAAACTGTAAAAAGTGAAGTAATCGGACCTACACCCGCTATTATCACAGCCCTACCTATTGAAGTTTCTTCCGATAAATTTTTCCATCTTATTAAAAAGAGTAATTCTAAGTGGAATTTGAAATCCTATCTTGATTTATTTCCATCCTCCTGGAAAAACTATTTTCCAATTCAGGAAGCCTATATAGCAGGAGAAATAGGGCGAAGTGGAATTTATGCACACGGAACTACAGTTGATACAGAGTTATTTGTGGATTATAGTTATTATCCGAATACTCCTACTAGAGGTTGTCTCTCCGCTAAAGAAATTTGGTCAAAGAAAACTGGTAAATTAATGTACAGCGATCAACTTTCTCTTTTGAACGCTGTGAAAATGCTCGAACTAACCAATGGCTATATGGTTGTAGTTGAACTAGATGACCGGGAAATGCCTGTTAGCCTCGACGAAGTTTTGATGGATATTTTAGAAATGGAAGAGGGTTTGTAGAGACGATGCGCGCAACGTCTCTACAATGCGATTAATACCGATATTTTTATTTCCGGCTAATGTATATTACTTTGAAACTTTTTCTTTTTTTAAACTTTCGTCGTTGATAAAATCAGGAAACCAAAGCACTTTAGGAAAAAATATAATTCGAACCAAACCGATTAACATCCAGATATAACAAATGCTAAAAACTGCACCGCACCACCAAGTGATGTATTCAAAATTTCCACTGATAAATTTAATTCCCCACCAAGAAATAATATCTGTAAGGGAAGCCGCAAGTCCGAGCGGGAAAATCAATTGGTAAATTTTTAAACGATTGAAGTGTAACGAAAATGGAATTCCTATAACGAAAAAACTAGTCGTAAATCCGGTTAGATGAGCGTGGGTAATAGCGATTAACTTCCCAAGTCCCATTTGTTGGAAGTAGGTTTCAGCGTTTCCATGAAGTCCAATTTGGTATCGTGCTTCAAATGCACCGAAAGAGAAAGAAATCCCAAACATGATCACAGACATTCCTATTCCACGCTGTGCGGCTACGGGCAAATCATGTAAATTAAAATGCATGGTTGTTTCTTTATAAGGAATCATTTTAAATACAGTAAATACAATTCCAAAGAAAAAGGCAAGTAGGGCAATAGGAGTACCTATTTGCATCCAGGCAGGTTTGGGCAATTCGACTTTTACAATTTCAGATTCAGAGATTGGGGTATCTCCAAAGTTAAATTGTTCTTCGGCGCTCAGTCCAAAACCTAAAAGTACAACAAAAAAGAGACAAATTCCAATTAGCTTCGCAAAATTCATTCTCACGCTCCTTTTAGGCGGACATAGAGTAACACACCAGCATTTTTCACTGCTGTATGAATTGTTTCATCCAGTCCAGTGCCCGGTTTTGTAGGAAGAGACTGTGCAGGCTGACCTACGAAGCTGGAATACACTTTACTGCTCTTAGCCGCAGGAACATCTCGTGCGTCTAGAACTTGGACTTGTTTGATTTTCAATTGTTTGTCTGTTGTTAATAGCAAATAAAAAGTTTTTCCTTGAAACGTTGTAGGGAAAATGATTGCAGTTCCTGCCGGATACTGACCTTCCACAGGTATATAGATAGTATTCTCATCTGCCGCACTAAGGTTTGCTCCCATTTGTTTTGCAGTTTCGATGTCTTTGGTTGTCAGAACCGCATCTTTTAATTGCCAGGTTTGTGTCGTTGCAAATGCAGCTCTTACTTCTTTTGGAATAAGACTGGAAGTATCTAACCACGCTCCAGCTTTTGCGGGAGTAGAATTTTTATCACCAGGATTTGCTTTGGCTTTTGCTTCTGTTTCATTCGCTGCCCCATCTCCATCACTATCAATTGAAGCGATTTTTGCGAATGCAGCTAGGTTGTTGCCATTATCCTTAAATGCTTTTCCATAATTGTTAATAGGACTTCCGCCACCATCTGAATGACAGGCAGTGCAAGATGGCATATATCCGAATTGTTGTTTGTAAAGTCGCGCATACGTTGGTTTAGCCTCAACTACAAATATTGGTAAAGCTAAAAAAATAGTTAATAGAACAATTTTTTGAAAGTGCATAGTTATTTCTCCTAGTATTAAAAATTAAAAAATCCCGGTACTGTCTCTCTCATTTTTTGGAGAGTTTTTTTGGCTTCTTCTCCACCCTCTGCCAGTTTTCTATATTGAGTAGAATTTTTGGGCGGCATGAGCTTACTGGATTTATCTGTCCCCTCATATCGTTCCCAATCGAGTGCATCTCGTATTTCTTTTTTTGCTTTGATGTTCTCTAGAACATCTTTTTCGGTTTCCCCTGCCATGAAGTTTAGACGCTGCGCTGGATTTCCTCTGTGGCAAGCAAAACAATTGTCGGCAAATGGCTGTAATTCGGGGAATTCTTTTATCGCTAATGGTGGTCCACCGGACACAAGCGGAGGTGACATTTCACTAGTATCCAAACAGCAATATTGTTTTTTTCCAATTAGAGCTTGTAGAATTTTGATTCTAGAAAATGGTTTCGGGTCAAATAATTCGTTTGGAAGTTTTTCAACTTTGGCTTTGATTCTTTTTATATCGTATCCATTTTGTTCACCTAGATTTTTCAGATCGGACTCTGTAAAGAAACTGGCTAATCCGTATACTCCGTCAACATCGTTCGGATATAAAATTTGTTTTGGTGCTCGAATGGTAAGCGGGTCTAGATGTTTACGCAGCGGAGGAAGTTTTTCGAACTCGCTTAAATCTTCATTGTCGCGTGCTCCTTCTCCAAATTTTATATCGCGTGTGAAGAGCGACCTAAACCAACCTTTGATTCCTAGCTTTTCTCCGATTGGATCTCTATTTGCCAAATCTGATTCCGGAACAACAATTCCAGGTCTAGGTTTTGGAGTTCCTTGTAATCCGATTGGAACGGGTGGGACTTTGCCTTCTTTTTCCTTTCGCTCTGGAATAGAATCAGAAGTAAAGGCAATTGCTTGTAATTTTTTTAATTCGTTTGCTTCGGGACTGTTTGGATTAAAACTTCCTGCATTGTCCAAGTATTCAAAGGCTAAGGACAACATCTTACGACGACATTCATTTCCTTGTTCCCCACATCCATCTAACCAGAGACGTTGGGTGGCATAGAAAAAATTTCCTACATCAGTTAATTGATCAAATCTTTCGGGCATAGAAAGCGGTTGTTGGATGGGAACTGTTTGGTAAGGCTCTCTATTTCCGCGTGCGAGTGCGATTGCATTTCCGGTTTCAGGCTGACCATTGGTTTCATTCCAGGGACGTTGAGAAAAAATAGGAGTTCCCCCTTGGTGGCAAGTAGAGCAGATAGCACGACGCGCATAAACGATCTTAGCCGGACAGTCTTCACAATAATTTTGCACCAGTTGAAATTCAAATCGCCCTGCTGCTTCGTTATAGCTGACAACTTCAATCTCGTTTGCATTTTCTACAAATCCCAAAAACAACTGCCCTCTTGGCGCAAAACCAAAAGTAGTCGCAGAATTCGTAGTTTCAAAATCGGCAGTGCTTACAATTCTTGGATGAGCGTTATCCGCTTGCCCCTTTAGTAAAGAACGTCCATTTGGAATTAATAGACTAATTGGCTCGGCTGCATTCGGATTTTGTTCCTTGAGTAGAGAAATGAGCTTACTGTAAGGGTATGGGACGATTCCCCCATTTTGAACAATTAAATGATCGAATAACGAGCGTGTGCCTTCAGGTGGCAAATCCGTTTCGGGAATTACCTTACTTGAGAGATAATGATCGTTATTCGTTATAGTTTTTGCAAGTTCGGTAATAGGCGGACTACTGCTATTCATCACCCAGAGGATGATGAATAGAAAAAGTAAAATCCCGCCTACACCTAGAAAATATTTATGTTTTCTTTTCATTTTAGCTTAATGCACACACCTTTTTATAGCATTTTCAAAAACTCTTTGAGAGCTTTTTTGTCTGCTGCTGGTAAATCTACTCCGAATTGGTGACCTTTATTTTCTACAGGATCATCGCATTTCATGAAGATCGGATCGTGCGGATTTTGCGAAAGAATATTTGCAACAGGAGTTCCTTTATGAACAGGAAGTGGAGGAAAACCTTGAGCGTCTTCTCTTGGAGTTACATACATATCTTCCGTTACGCCAGTAATTCTTTGCGGACGGTGTGGCTCTACGTTAGGGTTATCAGAGGTCATGAGTTCATCAAACGCGATATCGAATTGTTTGATTCTTCCTTTCACAGTGTAATCTAGTGCAGTAGCATCGTCAACAGAACCAACTGCATTATTGTGCATAAATGGCGCAGTTGCCCATACAGAAAGTAGAGAGATATTTCTAAAGTAGCCAGGACCACCTTCGATTTTTCTTTCTCCCATTTCAATTCCGCCTAGAAGAGGAATCATGCGGTTTAACACACGTTTAACGCTACCAGGAGAAGGAGTTTTCTTGTAAGTTTCTGAGGAGAACTCTTCCCAAATATGACCTTCATTATGATTGTCATGAATGGCACGGCAAGAGTTGGTTCCTATAATATTAAAAGGAATTCTCTCATCATTTGCTAACCAGTCTTGACCAAAAACTCCCTTTTCTGCAAATTGTTTTGGACGGAGTTTCCCAGATTCATCTTTGGCTAAATACTTAGCTATGAACTCAGGGTCTTTTCTTTTTGATTCAGGAAATTCTGTTTCCCAGTAGTCTTCTTTTCCGAAAACATGCCCCTCGTAGAATTTTGCGAGTGCATTTTTATCGTTTCTGACATTTTCAGGAGCAACTTTTGAACTATGACAACTAGCACATTCTTTGGCAAAAATTTCTCTACCTTTTGGAACGAGCTTAGTATCAACAAAAGCTTTTCCTTCGGTACCATCTTTGTCTTTAGCAGCCAATAAATAAGTTGGACCGCCTGTAATTAAGAATGCAGCGAGGTCATCCATTTTGGCATCGGCATAATTCCATGCATCGCATTTAGCGGCACACTGCATGATTCTCATAGGAGATTGTTTGGTTCCACGACCAATGAGTTGTCCCGGATAAGCAAAGTTTGGAGTCCAACATTCTTCTGTACACATCCCAATATTTACGTATACACGAATTAACGCTAAGTGTTCTCCAACAGAATCTTCCCCACCTTTTAGGACGTGACGAGATTTTGCTTTTGTAGTTTTGCCTGTGACTGGATCTTTAATCTCATGGTCAAATAGACGTTTGTTGAAAAAATCCATGATATTATTTTGTGTTCCAGGGTTATGTTGCCAATCATTGGCTACAAGAGATGTATCAATGGTTCCCAGACGTCCTGCTAAAACAGCTTGGTTTGTAAGATGGTTTGTAGGAACTCCGTGGAAGAATGCTAAAGGTTGTCTAATATGCTGATTTCCAATTGTTGCACTCAAATTACTCCACTTTGGCGCATTCGGATTTGCAGGAGGATTAGTTGGATCAAAACCTACGTGACACTGAACGCATGGATGCCCTATCACATAACGTTTGTTTTCTTTGACCTCTGTTTCACTGTAAGGAGCGGTTTGTGGGTTGTAAACGATTTTGCCTTCTTTGTCTTTGATTGGGTCGGCATAGTATTTACGATAGCCAAGAACACCAGATGAGTGTGGATCTTGGCATTTATCATACCAATTAGTAGAAGCATCGCCTTCTACGCAATCTGGGTCATTGATCATACCCCATTTGGTAAATCTTTCTTTGCGAGTTCTAGTATCAAGCCAAGGATAATACATATTTTCCTTTCCGGTGACGCGAGATTGGAGTAAGTAGTTTTCATCTTGGTTTCCAAAAGTTCCTTTGTACCAAACATCACGCCCACGACGAGCTTGCTCTCGCATTTGTTTTGCTTTGGCAGGATCTTTTGCTTCTACATCTTTAAATAGTCCTAAGACATAACGACAACCTTCAGCATCATAACCAGTTGGTTGTGGTTGGTCACATGGGGGTGGCTCATACTGAGGAATTGGAGCTATGTCCCAAGTAACGTCACCACCACGTTTATGAGTATCTGGTGAAGTTCCATCTTTCCAAACTTTTTTTGCAGCGAGAGTATTATAAAAATTCTTATCAAACCAATCGGCTCTTTTTTTCCAATAAGGAGTTCCTTCGTAAACACCTGTGCCGAGATTTCTTTCGACTAAGTGCGCAATCGAAACACTTCTATTGGTAGAACGATATGGTTCATTGGGAACCGGATAACTGCCTGTTGGCGTGTCGTATACCGTAAGTTTCGGTACTTCAGGAATTGGAATTTCTGATGGTACGGGTGGAATTTCTGGTGGTCCAGGTGGTCGTGTGGCAAAATGAAAAACAATAACCAAACCGAGAGTGGACACAGCACCAATGCCCCATTTTTTTTTATTCATATTGAATCCTCTAATTAGATTTTAAAAAAATTTCAGTTATTAAAGTACGCATAGAATCCAATTTCGTTATTTGTAGATGATTACATTTAATAAGAATTGGGTTAACATTGTATTTCGCATCGTTTCATAAAAAAAAGTTTTACAAAAAAAAGTCTACCTAAAAAGTCAATGCACATAAAAAAAATCTTAAGTCTCTTTTCTCCGTGGAAAAAATGCTTATGCAGGGAATGCTAACATGTAAAATGCTTGTCCGAGTCCAACGGCTGCTCCGAGTAATGCACCAATCAATATGAGTAAAAGCTCATCCTCTTGGAAAGCTGATCGTAGGATTGATTCAAACTCCTCCGGTGGAAGGGCTTTCATTCTACTTGCCATTGTTTCTTCTATATCAATTGATTTTTCTACGTACTTTTCAATTTTATCAATGGATTTGGGAGCGACTGCACTCATTCGTTTTACAATTTCTTCTCTGATCTCAAGGTATTTTTCTGATCCAACCGTAATCGTAAGAATTGGATGAGCCAGTTGAGTTGTATTTTCAAAGGCGCGTATAACTGCTTTTTGCATTAAGGCAAACACTTCATCTGCCGCTCGCCCGTAGAGAATCTCCTCTAAGATATTACGAGAATTTAGAATTTTTTCTGCGACAAATTTAGAATAAGCCTCTGAAACTGCAGCTTGGCGTTTTAGAAAAATTCCTTGGTATTTAAAAAAGAAAAAGTACTTAGTTTCATAAAAAGGGCGAAATATCATTTCGAGGGCAAGCCAATTCGTGAGATAACCAACGATTACCCCTTGAATGGGAAGAGTCCACCAAACGGGAAAAATCATCCAAATTACCATTTGCACAAGACCTAAGAGTAAACCAAAATACAAACCAGATTTTTCAATGAATTTAAACTCAGGTCCACCAACGGTCTGAAAAAGTTCTACCACTAAAACAACATTATCCCCAGAAAGTTTTTTAAGAACCATTCCTTTTAAGTCAAAGAATTGATACACATTTTTGCGAATACCTAGAATTATGCTCTTGATGGCACTCGGAATTTGTTTTTCCGTTTCCGCATAGATTTGATTTTTTAGAAGATCCGGAATGGCAGGCCAGAGTCCCGGTCTGATTTGATCTACAATGTCTTTTGCCAATTCTCGAATGACTGGTTTTAGCATTGGCTTTAATTCCTTTTCGATCATGGCAGGATCCACTTTATCAAAGATTTCTTCAATCTTTATGAGGCGTCCCGTAATGACGTCAACCGATCGACTAGCCATTTTATGCGCCTTACGCGGTATTATCCCCTGCCAGCCAAGATAAGGAGGGATTCCCCAAAATTTAATTGGGTAAAAAGTCATTTTGAGTGCGACCCAGTTTGTAAACCAACCTACGAACCCGTAAGTAAGCGGCATAATTAAAATGCCGATTAAATCTGCATGTTTGGAAAGAA
>JAGOHK010000112.1 GCA_017996175.1 Leptospiraceae bacterium
GAAGGAGTCATTATCAGTAAAACTTTAAACTCTGTGTATTTTAAAGTTCCGGGTGATAATTTTTTTGAGATGATTGTACAGGTAAAAGAAATAGGCAATGTGGTTTACGAGCAAGTAACCTCCGAAGACATTACCGAAGCCTACTACGATGCGAAAATTCGTTTAGAAAATGCAGAGAAATTCCAAAAGCGTTATTTAGATTTACTCGCAAAAGCAAAAACTGTCGAAGAATCCGTCAAAGTCGAACAAGAGTTACATCGAATCACAAACGAAATTGATACTCTTAAAGGTAAAATGAATCTCTACCAAAATATGGTTCAATACTCCAAAATCAATGTATACTTATCGGAAAAAGAAAGAAAAGGACCTCTCGGTTGGGTATTCTACGCGGCATACGTCGGTATCCGCTGGTTATTTATCTGGGATTAAACTCACCCCACCACCACATACTCTACCGGGTAACGGTAGTTATACGCTTTTGATTTAGGGGCAAATGCGATTAGAATTGTAAGGACTCCAACTCGTCCCATGAACATGACGATAGAGATAACAATTTTACTAGAGTCAGACAAATGGGAGGTAATCCCTCTAGTTAGCCCAACAGTACCAAAAGCCGAAACCACTTCATAGCAAATATCTAAAAAAGGAAACGGCTCAACAATAATCATAGAAAAGATCGCAATAAAAATAACAAAAAGAGATAGAACAATAGTCGCGGACGCTCGGGAAATTGAAGCCGGAGAAATAGTCCTATTGAATATATCTGTACGATTTCTACCTTTGACCAAATCAATTATATGCAAGAAACTAACAGCAAATGTACTCGTTTTAATCCCACCCCCCGTTGAATTTGGAGAAGCGCCAACCCACATAAGTAAAAAGGAGAAAAATACCATTGGTGTTCCCATTTTTGCAATATCAAGAGTATTAAACCCCGCAGTACGCGTTGTTACAGAATAAAATATAGAATGAAAAATTTTCTCCGAAAAAGAAAGACCGCTCAAAGTGTAATTTGCCTCAAGGAAATAATAGCAAGTAGCCCCCATTATAAAAAGTGAAAAACTAATGATCAGAACTAATTTAGAAAAAACAGAGAGTCTAACATTGATATTATCCGGCGTAAACAGATTATTCACAATTTCACTAACTACAGGAAATCCGAGTCCACCAAACGTAATCAAAAACATAATAACGACTAAGTATGCTTTGCCACCGATAAAAAAACTTTCCGCAAGACCGTTTGGAAAAAGGGAAAATCCAGCATTACAAAATGCTGACACAGAATGAAAAATAGAAAAGAAAATTTTTTCCATTCCCAAAAGACCTGCTTCTTCCGGTAAACTATGAAATAATATAAATGCACCAATTGCCTCAATGATTAAAGTCTGGATCGCAATTTGTTTAATGATTTTCCTTACTCTACCAATCGCTTCTTCACTGAGTAAATCCTTCATGAGTAATTTATCATTAACCGACGCTTGCCCGGCAAGAAAGATAGAAAAAAAAGTAGTGAGGGTAATAAGACCTAAACCACCAACTTGAATAAGTATCATAATTATGACTTGTCCAAGCGTTGTAAATGAATCCACTATACTAATCGTAGAAAGTCCTGTAACACATGTAGCGCTAATAACTGTAAAGATAATATCTATTAACCGTAAATCAACTTTGCCAGCCTTAGGCAAAGATAAAAGAAGAGTCCCAGCTAACCCAATAGAAGCAAAACTAAATAAAAATATAAAAGATGGATTTAGTTTTTTTAAATTATAAAGGCGGGTGTTTCTCACAAGCCTCGCGAAATTAGAGAATACTAAAAATATTTGATTGATCGATAAAAATACAAGAGCAGTATCATTTGTTCCAAATTCTCCAAGATGCAAATAATTAATAATATCTTGTTCAAAAAATTTTTGAAGTAATACTAAAGTAACAATGATTATTTCTGGTTTATGTTTTTTTATATAAACAAAATAAGGATCAGTCGTAAAAGAAAAACCCAAAACTTCGTAAGTTAATAGGTAATTAATCGCGAATGAATTTATGAGCCATATATAACTTGCCCAATCACTATTATAATAAAACCCGTATTCAATGGTAAGAGTAACAATAGATAAAAACCCACAAAGAGCGAATAACCACCTACTAACGTTTCGAGTGTACGCAAAATGAAATTCATGAACAGCGGAGCGAAAGTTTTGAAGTAGTCTAGATGTTTTACCGATGAAAAGTTTTAGTTTTCTTTTATCTTTAGGTTTATATTTATTCCAAAACATAAAAATTTAGAAACTTTTGCTTCCAATTGTAAAAGAAAAATTGAGAAGGTTATTTTTATTTAGAAGACTTTGTTGATCAATGGGAGGGATATCAACATTATTCTCTCTTTTATTTTTCATATATTCGTCATAGCGGTTAATATCTGCGATCATATTAGCCGCTGAAAACCCACTTGCAATTAAAGCAGTAAACATAAAACCCGGAGTGGTTTTTAGAAAATTTCCATTCCCGTTCATTTGACCAATTAAATATGTTATTCCGACAGATAATGGAATCGAAAAAGGAAGAGTTGTTAAAAAAATAATTTCCATTCTTCTTGCTCTAGTTTCTGTGTAAGGCTCAATCTCTCGATTTAGAAACTCTCGTTTTTTTTCTTTTTTTAATCTTTCTGTTTCCCTTTGTCTAAGTATTGCTTCTGGATTAATTTCACCGGTCAGAGGATTTATCGGCAAATTATTAGTTTGCGGAATTTGATTTTGAGTCGGAGAAGGAGATCTGCGAATACCGATCTGTTGCCCCTGCAATAAACTATTATAATCAGACTGCCTTTGCACATTCTTTGGTGTAACCAGTGCGGGCTTTTGAAATTTAGGAGGTAAATCATACTCCCTGTAATTATCCTGCCCCACATTATCCCCACCTTTGTAGTTTTTCATACTATAATCGTATGGATCATAAAAATCGGCACGTTGTCCAAAGATGGGATAAGTCAGAATCAAAAACAGAAATATGAATTTCAGAGTATGAATCATTTTATTTTCTAAACCAATCTAAAATTCAATCTTCCAACGCATATTTCCTGAGGGGGAAGTTCCCCGCTCAAAAGAATGCAACTTTAACCAATAAATAAAATTTCGATATGCAATATCGGAAGCAGATTGCCCAGTATGTATGACTTCTAAGATTTCATAAAAATGCGAAAAGTGAGAATAAATATCTGAATAGGAAACAGATAAAAAGCGGATAACAAGTGTTAAATACTCGATAAAAACTGGTTCATAAATTTTACCTAGTGTCCAGTTGGGATGAAAAATCTTCAAACTAAGTTTCACTGGCTCAAGAATATTTGAATAATCAATCTCATCAAATAATTCAGAAAATTTTTGAGGTCTGTCATTTGACTCAGTTTCTACTTCCGAATAAAAAAGTCCTTTATCGAAAGGTTGTACTTCAAAATCAATAATTTCACCATCTGCACGAATGACATTTTTAATCGGAATAATTCGAGTAGAAAAATAAATTCTATCTGTCTCAAAAGCAGGATGCGTTAGTTGAGAAGCAGCAATTTTTATTTTATCTTTTTTACTTCCCCCTAAATAAGCAGCATCAATTTTAAAAATATAAAGATAATTATATCCACGAATAGAAATTTCTTTGACAAGTGAAATTTTTCCGGTTTCCCGTTTTGGTTTTTGCATTGGTAAAACGCTACATCCAGACATCGCTTCTGGAATAAACTTAGAAAAAATTTCTAAATAAGAAAAAATATCCTGTTTACTTAACTCCATATTAGAAATCGGAGGTAAAGTATATTCCTGTGGCAAGAGTACAAAAGGCGAATGAAGATTATCTACATAGATACTAAGAGAAGAGTTTTTTCCGGAAAGATTTTTTAGGAAAGAATTAAGTTCACTAATTTCATGTGATTGTAGCATTTTTTTCCTCCGTAAAACTTAACGTTCGTAACAAGGGAGCTTTCATTGCTACAAAAAAAACAATCAGCATCGTCATTGCCCCGCCGAATAATACAGACGGAATGGCACCCATAAATTTTGCAGACACACCAGATTCAAAAGCGCCCAATTCGTTTGAAGATCCAATAAAAATACTATTCACCGAGGCAACACGTCCTCTCATACTCTCAGGAGTAAATATTTGCATGATAGTGGAGCGCAAAACAACACTTACGCTATCGAAGACTCCACTAAGAGCAAGCAAAAAAATAGAAAGATAAAAATAAGAAGATAGTCCAAAACAAATCATACTAAGACCAAACCCACCAACGGCAATCAATAAAATCATTCCAGCATTTTCCTTCGGAGGTTTGTAGGCTAAAATCATTGCCATTATTGATGCACCGAAAGCTGGGCTCGCGCGCAGAATTCCGAGCCCTTCAGGACCCACTTGCAAAACCTCCCTTGCAAAAATAGGTAGTAATGCAACCGCACCACCAAACAAAACTGCAAACATGTCAAGACTCATTGCAGCAAGCATCACCTGATTCGAAAAAACAAATTTAAAACCAGTAAATAGACTTTCAAAAATAGACTCCCCATGTTTCCTTTGAGGTATTGGTTTAGGTAAAATGCGAGAATAAAAAAGAATTGCACCTAGAAGTAAAGTAGCATCGACCGAATAAGCGAGAATAGCCCCTCTAAATCCATAAAGAATTCCTCCAAGTGCTGGACCAAAAACGGCTGCAACTTGCCAGGCGATACTATTCCAAGCAGAGGAATTTGGATATAAATGTTTGGGAACTAATTGTGCCATAAAAGCAGACAAAGAGGGAGCCAAAAAACCTCTTGCAATGCCGCTGATAAAAATAACACTATAGATTGGATAAACATTATTAGCCTGTAACTCTAAGACAGATGTACTTAAAAAAAGTAAAGACACAGAACAAAAAAATAAAACCGAATAACAAATGAGTACAATAGTTTTTCTATCTTTTCGATCAGCCAAATGACCAGCGAACAAGGATACAGAGATAGCGGGGATAATTTCAAATAACCCCACAAGTCCAAGAGCAAGTGGATCGCCTGTTTTATCAAAAACCTGCCAGCCGACTACTACTGCTTGAACCTGTATTCCTACAACTGCTAAAAACCTTGCGATTACAAAATTTTTGAAATCTAAAATTCGTAAGACTGCATAATTATCGTCTTTCATTAATCAGCTTTTATCTTAAATGCTTTTTTCTTATCAATTTCTTCATCAGAAATTTCATATTCATTTTGTAAGAATTGCCTAAAATCTATAGCCTTTTCATGATCCCTATCTCCATCACATTGACGATTCCATGGAACTGAGCGCATAACACCATTAACCACAGCTGGCTTTAAGTAAAGAGCACCACCCATAGGACATACACCTGGTCTAGGGGATAATCCATTTTTGGCGCATACTCCGCCGGCAGCCACACCCTCTGGCATTGGATCGGATCCGTCTGGAAGTTTGAACTGCGGGTATTCTCGACCCTCATACCACTTGGCATATATCCTACCCCAAACAGGAACAGCAGTTAAAGCAGCAGTCATACCAGGACCAAGAGAGATCGAATTTTTATCATAACCCATCCAAAATACGGAAGCAATTTTAGGATCAAATCCGCAGTACCATACATTGGTAAACGAACTCGTTGAGCCAGTTTTTCCACCGGAAACACCATTGTATTTTGCTTCTCTTAGAGCTGTTGTCGGAGTTCCACTATCGGCTACTCCTTGTAACATCCTTCTTAAAATCCAAGCAGTACTTTCTGGAATTATTTGGATTGTACCATCGGCAGCTTTAGCAGCTAATTCTTTTTGGATAATTACTTCCTTATTGAAAATAATAGAACCTGTTTGATTTTTTACATAACGAACAGAAAAAGGAATTACATCTCGACCTTTATTTGAAATAATAGAATATCCTAAAGCCATTTCATAAGGAGTCATTTCGGCAACCCCAAGTGCAAGAGTAGGATTATCAGGAAAACGACGTTTATTCGCTTTAGTCAGTTTAGACGCAAAATCAATAATAGCCTCAGCACCAACTTTAAAAAAGATTTGAACCGAAACAATATTAAGAGATAGCGCCAAAGCCCTGTAAGCCGGAACCATACCATGAAAATCACCAGTAGAATCTTCCGGCGCCCAACCATGCCCATCATCATTTAAAGTAGTAAGAGGTGCATCCATAATTCCTGTTCCACTAGAAATCACTCTCTCATTTATGGCGGCTCCATAGACAAATGGTTTAAAAGAAGATCCCGTCTGACGTCTCGCCTGCATCGCACGGTTAAATTGATTTTTAGGAGTAAATTTAGATCCGCCGACCATAGTTTGGATATAACCAGTTCCGGACTCAATGGAAATAAACGCTCCCTCAACATGTAAATTCTTAGTAAATACGGCTGTTCGTTTTCTAAATTCCCCAACCGCCGAGGCTTCATTTTCAGTAGGAGTCAAAGCTGTTAAAATATCCATTGCATCACTGAGTTCGCTTTCCAGCACAGAACGATAATTAGCCGCTTCATCAAACTTGCTAATTTCCATAGGAGAAATTGGAAAAATACTTCCGAGTAATCCGTATAAGCCCACAAGCTGTCCATCCACACCGGCTTTAAAAGAATTACTTAAACCAAAAGATGTTTTATCATAATGGGTTAAAGCTTTACGAACTTCCTCTTCGGCAATTTCTTGTTTGCGTAAATCAAGTGTGGTATATACCTTTAAGCCGCCAGTATAAACCAAATCTTCGCCCAAATCGGCAAGTAACTGTTTACGAACATGCTCGGTAAAATAGGGAGCCCGATCGAGTTTAGTTCCCCAAGTAGATCTCGAAGGAGACTGGGTAATCACGATTGGCCAGTATCTCTGCCAGAATTCATCATGCATTGCATTGATACTTTCTTTTTTTATAAATCCATTTTCTGCCATGAGGCGAAGAACTGTTAGATGTGCTTTTTTTGCGGTATGAGAATTTTTATAGGGAGAGTATTGAAACGGAGCCTTAGGAAGACGAGCAAGCATAGCAGCCTCTGCAACGTCTAAATCTTGAACGTCCTTGGAAAAATAAACAGAAGAGGCAGTGGATAATCCTGTTGCACCATGTCCCAAGTAAACCAAATTAAAATAGATTTCTAAAATTTCTTCTTTCGAATATTCCTGCTCAATCTGCAAGGTAAGAAGTGCTTCAATAAATTTACGAGTAAAACTTTTTTTAGAATTCTTTAAAATTGCTTTAGACAATTGTTGGGTAATCGTGGACCCACCCTGCTTAACCTTCAAGTGAATAAGATTGATTACCCCCGCTCGGATAATTGCTTTAAAATCAATGCCAAAATGGTTATAAAAATTATTATCCTCAACAGAAATAAAGGCGTGAATCACATGAGGAGGAATATCTTGAAATCGAAGAAGCTCCTGTCTATGTCGATAAAGTTCAGCAAAAGGAACTCCATTTAAGTCATACAGTTTTGTAGGGGTGGTAGGCAAGTAAGTCGCTAGTTTGGTAAGCTCTTCTCCCCTATCCACTTCCGATAAAATATACCCAAAAAAACCACCGGAAAGTAGTGCTAAAACAAATAGAATAATAACAGAAATTTTGAGACTTTTAGTAACCATATTCCTCCATTTTTCTAAATACGAATAGGTAGGCTAGAAAAATTTTGGTCTCCTATTTTGTAGATTTCTAAAGAGATGGAATATTTGGTTTTGTTCTAGGTTTCTTTAAATAGTCTAGATAATCATCTAAATTCATAAAAAGATCTGCTTGGTTTTCCAGGTTGCCTTGTGAAATGATAGCACCCATATGCCTACCAACAATTAGCCCAATTCTCTTTTTCCCAAGAACAGTTACAATTTTTTCGAGAACTAACGAATCCTCTTTAGATACACCAGGAAAATCTCGAATATCCAAACAACACTCTTTGCTTTTGATACTATTCAATAAATCAGCATTGAAAATATTTTTTATTTCTGGGAGGACATATTTCAAACCGGATTGAAAAGAAATTTTAATCAAATTAGGAGTTGGATGTTCAATTCGGATATGATTTTTACTTTTAAAGGAATCATATTGTTTTTGTGCTTTTGCATTATTGATGCACTCTTTAACTTTTGCAATGAGTGCATCTTTGGGTGCTGATTTGACTAAATAGGCTTCAACACCATCCTTACGATCTTTTTCGGCTTGAATCCTATCTATACTATGATAAAGACCAATGATTGGAACATTTTTTGTAGAGATATCCTTTTTGAGAGTTCGCACTGCAGCCGTTGCATCAAAATCATTCTTTGGCAAAAATCCAATAATGATTAAATCAGGAGCTGCCTTTTTGCATAAATCAACTGCTTTCACATAATCATTGATACCAATCATTTCATATTCAGTTAAATAACTTTCTAAAAGTGTTTGTATTTTTACATCTTTATCAATTATTACAATTCGTTGCTTCATAATTCAATTTCCTATGCAGATCAGATTTACTAGTTATCATACTTAACCGTTTAACACAGAATAGCTACTCTATCATGAATTTCAAATGTTTTTTCGGAGACAAGGTGATAAAACAAGATAAACCTTTTCCCCTTTCTTCAGCTTTGCCATAAAAGAATCGTATCATAAGAACGTTGCGTTAACGTTCGGATAACCTCCTATCTAAATTGAATCTAAAAGCCATCTAGAACGACTCTTCGAGCCAAATTTGGCTCGAAGAGTCGTTCTAGAGTAGACGAAGAGCAGGTTTAGATAAAAAGGTTTTGTGAGGTTAATAGGTCGTTGACAGGGAATAAGCGAGTTCGAATCCCTTAATTTTATCGGTATTGTTTTACGGTAAACATCCATTGCTTTTACCATTTCCTGATTACATTCAATTAAAATCTTGAGAATTAGCAAGGTTTTTTTAAGAGTATTACCTTAGTAGTCTGCCTACTAAAGCGAGTTAGCTGAAACCACTTCGGGTATTCCCCACTCAGGTGGTGTTTACAACTTGGGCGTTGCGCATTCTCAGTATTTGCCACGCTAACGCTACAAAAAGTGATTTTGTTCTACTTTCTCGGCTAATGCGCCGGGCTCTCATTCTGGTCAAGTTTTTTCACACTTCGACACGATGCTAAGAAGCATCTGCTCAGTGACCGAAAAAACTTGACCCCATTCGATCCCTAACGCTCGTCGTTGGTAGACTTTCTTTTCATAAGGTTAACCCTTATTATCCCTTTTACGTTACTGCTCGGTTGGTGAGCAGCAGCTTCCAAGCTGAACTCAATGTTGCTCCCTAGGGTCGCAACATAATGTGTCGAACCACACTTTTGAGATTCTCTTTGCTTCCTTTTTCCAGAGCGGGATTATTTTTTACTTCCGCTTTCCCAGCGAGGGGGATCTTTACTGTTACCTTTTTTTGGTTTTGTGTCCACCCAACGCACACTCGTGCTTATCCCCAAACTGTTCGGTCACAGTTTGATGGCAAAAAAAGGTAACGCCAAAAAAACCAAAAACCCGCCACAGCGACTTTTTAGTTTTAACACGCTGTAAGGCTCCATTAAGACCTTTTCTGAGTTCTTAGAAATAGTTTGAACTTCCGCGGTAGCGGCTACTCCCAATTTCCCCTTTTTCGCATTTCCTCCCTTCGCTCCAAGTATTCGCGACCAGCGCCTTCGCAGGGCTAGGGGAGATTTTTACTCCAATGAGCGGCTAACTTACAAGTATCCGCAAAGTCCCTCATCAATTCCGCAGACTGTCTGCAAAATCTGCCCAAAATTTCACAAACCCTACCCTATCCCCAACTTACAAAAACCGCCTTTCACCCCTGATTCTATTGATTCAAATTAACTTTCTAACCATTCTTTATTACAGCAACCCAAACCAGACACAGCCCACATTTTCAAAAAGCCAGTCAATAAATTCTAAACTAAATTTTAGCTTGACCAAATATAATTTTCACTAGAAAACAATCTAAATGGCAATCGAATCCTCCGGCATCTCCTCAACGCAATACAACTCCATACTAAAAGACATATCCAAAATCTACGAGCAATCCTTAAACGATGGAAACGAGGATTGGAACAAAGCAGTCTTATCTTCTAATTATATTCGAGCGGCTAAGCGAGAATGGGCTTGAGCCACGTCATCCGTTAGACGTGAGCGAAAGAGCCGGAAAATTGGACAAAGAATAATCGAAGTAACACAAGAAAAGAAAACGCGTGCGGCTTACGGCGATAAAGTTCTAAACCAATTATCAAAAGATAGCTTGGCTGCTGGTTAGCGACCAAGCGATGGGTGGAAACCCGAAAATATTCAAAAGGATTCTCAGAAAGAAATCTAGGCTACATCAGAAAATTCTATCAATACTACAAATCCGGTCAATTTCATTCCGAACTATCTTGGAGTCATTACGTTTGTCTGCTACTCATTGAAGATTCTACAATCAGACTCACGCTAGAAAAAAATGCAATCCAAAAGAAACTAACAAGCCGCGATTTACTAACTCTCGTCAAACAGGAATTAGCCAGAACAAAAAGTAAATCCAAATCAGATAACAAAGATGAACCAACGACAAATACATTAGCAAGACCGACTTTACAACTCTATACTTACAGGATTGTGAGAAAATACAAAGACGATACTACAACAAGTCTACCTCATCTTGATTTGGGTTTCTCCATCCTACTAGAGGAAAAAGTAAATCTCTCTAAATTCAAAATCGGCTCTATCATCGATTCTACAAAGGATAACAAGACTTACTCCTTCAAACTAAACTCAAATGTCAAAGAACTATTTACCTACAAAGCCTATCTCGAACGAGTCATCGACGGAGACACTTTACTTGTAAATATCGACCTTGGCTTTTCAGTCTCCATCGAACAACGCTTGCGGCTACGCGGATTAGACGCACCGGAACTTTCTACTAAGAAAGGATAGCTCGGCTGATGGAGAGCGACCAAGCGATGGGGGGAACTTCTAAGAAGTTTGTTGAATCCTGTTTGAAGGATTGTAAGTTTTTAATTATCAAAACTCTTGGAAAAGATAAATATGATCGTTACCTCGTTGATGTTTTCTATTTAAAAAGTGAATCGGATGAAGAAAAGGTCATAAAGGAAGGATTGTTTTTAAACAATGAATTGCTGCTCGAAAATCATGCGGTTAGGATATAACGATTTCATAGATTCAGTATCATTCAAAGTAAATGCCGAATCTATGAAATTTTATTACATATCGAAAACTTTTATTTATTTCCACAATTCCAATACAATACGCTCATACTCTAAAAGCATTTTATTATAGACCGGATTATTAACAGTAGCCTGTCTTTCTTTATACGAAGAAAGTAAACCATGATAATAATTTTCCTTTCGAGAAATATCTGTAATCAATCCATTTTTTAGTTCATATGAAAGACTCTTCGCATTATCAATCTTATCCACTAAAGAAACAAAAACAGCGTCGTTACTTGCAGATTCCCGAATATGTTTAATTTTAAATTCTTCTAGGATAATTTTATTACTCCGCAGTATTTTCGGATCAGTTAACTCAACAACTAAATCAGTAACAATTTTTCCAAAGTTTTTTTCTAATGTCAAAATGGAAACATTGGTTTCTTCTAACAAATCATGCAAAAACGCAACCGCAATTAAAATCGTATTTTGAATACTTTCGGTTAATAGGTGTAAGCCTACACTATACGGATGTATTATATAGGGTGTGTCCGGTTGCCGCTTTCGAACTAGCCCAGACATCGCCCGACTCGCAAAGAATAAAGTTTTTCTGAGAAAAATAAAATCTAGCATATAATCCTCCTGTGGATTATATGCTAGTTTCCGGAAAATTAGGATTTTGATAAAAATACTGAAAAATTTTTATATCATGCAGCTTCTTTTTTTTCTGCCAAATCCTCAAAATTAAAATATATTTCTATGTTATCATCTTTTTCAAATTTTTGAATACTTTCATTATTTTTAGGTAAAGGCTGCTGAGAATCTATATTAGATTCTTTTAGCTGAAATATATTTTGAAATTCCCTCTGTTCATTTATCGCTTCTTCTTTTGACGATGAGCCTGCGCCAATCACTTTTTCGGGAAGCGGTTTTTGAGATTCTTTAAAAAGGTTCTTGTAGTCATCAAAGAAAAGAGGCTTGACTTCGGGTATTGAATCTAGTTTTTCTTTTAGAATTCCAATAATTTCAGATTTTTCATCAGCAGAAGTAGCTTCTAAAATTTTTCTATTCTCTTTAACAATATCATTAAGATATTGAGTTTTTCCTAAATATTTTTCAGACAATATAAATTGAAACTTTTTTTTATTTTTTTTTCCGGATATTTGAAAATCAAAAGCTTTTCTCTTTACAAACCTGAATTCATTTACAGGATAATCATTATTATGCCCACCAGTTATAAAATTTCCGTCATCGTATTTTGATGCAATAATTCCTGGACTAAATAGCCAACTGTTTTTTTGTTTTATGAATTCCTTATGTTTTTCAAGGGCTTCTTTATAGGCATTTTCATTGGAATCCTTTCCGTATTTGGCGGAGTACTCCAAGGATTTCTCTGTTAAATTTTCAGAAGGGACAGATAAATTATCTTTTAATTGAATATTTGAAATTTTAAAGATTTCTCTTAAAAAAACAAACTTAACTACATTTGCTAAAGAGTAACTTTTCGAAGCAGTTGAAAATAGTTTGAAATACTCTTTCTCTTGTTCTTTTAAACTATTTAAGTTTTTCGATCCATCAGGGATGAACGATATTTTCAAAGATCCAGTAGATCTTGGAATTAATAATTCGTTACTTTCTATTGAAACTTTACTGAAATGAGAATCAGTATTCCAATTAAAGGTAATACCATTTCCTTGGTAGCCAAATAAATTTAATAAAATCAAATAATCCATAATACCAACAGAATTATTAAATTCTTTCGGTAAACTCATTGAATAATTCTTATATTTTACCTTCCCTTTATTACTGTAGCTTTTTAATATATAATCAGAAATTGTAAGAGCATTTCCAATTTCATTCTCTAATGTGTAGTTGGATAATAAATTTGGCGCAAAATCAGGATAATCCTTATTTTTAAGTCTATACTCATTTTTTTCTATAATATTTTCTACTATTTTTCTTGCGAACGATTGGTTTAGCAGATTTGAACTATCTTTTGAATAATCATTTTGACTACTTAAGCTTTTTTGACCCCCTTGATTTTCTTTTTCTTTTTGTGCAATTCCAATGAGTTGGATAAATGTTTCAAATCTTAATGGTGGGTATACTTGCGTTGGAATTTGTCTTTTTCTACCAACTAAAATAAGTTTTTCCTTAGTAACAATGGCAGCGAAAATTAAATCTGTATTTAAGCTGAAAATTCGAAAGTCTTTCCTTAATTTTTTTCCTTGCTGATCAATTATTTCATTTTTTTTAAATGTAATTAATATTATCCCCTCTCTTTCCTTATTCTTAGGAAATAAAACTCTTTCTTCTTTTTCATCTATCCAATTAAAATTTTGTGAATTTTCTTTCTTTTCGAAAGCATGATTAATGACCTGAATAATCTGATGAGGATGAAATGTCATATCATAATTGTATCTATTTGAATTCTTAACTTTATTTATAGAATATCCAAAAACTTCGCCGAATAATTTTTCTCTCAAATCGTTTGTAATATTACGAAGTGCTTCCGGCTCCAAAGGATTATATAATTGTAGGATAACATCTCTTTTCCGTCCATCCTCTCCAAGCGGATCGTCACACATGAAAATTTGATTTTCTACTTTTGGGTATCTTTCAAAAATATCTTGAATATTTTCAATAGTTACATCAGGGGGAGGCTCACTAATAATAATAGTATTTTTATCTGATTTACGAATAAGAGTAATTGCTTGGTAATTATCAGTGCGCTGTTTTCGAAATTCTATCCATTCAGTAGATGGACAGTTTTCATTATCATAAATGCCGACATTGACTTTTTGTGTATTAATAGTATCAGCAAAAAGACTGGGAATTATGATTAGCCAATAAAATAAAATGAGACATTTCATGAGGGGGCACTCCTTCAATAAACCTTTTTAAGTTTTGCTTATTTTAATTTCAGAATTAAAGCCTTTTCAATTAACGCATCTATTTCAGGGTTTATTCCAAAAATATCATGCCTTTGCAGAGCAGAAATAATTTTCATATTTTCACAGTACATGAAGTCAATCAATTCCTTTATACTGAATAATTTCATTTCTCTAAGTGCAAGTGAAAATATTTTAAAAATAAAATTAAAATATGTGTACAGGCGAATTTCTCCTGTAGCAATAATTGAAAAGGAATCTTTCCTTAAATCATCAATATTTATGTATGTTTTGTTTGAGTGACAAAACGTGTCAAAGGAAGCTCGACTTTCTGATAACTCTTGTTCCCGAAATTTTTTTAAAGTTTTAAGTTCTATTGTTTCATCCAAATCACTACCGCATTTAAGGAATCCGGGTTTTTTGTCACCCATATTATGATACAAACTAATCAATAATTCATTTGATTCATTGCTCCCCATTAAGAAAGTTTCTCTTTCGGTATGCGATGAAAAGACCCTCGCACTGAAATATTTTATCGAAACTTCTTTTAAAATATCGATACATAACGCATCCCATTCCGGTGTGGGTTTAATCGTATTTTCATCTTGATTTAAAATATTTAAATCAACAATATCAAAAATAATTCTTTTGCTTTTAGGATTTCTAATAAAGGTTTTAAACTGAATTGCATGGTAGCATCTAAAGATTAAATCAGTCACTATTGTATTCACTGAATCCGATTCATTAAAGTTGCTACGAATAGGTATTGGAAACCTATGAGTGATATCATTAGTCCACATCTTGTTCAGATTAAGCGATGTATGATTCCAAAACTCACCGCCATAGATTAAGCTTCCAAATCCGAGCAAACCTTTTAAATCTAAAATCCAACGTATCCAATCATTTGAATCTAAAAGTAATTCTCTTATTTCTTCGTTCGATTTCTCTGTTAAAAATTTAGAATAATGAGGTCGGTTATTTATACCTTTGTAACAATACGACATGTCCTTGATGGATATTAGGAAAATAAAATTCTCTTCTACAGAAACTGTTTTATAAAAATGTTCCAAAGAAGAGTTTAATACTTTAGAAAGATCTTCTTTTAACATTTACTTTTCCTCGATACTAATCTTCAGTTCCAGTAGACTGCCAAGACTCCTCAATTTTTCTAAGTTACTTTCTATAAGAATATTTTCACCATTTAAAATATGTAAGATTAGACCTTTTTGGGAAGCGATCAAGAAAATATCATCCGCATTATCACTGTTATCCGTTCCGGCGGTTGCAATATTATATTTTATAATCAAATTATTAACAGGTTTTAAATTTAAAATTTCTTTAGAATCAAAAATCTCTTTCAAATCAATAGTGTGAACGATTTCTTGATTTTTGTTTCTAATTATAAGTTGAA
This sequence comes from Leptospiraceae bacterium, assembly GCA_017996175.1. GTDB lineage: Bacteria > Spirochaetota > Leptospiria > Leptospirales > Leptospiraceae > UBA2033. The sequence goes on from JAGOHK010000112.1 coordinate 15,432, forward strand.
GCATCCCAAATTCCTTTCGTTTCAATAACTCTAAGTTTTTTCTTTGACTAAATATCCGTTGTTCTTGTTCCTTGTCAGTCTTATAGTCATTAATCTCAAAGAACATATCTTTTATTTCTGGATATTCTTGAATCAAGTAATCCAATTTTTTGGCGTCATCTTTATTACGTTTTGAGTTAAATTTTTTTCTATCTTCAAAAAAATAATACAGTTCTAAGAAACTAAATTGATTCAAAAACGCTTTTGGAACGTTCTTTGATGCCTCTAATTCTCTATTTATCATCATTTCTGTCCTTTACCATAGATTAAATTTGTGATGAGTATACTCTGCAGTTTGTTTATCTTTAGATAAAAGATTTTCTATCCAATTATTATCATTTACAATTCTACTTTTAAATTTATTCAAATAATCCTCAATCAAAGCGTTTTCTTTTCTTTTATTATTTAAATCATGGTAAGAAACTTTATCGAGAAATTCTTTTTTAAACAATGCCTGTTGTATCATATCTAGTAATTGAAAAGTCAATATCATCGCCTTGTTTAGAGCATGTAAATTATTTTCAATTTGAAAAATCAAAGTTTTTGCTTTTTCTATAGCAAGTCTTATAGTAATCGTTTTCTTTTTCTTTGTATGCTCTTCCAATATTTTCTTTGTAAGTTTTTTTAGATCTGTAAGACTTGGACTTGTAAGTTTGTAGTCATGGAAAGAAACTTCATAAC
>JAGOHK010000113.1 GCA_017996175.1 Leptospiraceae bacterium
GTTATTCGTTCCACTAACGCATTAAAAATTCTAGAAATAGAAAATCTGGATTTAGATTTGTAAGTTATTAGTGAGAATCTTTCATTAAAAAATATTTATTTCACTCGCCTAAGCCTGGGTAAAATAAATACAAATATTTTGAACTCACAGTTTTTTGATGATTGGGATAATAAATTAATTCTGATACTTTTTTTACTCATTATTTAAAAAAAGAATAAAAATCCGCAAATTTTGATTTGTGCGCGAAGGTATATTTATGCCATAACAGAACTCACTACTCGAGTATTTTTCATTTTAGAAGAAGCAAATACGGATAAAGAGCAGCTTAATTTTGTCATCCTATATATTGAAAAAGTCTGGTATTGAGTTTTGGTGTGAAAAAGTTTTTCTCTAAACTGTCGAGCTTTACCTTCATGGATTAAGTTTATTAACGTATCGAATAAAATATTGTATTTTCCAGCGGGCTTTCCCGTCGTATTTACGTAACCCCATATTGCCCGCTACTAATGTAAATAATTCAAAAGGTAGATAAGCCTATGTACTTATATCCTAGCCTATTGAACTAATAACCTTTTAGTTCTAAATAGCCCTTACCGGTAACTTGTTTGTCTTTGAAAAAACCCTTTGCTTTAATTGCCCCTTCCCAGTAGGAATTTCCGGTTGTTGTAGTTCCTACAAACTCTTGTTCGGGAAATCTGGTTTCAATTTCTAAGTTTAGTTCATTTGAAAAAATTATCCATTTCATTGGATAACGCTTATTTGTCTCAGGACTTTTCCAAGTGGAATTTTGTGATTCAAATTTAATCTCACTCGGTGATTGGAAGTGAACTGTTTCTCCTTTTGCGTTTCGCAAAGTTCCAAATGTTTCTGGCGAATCAGATTTAGTTTTTCGAAAATTGAATAACATTATATCTGACCCATCGTCCAAGTTCAGACAAATCCAATCCCAGGAATTTTCTTCTGAGGCAAGAGATTTTCTAGCATCGGAATTTTTCTCATTTTCTTTTACAGGAAAACTCCACTCATGATCCATCCAAGAGGTTCCAGAGGTTACTTCTAGTTTCCGCTCGCCAATTTTTAGAAAGCCTTTCGTTTGTAACCTAGGAATGGAATAGTAATAAGAATAGATATTTTTATCTTGGTTGCTTTTTATTGAGTAACCCTTGTCTCCATGCAGTAAAATTTCTTTTCTATTTGCTGTTAAATGCAGGTTGATGGAAATATTTTCGCCTCTCGGATTGGCAGTAATTTTAAACTCTGATTCGCCTAGAATTTCAATTTTATAATCCCCACTTCGGATGAGTAAATCATTGTAAGCCGCAAGTCCTCCAAGTTTACGTTCAATAGTTTGTGCTGTATAATGTTTTTTATTAGAAATATCAGAAATCGCAAAATGCACGGGAAAAACTTCCTCTTTCCCATTTAACTTTGCTCGGAAGAAACTAAGCTCATACCCTAACTCATCTCCTTTTTCTACACTTAGATTTCCCACGAAATAACACCACTCTAGACCAAAGTCCTTGTGAAAAGAATGATCTTTCGGAAATTCGATTGAAATTAGATTTATAGTAGAAAAGAAAATTAAAAAAAAGGTAATCCTTAGTTTGATTTTCAAATTACCTTAATCCTTTGTCCTCTAAAAGCGACCAATCAATCTTCTCGTAAATATCTTCCAAATTTAATGATAATTGAATGGAATCAATTAAGAATAATTCTCCATCCTTTGATTCGGAGAACAGCCAGTTGCCGCTCTCCATTCGTTTGAATTTTTCGATTTTTTTTTCACGAGAGGATACTAGGATGTATTCTTGAAGAGATGGAATTTCCCTGTAAAAAGAAAATTTCTGACCTCTATCATACTTTTCCGTCGAATCAGAAAGAACTTCAAAAATAATTCTCGGATTCGTTAAGGTATCTAGACTATTATCTAAATATTCTTCTTTTCCGCAAACAATCACTAAGTCTGGGTAGGTATAAAGACTAGTTTTATCAATGCGAACTCGTAGGTCGGAAGCGTATACATTGCATGGGTGATTTCTAAATTTTTCCCAGAACAGCCCAGTCATATTACGAACAATTCGATTATGCAAAGCGGAAGCCCCTGCCATTGCAAAGATTTCTCCCTTATAATATTCACTTTTAAATTCAGCTGATTTTTCAAGTTCCAAGTATTCTGATTCAGTGTAGAATTTATGTGCTAGATTTTCCATAGTTAAAGCTTATAGAATAGAATCATAGCGTCAACCTAATTTAAGATTGTGTTTTTTTACAACTAATCATACTGGTAAAGTATGAATATCAATCCATCGAAACCAATCCTAGTCACCGGCGGGAGCGGCTACATTGCATCCTGGGTAGTAAAATATCTTTTAGAAGAAGGACATACAGTTCATACAACTGTTCGGGATAAATCAAAAAAAGATAAATACATTCATCTAGAAGAAATTGCAAACAACTCCAAAGGCAAATTGGTAGTATTCGACGCCGATTTAATGAAGAAAGATTCTTTTCTGGAAGCAATGATGGGTTGTGAACTTGTGATTCACATGGCATCTCCTTTTTTTGTGGTAGGAATTAAGGATGCACAAAAAGATTTGATCGAGCCAGCCAAGGGTGGAACGGCTAATGTGCTTAATTCGGTCAATGCGACGCCGTCTGTGAAGCGAGTTGTTCTTACTTCGAGCTGTGCTTCTATTTATGGGGATAATAAAGATATTGCGCTTACTAAAAATAAAATTTTTACAGAAGAATATTGGAATACTACTAGCTCAGTGACTCATAGTCCGTATTCTTATTCTAAAACCGTCGCAGAACAAGAAGCCTGGAAAATTGCAAATGCACAATCTAGATGGGATTTACTCACGATTAACCCCGCTTTTGTTCTCGGACCTTCTCTCACAAAACGAACTGATTCTACTAGTATAAATATGATGATTCAACTCGGAAATGGAACTTTTTCGTTTGGAGTTCCAGAACTCTGGTTTGGAATTACTGATGTTCGTGATGTCGCACGCGCCCATATAAAAGCAGGTTTTACTCCCGCCGCGAAAGGTAGACATATTTCTTGCGCTGACTCTATTGAATTATTTAGATTAGCCACCTATCTTCGGGAACAATTTGGTGAAGAGTATCCATTTCCAAAATGGACTGTTCCCTATTTCATGGTCTGGCTTTTCGGTCCAATACTTGGATTTAGTCATGAGTATGTTGAAAAAAATATTGGTGTTCCTGTTAAATTTGATAATTCCTACACACAAAAAGATTTAGGTATTCAGTTCACTAGCATCAAACAGACAGTATGCGATCATTTTGAGCAGCTTCTGCGTGATGGGATTATAAAGAAGAAGTAATTAAAGATTACTTCTAAGTATAGCATTGAATAAGAAGATATGAGTTCATCCATTCAACCTAAAATCAAAAGCCCCGAAGTATTTACGGTATTTCAAGATTACCCGCATGATATTAAAGCGAAATTATTATTTCTACGTAAACTCATATTTGAAGTCGCAGAAAAAACAAAGACCGTTGGAGAATTAGAAGAAACTCTGAGATGGGGACAGCCTAGTTATCTAACTTCACAAACAAAATCAGGGACTACCATTCGAATTGACAAGGTTAAATCGGATAAACATGATTATGCGATGTATTTTAACTGCCAGACCACACTTGTTGATTCATTTAGAGAAATGTTTCGCGATGAATTCGAATACGAAGGAAACCGTGCTATTCTTTTTAAAATGAAAGATAAAGTTTCAAAAGAAAAATTGAAACTTTGTATCTCGATGGCTTTGACTTATCATTTGGATAAGAGGAAATTTTAAAGATTACCATGCGGAGCGTCAAGCGAAAAGGTGGAATAAACACATTATGTTGCGCCCACCCGACAGCAATATTGAGTTTGAACACAGGAGAGGGGATTATTACTGTCACCCCCGAAATTTTCTGTCGGGGGTCTATCTGGCAAAGAGACGAAATTGGTTTATCTTTCTGTAATCGTTTCGTCCTACTTATATCAAATGGATTGATTTTAGTTTACTAAAAATTCTTCTTATTCAACTCGCAATTACGACAGCAAAAAAAATCTTTGCGCGGATAATGGGTAATGGAATTTAACGGAATGAAACGAATAATAACGATTATGCTAATCTAATTTTATTTTGTTTTATATCGGAAGCTCTGAAAAAAAACAGCTGAATGGAGTGAGCTCCAAGGCAATATGAAATGGGAAGACGCTAAAGCAAAATATGCAAGTGTTGGAATGAGGCTTCCGACTAGACTTGAATTAACTAAAGCACTTATAACAAAGATAATTGAATCTTGGAAGAAGGAAAAGATTAAAAACCCCTACGTAAGAAGAATTTGAACTAAAATATACGAAGATGCAACGAATGAAAAAAGAATACTTCCCCAAAAATAAAAATCTATAAATCCCATAAATTTATTGTATGAACAATATTTATAAAAAGTAATCAAAAAAAGAATCGTTTTCTAGTTCCATTGATTTTAGTTGACTTATTCTAAAATGAATCACAAAGTGGGATTTAGTAAATTTTTGAAAGGAGGTTGAGCCATGGATTTATTTAAAAACGATGATTCTGTGGAAGATTTTTACAAATACAAAGATTCTCGACAAAACTTCACGAAGGAAAATAAGAAGATGAAATCCACTCTTTCCAGAAAGACTATGGACTCTGAAAATATTCCTTTTGATGAAGTGAATACAACTATTTACGGTGAAGTTGGACTTGGTAGCAATTGGAAAGTTGATGAATCAAATAGCTATAAAGAAATTAACACTGCTTCAGATGGGTTTAACACGGTATCCACACATTTGCAAGAAAATGTTAGAGATAAAAAACTTCTTTCCAGTGGAGTCGTTTCAAAAATTTTATCTATTTTTAGAGCAAACAATGACTAACCTCTCTTTAAAAATCTCTGGCTACATTACTATAGGGCTAACCTCTGTTAAACCCGTTAGCTTTGCTGATTTCAAAGATAGTGTAGAGCAAAATGATTCAGATAAAACAATTTCTTTTTATTCTGAAAATTTAGAAAGACTGCATTCTTTTGGTCAAAATCCTTTTTGGCGTTTGCCCAAGACAACTACTGATAATTCTTTTCTTGAAAAAAAATACTCGAATCGTTTTTTGCGACTAAATAAAGTTAGCCATAACTATGATCATTATATAATTAAGTCAACTAATCATTCCATTAAAGAGATTGTGCAAGTTTATGAAAAGGAATGTGACCGCCTCATCATTTTAAAATCTTATGATCTAATGCATGATTATATGAGTATTATATCTTATTTTAGTATTAATTCTTTTTTGTACCAACGAATTATAAAATCAGGAATACTCACGAATCTTTTTATGCACTTTGGTTATATCAACAAACAGAAATTAGCCTCACTCTTGCAAGGCTCAGGCAAAGGAGTAAACGAATATACTTTCCAAGCAATTGAGCCGGTTCTAGACAAAGACTTTCATTCAAAAGTAGACATTATCAAACATAAAATTTATAAACAAGCATAACTTATTCTTTTTGCTGAAAGCATTTTCTAAATACTATGAATCATACAATTATAACCAATGAAAATTATGAAACATTTTTTAACTTAAATCTGGATTTAGCCTGTATTGCATCAGCAGAAGCAAAGTTTTTAAAAATAAATTCTGCTTGGGAGGCTACACTTGGTTATACACAGGAGGAAATGCTCTCAACTTCTTATCTTGATTTTGTTCATCCGGAAGACCTTAAAAATACTTTACATGAAGTGGAAAAATTAACAAAGGGGCAAACAGTAATTAACTTTCAAAATCGTTACAGATGTAAAGATGGAAGTTATAGATGGTTAGATTGGAATGCATCACCTTCAAAAGGTGAACCGCTCGTATACGCAATAGCCAGAGATATTACTGAATCAAAAAAAGCAAAAGATGATTTGAGGCAGAGAGAAATAGAATTAAATGAAGCACAGAGGATGGCTCATGTGGGAAGTTGGACTTTAGATGTGGCAACTAATCGTGTTTTTTGGACGGAAGAACTTTATCGCATGTATGGTCTGGATCCAAAATTACCACCACCAGATTATTCATTTCACCAGACATTGTTCACGAAAGACAGCTGGGAAAAATTGAGCTCAAATTTAGCTCTCACAGTGAAAGAAGGAATTCCTTATGAATTAGAGCTTGAGTTCATTACCGTAGATGGAAAAAAAGGTTGGATGCTGGTGCGCGGAGAAGCTCATAAAAATACGTCAGGCGATATAGTTATGCTTCGAGGTATGGCACAAGATATTTCTGAAATTAAAAAAGCACAGGAGAAAATTCATTCTCAAAATTCTGAGCTAAATGCACTTAACGCATCTAAGGATAAGTTTTTTTCTATCATCTCCCATGATCTACGTTCACCCTTTACAGGTTTTTTAAGTTTAACTCAATTACTCGCGGAGCAATTTGATAACATGACTCTGCTTGAAATAAAAGAGTTTCATCAAAAAATGTTAAAGTCTGCGAATAATCTATATAGATTATTAGATAATCTCTTGACTTGGTCAAGAATGCAAAGAGGGATGATGGAATTTCATCCTGAAAAATTAATCCTTTCCGAATTACTAAAAAATATTTTGGATAGTTTGAATGAAGTATACATACAGAAGAATATAACAATAACCAAAGATATAGAAAATGCTCCGCATATTTACGCAGATAACGCAATGATTAATTCTGTAATTAGAAATTTACTTTCCAATGCAATCAAATTTACACCGGCTAACGGCAATATATCTAGCTATGCACAAGAAAGAGAGAATGACAGTCTAATATCTATTCAAGATTCAGGAATAGGAATTAGTCCTGAAACGTTGGATAAATTATTTAAAATAGACCAAAAAGTTTCTCGCCCTGGAACAGAAGGAGAATCAAGTACTGGACTCGGACTTTTACTCTGCAAAGATTTTATCGATAAACATAATGGAAAAATCTGGGCTGAAAGTGTTGCTGGAAAAGGAAGCACGTTCTATTTAAGTTTACCAAGAAAATGAATTATTTGAAATCCTCTTAGAGTGGGCAGGGCAAATAGATAGTAAACTTTGTCCCTACACCTTCTTTGCTGGCTACTGATATATTTCCATTAAGACTTTGAATAATTGCATAGACGCTAGCAAGCCCAAGTCCAGTGCCTCCGTCTTTTTGTTTGGTTGTGAAAAAGGGTTCGAATATTTTTTCTAAATTTTCTTGTTTAATTCCTTGTCCATTATCTCGAATAATAATTTCGAATGTACATTGAGACAGGGTTTCGTTTAATATACTTCGAAGCTCTTGAGAAATTTGTTTTCGGTTCAATTCTATTGAGAGAGTTCCAGCTACTTGGTTCGCCATTGCATGTACTGAATTATTGAAAATATTGGAAAAAACTTGGTACATATCTGTTGGATTTGCTTCCATTTCTGCTAATTGTAAATCAGTCAAAAACTGGATATTAATATTCCCTCGGATAATGATTTTCAAGTCATCGATATTTTCTTCTATCAATTTTTTTAGGTCGATCAATTGTTTTGGTTCTGAATTTTTCTGTGCAATTTTTAGGATTTGATCGATCATTTTTTTCCCGCGTTTGGTTGCCTTTGAAATTCTATCTGTATAAAGGAGTAAATTCTCTTTTTGCGCTGCCTGACCTAATTCTTCAAGGTCTGATTGAATTAAGTCGGAATATATATTAATTGGTTGTAGCACATTATAGAAATTATGCACAACTTCGCTTGCCATATTGCCTATCGCTTCCAGTTTTTTCTTTGTAAATAGTTCTGATTGAATTCTTCTTTTCTCTGTAATATCAATCATTGATACTACTACTTGTCTTACATTCTTTCCATCAGATGAAAAAATTGGTTGCGTATTTACCATAATCCACTGATATTCTTTTGTGCCTCTTGGAATTCCGACGATTGAGTCTATGCACGGTTTGCCTGTTTGAAATGTCTTTCTTGATGGAAATTCCTCTTCAGGAATTTCAATTAGTTGTTCATTGACTAATCCTAATTTGCCATAATTTTCTCTCAGACTGTTAGCTATGTCTAAAAATTGTTCTCCGCTAGAGTTACATACAACGAATTCTCTATTTGAGTTTAGAACTATAATTGCCTCTTTCATTACAGAAAAAATATTTGTATAAAGCAGTTCTGTTTCATGTAATCTTTGTCGATTCTTTCTAGTATCGGTCACATCTGAGAGAGTTGTTATTATACGGCTAATGACGCTATGCTTGTCAAAAATAGGTACTGAACTTAATCGAATCCATTGTTCTTTTTTATTTGGATATAGAAATCCGATTTCTACTTCCTTACAAACCTTACCGGTTTTATGACTAATAATATGTGGGAGATATGATTTTGATATTACTTCTTCTTTGTCATTTAACAGTATTGCTCCGCTTTCTTTATGTAATCCTTGATTCAAATCATTCAATGTAAATCCTGTAATTTTTTCAGTACTGGCATTGGTTAGAATTATATCTAAATCTGAATCATATACAATAATTCCCTCTGAAAGATTTTCTATTAAACTACGGTAATATTCCTCTTTTTCTATTAGTTTATTTTCTAGTAACTTTTGCTCTGTTATATCTTTGTATAGACCAAGTATTCCAATAGTATCACCATTTTCATTCTGAATTGGAACTTTTGTTGTTTCTGTCCAGATGTCACTTCCATCTCGATTGAGGTTACTATAAGTTATCCGGAAAACTTTTTTATTTTCATTGATTACTTTTAAATCGTCTTTGCGAAATAGTTCTAGCTTTTGTTCGAGATATTGATTGTTGTTATCCAACTTTCCAATAATATCATCAGTTGATTTTAATCCCATTGCAGTTGCATGTAATTTATTGCAACCCATATAACGAGATTTTTTGTCTTTCCAGAAAATTCCAGCAGGCACATGATCTAATACCAATCTCAAAAATTGACTGGACTGTTTCAAACTTTGCTGATTATTTTGGTATTCTTCTAAGATTTTCCTAGTTCTAATTTCTCGTTTAATCGAAATTTTTAGAGATAAAAAACTATTAGCCACATCGGAAAAACCTAAATCTAGCCAGTCGATACATTCTGTTTCAGATAAATTCTCGGCGTATAAAATAAAAGAAACATTTTTATATAGAGTCAAATTTTTAGGAATCCAATCTAAAGAAATATTAGTTAAAACAGATTCATCTAAAACTACAAAAGAGAGTGATTCATTTTCCAATAGATAATTTGCCTCTTGAACACTATTTACATTGTAGGTTTGAAATGCGAAATTAGTATTTCTAAGAATTATCTCTAAAAAATCATTTTCTGTTATTAAGGAAAAATATAAAATTTTATACGGGTAATTCATATTAACCGACAAATGGAATTTCTATTTCAAAATTGACTAAGATTCCGGGAGTGCCTTTGTCATCCATATTCAAATAACTGAGTAAATTATTTACTCTAATTTTTCCATTTTGTTTACGAAATATTTTATCTACCATAGTTAGCCCAAGTCCAAAATCTAAAGTCGGAAATGACTCAAAGACTAATTTAGAAATTCGAAAAAATGGCTCAAAAATGATATTTGAATACTCCGGCAAAATACCGTAAACCCCTCCAATAATATCAGGTGTATTTAGAATAGAAATAAGTATGCTTTTTGATTTAACTTCCATAATGATATAAATTTTAGTATTTTCCTTAGAGAACTTAAAGGCATTAAAAACAATCTCTCTCATTGCCTTTTGCAGATAATCAGAATTTAGTTTTATTTGATACGGAAATTGAATAAATTTATTTTCACATAATACAATAGAATGATTTCTTAATTTTTTATAATCTTCCATTTCTATTACTACAGAATTTAATATTTTATGTAATTCAGAAATAGAATATTCTTTCAGCTCCAATTCTGAAGTCTGAATTTTGTCAATTTCTTCCAATACATTAATTATACGTGCAGCATTTTTTGCATTCTCAAATAAAAATTTCATTAAGGGTTTTTTGACTTCATAGTAATTTTCTTTTTCTGTCGCTTTTTTTTCAATAATACTTATTACGGATAATAGATTACCAATTCCAATTCCTTGACTGAAAGAAGTGCGGATACTACCAATTAGATCTCCGTCAATTTTATCTTGGTCTCGCTTAATAATACTTTCTTTCCATTCATTCCAATTTAGAATATGTGAAATGCGAATTTCTTTTTCCTTTTCTAAATTTTCTTTTAAAATTCTTAGTTCAGCAGTCTCGTACGCTTTGTCTACCCTTAGAACTAATTCAGGAAAATTAAATGGTTTAAGTAAATAGTCATATACCCCATTTTGCATAAGTTCAATGATTAACTTCATATCCGTTTGAACGGATTGAGCAATGATAATTGGTTTATTTTCAAACAGTAACAGATTTTTTATCAGTTCTACTCCGTCCATTACAGGCATACGAATATCTGTGATTACAAGATTTACCGGATAATTATTATATACCTCTAGAGCAATCTCTCCGTTCTCAGCAGTTAAGACTTCATAACCTTTCTTTTCTAATGCAGTTTTTATAGATTCGAGTAATAGTTCGTCGTCATCTACTAATAAAATTTTTTTTCTCATTTGCGTATCCTTATATAAAAATTTCTACTAATGCGACTTTGTCAAGTCGCATCAGAATGGTTTAAAAATCCCAGCTTTATTTTCTAATAAAATTATATCTAAATTTCAGTACTTGACAAAGTAGCACTAACTATTCACTTGAAAGATTTTAATAATTATTTTATCGCTTTGATAGGTGATTACGGAGTGAAACTATTATTCACTTTAGTTATATTAATGGAAGTCTTTTAGAAGTAATGGGTCAAAATTTTTAATTGCAATATTCAACTAACAACAATTGCAATACTCAATTTGCGGATAACTATACTCTTAGCTCTAATTTCTTTTACAAATATTTCATCGCAAGAAATTTCGAAGAAACAACCAATGTCAAAGGAAACATTGTTAGCAGAGAGAAACAGTTTCTTACGCACCTAGATTTTATTTAATGAGAAAACAAGATGTAGTTGAATTAAAGTGGACTAGAGGGTTCATGAATGAAGCTAACGGATAACGAGTGGAAGATACCGATAAAAGAACTATGAAAAATGATATGGACTTAAATAAAACCACGAATATTCAAGAATTATCGTATGTTCTATCTGTCGTGTTTTTCTTAATTGTACGGCATTGTGCGTCAGTGGTAATCTTCGAATTACCCCAAATAAAACTTAACCGTCTTCTCAATCCCAGTTTCAAAAGTCTCTTTTGGAAACCAGCCAAGTTCTTTCTGAATTCGGGTTGCATCTATCGCATAACGTCTGTCGTGACCGGGTCTATCAGTGACGTATTGGATTAATTTTTCGTATTCGCTCGTTGGTTTAGGAGTGAGTTTACCTAATACTTCGCAGATTTTCTTAACGATATTGATATTAGTCCACTCGTTATTTCCGCCAACGTTATATGAACGACCACTTTCCCCTTTTTGTAAAATAGTCCAAATAGCATCGCAATGATCTTCGACATAGAGCCAGTCACGAACATTTTTCCCATCACCATACACAGGGAGATTACGTCCATTAATCGCCTTCGTTATCATGAGAGGAATTAACTTTTCTTTATTCTGATAAGGACCGTAATTGTTGGAACAGTTCGACATCGTAATAGGCATATTGAAAGTTCTATGAAATGCATTTACGAAATGATCGGATGCTGCTTTCGATGCGGAATACGGAGAGGACGGATCATAAGGAGTAGTCTCTGTAAAAAATCCTGTTTCGCCTAACGATCCGTAAACCTCATCTGTAGAAATATGATGGAAGTGAACTCCTTCTTTGTATTTTCCATCTTTTTGCCAATAGGTGCGCGCTGCGGTTAACAGCTCGAATGTGCCCATGACGTTAGTCTCAGCGAAAATTCTAGGACCAGAAATAGAATTGTCAACATGGCTTTCAGCCGCAAAATGAACAACAGTATCAATTTCATTTTTTGTAAAAACAAAATTCAAATAATCTTTATCACGAATATCACCTTTCATAAATTCGTAATTGAGTTTACTTTCTATTCCAGAAAGATTACTTAGATCACCTGCGTATGTTAGAGAGTCTAGGTTCAAAACATGACCTTTGAAGCCTATTTTTGCGAGATACTGAATGAAATTTGCCCCGATAAATCCTGCGCCACCAGTTACTATTATATTTTTTAGTGCTCTTCCCATGTATGATTCCTATTTTCTATTTTCATGCTATGTTGAATAATAACCTATTTTTGAAAATACATTTCTATTTCAAATTTGATATTTTCCCGTGCTTGTTTTTCGTTTTTTTCAAAAATTTCATTTGTAAAATAGATTCGTTCTCGCTCTAGAAATTTTTGTAAAATTTTTGTTCGTTCTTGTTTGTAAAATTCTTTTTCTACCCATTCATATTCTTTGCGAATACTATCCATATACTCAATATAACGATTTCTTTCTCTACCCAAAATTAGTAAGTCAGAATCCAAAAAGATTTTAGTATCAAAATCATCTCGTACAAACTGATGTTTTTTAGTTCCTAGGATTAGGTCTTTACATTTTTCTATTTTTTCTTTGGGCAAGTACTTCTTAAAATCTCTTTCTAAATACTCCGCACTTTTTTCCTCGTTGTCAGAAGCGTGAGTGTCATATACAATGTCGTGATAAAGGCAAGAAATATAAAGAAGTGGATAATCTGAAATATCCTCTTTGTGTAACTTAATACATTCTAACATTTCCCTTATATGTCTCAGGTTGTGATAGTCTCTATGAGATTCGGAGTAACACTCGATTAGCCTCTCAAATATAATCTCACTTTCATTCGCTGGGATATTTAGTTCTTTTATAATTTGATTAAATTCTATCTTCATAAAACAGATTCCTTACCTCTGTCACCTCGAACATGCGAAGGTTTTGGGCGCGACTAAGCGCAGGGATGAAAAATCATCCGCCCGTTAGCTTAGTCGCTAACTCAATGCCTTCGCCAAGGAGCGAAACGATGTATGCGATGAACTGTAATTCCTAAATTTCCAAGTTCATAGCAATATTAACTACTGCACTCATTAATTTTTTTTCCTATTACTTTTCTTTCGTGTAAATAGTAAATCGAAATTTTGTAATAGAACCATCAATTACTAACTCACCTTACGCAAGGTGAGTCCAGCGTCCACTTGAGGTTTGCACCTAGCGGTGGGCATGACGGCGCAGGCTATTGAATTTATTAATTCATTAACATTCTCTAATATTCTCAAAATCATCTTTGGCTCCTTAAATTATCAATTTTGCGTAAGGTCAGTTACTAAGTATTTACCTCATCTTCAAACTTTGCTTTTTTGATTGTACCAAAACTTTTCTGTTCTTTCACATGCAAGTGCGGATAAGAGACTTCGTATTCCTCAATCATCCTTTCATAAGGCAGATCCTCAAAACTTCCATGATCGCATAAATACTCCATGTGCTGTTTGCCTGATTTATCGAAAGGATGAAATATTGAATCATGCTCCCCATCAAATTCGAGCGGTAAAATTCCAGCTCTTTCGCATAACGATTTATTGAATGCAGGAGTGGCTTTTACCCATTTGCCGTTCAAGAAAAGCTCAGTGTAACCATGAAATACGAATACATCCGATTGCATGAGATTTTGTAGCCTTTTAGAGTTAATATGATTTTTTACATTCGCAAAACCAATTTTAGCCGGAATTCCTACTGCTCTAGTGCAAGCGGCTAACGTTAATGCTTTCTCCACACAAAACCCGTAACCTCTTTTTATCACAGAGCTTGCTTTCACTTCTTCGGGTGTTAGAATAATATTATATGGATCGTATCGAATTTGATCTCGAACTGCTAGGTAAATCCTTTTGGCTTTTTCGATTTCAGATAAATTTTCTATCTGTAGAGATACTATAAAATTTTGAATAATTTCAGAATCGAAGTCGAGATAAAAAGTAGGTTTTAGATTATTTTGCATAAGGAAAATACTTTTCCTTATTGTATTTATGGCAAGACAAATCGAAACCCTTCTTTAATTTTTTAAAAGTTAGCAATGTTCGATTCGTAAACTGATTTTAAATCAAAGCTAGTCAAGTAATCAGATACTTTACGAATTTTCAAACCCCAGTCATAATCTTTTTCACGCGAGAGAGTTTGAACGAGTTGCAATTTAGGAATTTGAGGAAAATATTTGTTAAACGCAATAAAGTGAGGCGAAGGAGTATCATCCGCTACTTTGACTTCGATGATTAGAATAGGTTTTTCTTCGATTGTAATTAGGAAGTCTAATTCTTTTCCTTCTTTGGTCCGCAGATAATGAAGTCCCGTTCGTAATCCAAAAATATCTTCTACAAGATGGAGTTCTTTTTGTAAGGAACAGGCAACTAGATTTTCCAGACGTGCTCCTTCTCCTTCTGTAATAGCAAGATCGTAGAAATAGAACTTAGGCTCTTTTAAAATAGAACGAGCAATATTTTTATTGTAGGGGCTAACATGAAAAACCACATACAAATTTTCTAAAATTTCAAACCAGTGTTTAATAGTAGCAGGACTTTTTTGTAAATCACGAGCGATAGACGCATACGAAACAGGAGAGCCGATTCGATGACGCAAAAGTTCGAGCATAGTTTCAATCGAAGTAATATCTCGAAGGGACTCAAGATCAATCAAATCATGACGAAGAATTATATCTAAATGAGAACGTCGCCATTTCCGATAAAAAGTTTCTTTTCCTTTTGTGAATGGCTCTGGGAATCCGCCTAACTGGAGTAATCCGCTCATAATTTCTTCCGGTTTACCTTGATTAGCCAGTTCTTTTAAATCAAAAGGATGGAGGCGATATTGAAAAAATCTTCCCGCCATAGAATCACCCACTTTACGGGCAAATTCTAATCTCGCACTGCCAGTCACTAGAACGGGAGGTTTGGTTTTTTCTTTGTCATAAATTCCTTTGAGAAAAAGTTTCCAATTTTTGAGTTTGTGTAATTCGTCTAAAATGACCAAATTTGTATCGCGTTTCCAACTCATTTCTTCTATGAGAAGTCGATCACTCGGAACGTCGTAGTTAAAGTATTCATGTTTTTCGTGGAGATTTTTGGCAAAAGTAGTCTTTCCCACTTGCCTCGGACCAGCCAAAAAGATAAATTTATCCAACAAATCTTCCCTTACATTCTCAGAAATATACCTATCGCTCATAGTGACTATTTTATTGTATAATTCATTTTAGTCAAGACTAAAATGAATTATACAATAAAATAGTCACCTGGAACACCAGTAGGAAGATACGATATTTCTTGAATATTCGCGATTTAGTATGAATCCATATCATTTCTTATCGTTCTTTTATCGGTGTCCATCGGTGTAATCGGTGGTAATCTTTGTGCTCCGAAATTACAATTGACAAATTCATAGAAATAAGGAAATACTTGAGTCATGGCTACTTTACTCCAAACACGTCCAGAAACAAAATCTGCTGAAATGCTTTCCGATAAACCAAAGTATGAAGGTTGGAAGGTAAGTCGGGAGGAATATCTCGACCTCGACGAGGACGGATTCAAATACGATATGATAGAAGGAGTTCTACATTTGGCACCGAGCGGAGAATTTGAACACGGGAAATTGCAAGGGGATTGGATAACGGAAATTAATTTATTCTTAAAGAATTATGCGATTGGTCTAGCGGTCACTGAGATTGATGTTTTTTTACCAGACGGTGGAGATGTGGTTCGACCTGATGTGAGTTTTCTTTTGACGGAAAATTTACATATCGTAAAAACTCATATTCATGGAGTTCCCGATTTGGTTTGCGAAGTTTTATCTGTTGGTTCTATCAAAAGAGATTTAGGAAACAAAGCCCAACGATATTTAAAAAATGGTGTCAAAGAATATTGGATTATTTACCCAAAAGAAAGAAAACTCGAACTCTGGGTAAACAAAAACAAAAAAGAATGGGAAAAACTTTCCGCAAACATTTTAAAAAGCACTTTCCTCAAAGGTTTCAAAATAAACCAAAAAGAATTCTTTAAATAATAGTCAATATTCTGATTTTAAAATAAAAGACTTTTTAGAAAGTGGAAACATGCCATCATCTTGGGGAAAAATTTTTAGAGT
>JAGOHK010000114.1 GCA_017996175.1 Leptospiraceae bacterium
AACTGCCGTCGTTAGCCGAAAAGATGAAATTAAAAAATCTGTATATAACTCAAAAATCTCTTTGTTCACATAAAAAGTATCGTACTTTATAAACCCATAATTTAATTATTTTGCGTAAGGTGAGTTAAATAAGAGAAAGATGACATACCAGAGCCGAAATCGTCTAATGCAAAATAAGAACCACAACTCCGTACTTCCTTGATAAATTCGATGGCTTTTTTGAAATCAGAAATTGCTACTGTTTCTGTAATTTCAAAGCAAATTAGATTAGGTTCAATTCCATACTCTTTCATCTTTTGAAAAGTGAAATTAAAAAAATTATTATCGCTCATACTCGCCCCAGAAAGGTTTATAAAAAAACGAGTTTCTTGTTTCCTAATTTCTCCATTACTGAAGTTGTCTGCAATATATCTAAATGCATTTTCCACAACCCATCTATCTAGAGATGGCATCATATTATAACGCTCTGCCGCTCTCATAAAAACATCCGGCATAATTAAAGTTCCATTCGTAGTTTTTAATCTTAGTAAAAATTCATAGAATTGAACGGAGGTTTCTTTGTTATAGGGGACGGAAACAATTGGTTGTTTGAATAAAGTAAATTGATCTAGTTCAAGACTTTCATTTAATCTAGATAACCACTGCATTTCTTGCATTCTAAAACTCATCAAACGATCGTCTTCAATATACACATGATATCTATTTCTACCAGCTTCTTTTGCCGCATAACAAGCCATATCCGCCATGCTCAGGATTTCGTTTATGGACTCAATTTTTGGGCTAATCTTTATTATCCCAATACTTCCACCAATGATAAATATTTTGTCCATCCATGTGAATCTAAACTCGGCTAGGTTCCTGAGAAGTAGTTGTGCAAAATCTCCAGCCTGTTCTAAAGTATAATTTTCTAAAATAATTGTAAATTCATCTCCTCCAATTCGAGCGGCAAATCCATCTTTTTTTAAACTCTGACTGAGGATAACAGATACTTGCCTGAGTAAATCATCTCCGGCAGGATGACCGCAGGTATCGTTCACAACTTTAAATTGATCTAGGTCTATATAGAGTAGGCAATACTTTGCTTGACTGTCTGATTTTACAGTTTCTAAAATTTTAATGAGTTTACTTTCAAATTCATATCGGTTAGCAAGACCAGTAAGTGGATCATGAAATGCCATATAATAGACTGCTTCTTCTGCCATTTTCCTTGCATTTCGAGAATCTGTTTCTCTGAGTTCGCGCTCTATAACAGGTATTAGCCGCGCCATGCTGTCTTTCATCACATAGTCTTTGGCACCAGCACGCATTGCTTCAATAGCAGAATCCTCCGTGATTAATCCGGATAGGATAATTAAAGGAATATCTACATTTAGAGTTTTTAGTAATTCGATTACTTCAATAGAGGTAAACCCTGGAAGTTTATGATCGGTTATGATAATATCCCAAGATTTTTTAGTAACCAGAGGTTTTAGTTCATTTAGGTCTGCGATTCTAGTTATTTGAGGTTTATATCCATTCTTTTCTAATTTAAGAACTAAGAGCGTCTCATCATCGCTTGTATCTTCAATTAATAGAATACGCAGATCTTTCATACGGGTATAACCTTTCAATGTTTACAGAATGGTAAAGCCTTACAAGTAAAATTATTATTTACGGGCTAAGAGAAATATTCTTTTCCTGAGTAAAAAGAAATTTATCCTTTTTGTCACGCCCAACATCCAAACTATGCAGGTTTTGGGAATGACAAGTTGAAAGAATGTTCGAGTTAGCTTAAATCTTAAAGCCGAACTCTCATTGAATAGTAGCTGAATTTACTTAAAAAACTTTCTGATGGATTCGTTTAGTCCTTCAAAACTGGATTTTAATTTTTCCTCTACTTCAGCTGTTTTTTCTGTAAATTCTGTCGAGGTTTTTGTAAATTGTCTGTCGATTTTTAAAATTCCTTCTTCTATATCGTTTAGAAGTTTTTTTCGTTTTGATTTTTCTTCTTCGTCAAAATTTCCAAACTCATATTCAATGATATCGTCTTTGACACTTCCCTTTGTAAGTAGATGCATTTCTACTTTTACATATTTTTGTAAAAGGGCAAGTCTTCCTTCTTTGTCAAGTCTTCGAACGCTTACACTGAGAGAAGTAGATTTCAAAAATTTAAGTGGTCTAAATTTGGAAGCCCTTTCGACTAAGTCATGATCTTCTGCAATCACAACTGATTCATCAAATCCACCGATTCGTTTAAATAAACGTCGATTGATAAAAATACAAAAACCAGCCGCGCGTGGGTTCAGGTTTTGATTCATCTTCACTATTAAATTTGAAAGTTGAAATACAGCTTTGTCAATGGTCAATTCGGATAAAGGTAGAAATTCGCAAGTAGCTAAATCGATAAATTGATCGTCCATTTCCGCGATGGCTTTCTCTAAAAAATCTTTTGGAAGTAAAACATCTGAATCAAAGAAAAATAAAAATTCACCGGAAGCAACCTCAGCTCCTCTATTTCTTCCGGGACCTGGCATTCCTCCTGGAACAACCCTTGCACCGTAACTATTGGCAATTTCGATTGTTCCATCTTTGGAGCCTGCATCGGCAACGATAACTTCAAAGTCTTTGAAGGTTTGGTTCTTGAGTGACTCAAGTAAAACGGGAAGATATTTTTCTTCGTTTAACGCGGGTACGACAACACTTATTCTTGGCATATCCACAAACTAAAAATGCAAACCTAAAAGAGCAAGAATGTTTTTTCGCTTACGCTAAGTTTCTTAAGCAAAATAACATAAAAAACTTTTTTTTATGGACAGTGTGATTTGAATTAGATACCTTTTTTAGAGCTGAAGAGAATTTATTTTGAAAATATTAATATTATTACTAATTTCGCTTTTGAATTGCAAAGGGGAAGAAAGTTTACCGCGTTTAGTGATTGCTAATTGGGAATATGCAAAGTCAGAGAGCCAAAGCCTAGAAGGAAAAACCTTTGAAAGACTAGAAAAAATACAAGACCTAACAGAAATTTCCTTTGGAAATAAGGGATTTATTTTTTTAAAAACGAAATTCGACTTACCCGAATTAAAATCTGATTCTAAATTCTCGATTTACCTAGATTTAATTAACCCAACGGATGAAACTTATTTGAACGGAGTTTGGATTGGCAAAACGGGAAAAATTCCACAAAAGGAAGGAGAATTTTTTAGTGCTTGGAACGAAATTCGAAATTACCAAGTTGAACCCAGTATTCTAAAAGAAAAAGACAATGAACTACTAATTTGTATAATAGATTACATTTAATGAAAAGTCTTGAAATTGAATTTCAAAGAGCTAAACGATATAAACTCCCATTTTCTATTTTACTAATGGATATTGACTATTTCAAAATGATCAATGATACCTATGGTCACTTAGGAGGAGACGAAGTTTTAAAGAATACTGGAAAATTAATTCAAAATGTATTTCGGTCTACTGATATAGCAGGACGATTCGGGGGAGAGGAATTTTGTATTATCCTCCCGAGCACCAAGAAAGACGACGCTTTATTAGCCGGAGAAAAATTTCGTAAGTCGGTAGAAAATTCTGTGACCCAATTTAATGAAAAGAAAATTCGATTTACTTGTAGCATAGGTATTACTGAGTATATGGAAACTGATTCCAACTTTTCTGTTTTAATAGAAAGAGCGGATACATCTTTGTATTCCGCAAAAAGAGAAGGTCGAAATCGAATCATAATTTCATAATTTAAAACTACAGTCTAGTTACAATTTCGTGAAATTTATAAAAGTTCAATCGGTTCTATACAAAATTTTTTTATCATAAATTTAGTATATTTTTACTTTGCAAAACAAAGTCTTTCTGTGAATGGTAATGAAATCTAAACAAAAATAAACTCTAGGAAAGGAAAATTTCGTGGCGAACAAAACTATCAAAGTAGAAAATGAAGTTGTAAAGGAATTAAAAGAAGGAGCAGAAGATTTAGATATTGTAAAAATCGGAGTCGATGTGCCCGGACTTGTTTCGATGATTAACGAAAACAATATCCGTATGTATGACGACGAAGAATACAAAATGACTGATGTGATTAAAAGTGTCATTGAAAGCAGAGCTTCCTTAAGTAGTTTTTTTCTTTTAGATATTGGAGCCATTTTTAGAAAGTACAAACTCTGGATGCGTCACATGCCTACTGTCAAAATGTTTTACGCTGTAAAATGTAACTCCGACAAATTGTTATTACACACACTTGTAGATTTGGGAGTTGGATTTGATGTTGCTTCTAAAGTGGAAATTTCTACCGTTCGCGAATTGGAAGTGGATCCTGACAAAATGATTTTTGCCAATCCCGTAAAAGAAATCAATCATATCACGTTTGCAGAGGGCGAAGGAATCAAGAAGATGACTTTTGATAACGTAGATGAATTAAAAAAAATATCCGTCTTTCATCCGAACGCTGAATTGGTTTTACGAATTCTAGTAGATGACTCTAAATCTAGAATGCCATTTGGTACTAAGTTTGGTTGTCCTACTGCTAATTTACCGGAAGTATTTGACTTAGCGAAAACTCTTGGTCTGAACATAATCGGTGTTAGCTTTCACGTAGGCTCCGAATGCGAAAGCTCTGCCGCTTACACGGATGCAATTGTACTAGCCCGCGAAGTATTTAACACAGCAAAGACTTATGGGTTTGAAATGCGACTCTTAGACGTTGGTGGTGGATTTCCCGGTCATGACTCCAAGGAAATGGAAGATAAATTCATTGATATAGCAAATGCGATCAATACCCAATTAGAAATTTCATTTGCCGATGTTCCAAATTTAGAAGTGATTGCCGAACCCGGAAGATTCTTTGCTACCAGTTGTGGAACGTTAGTAACTAATGTCATCGGGCGCAAAATCATCATTAACTCTAACTCCGAAAAAATCATACACTATTATATTAATTCGAATCTTTACGGAGTATTTAACAATATCGTATTTGATAAAGCTACTCCCGAGTTCGAACTTCGCAAGCCGACTAATGAAAATGAGCCGCTTTATAAATCAGTCATATTTGGTCAGACATGTGATAGTATGGATAAAATTGCAGACGGAATTATGCTTCCAGAACTTGTCTGTGGTAACTGGCTAATCATCCGTAACCACGGTGCTTACACTATTGCCGCTGCCTCTAAGTTTAATGGATTTGAATTGGAAGATGTGAACTATGTGTTTACGTTTTAACTGATTACCACGGATGAACACCGATAAAAGATACGATGGTTTTTATTTTGGTTATGGAGTTGAATAATAGTAAGCTAAACTACGCTAGCTATGAAACAGAATATAATCGACCAAAGTAATATCGTTTTGTTATCGGTGTTTATCTGTGTCCATCGGTGGTAATCTTCTATCATTTTCATAGGTAGTTTCCCTAATAGCGGATAATACCTATAGACTTTCCAAATATTTTTTGCGATACTTACGAATACTATGAGTAGGATTTTTACAGAGTCGACTAGCATGCGTGTCAATTTCATTAAGGTAAGAGCTAATCGCCACCTGTCACCTCGAACAGCCTCATCGTGAGAGGTCTATCTTGCTTCCCCCGAATGTTTTTTGCTCCGGCGCCTTCGCATACTATCGTTGTATTGCAATATAGATTTCTTACATCCCACCCATTTGCTTTGTTGCAAATCCTTCCGCCAAGCGATGTTCGAAATGACTGTGTAATCCTTAACTGAATCATATCAATCTATCGCCTAAATCAAATTATGCGCTATAGAATTTTATTGAGTGTAAATACTTGCAGGAGAAGATCATTGCGGAACAACAAAGTGAAAAAAGAAAGAGGATCACGAAATAGTAAAATGGGAAAACTAGTTATTATCTCCATCGTTTTATTACTTGGATGCAATTACAAAACGAACCCGACTGATGAAGGTAGGTATCTTCGTTGTGTGGAATATAGCGGGTGTAATAATGCAGGGATGGCTTGCTGGATTAACTTTGCTATCATAGAAAAAAAAGTTGTAACAAACACTCGGATTCCTCCTGTGTGCTTAATCCAAACTCAGTTATGTAAAAAAAGATGTTTGCAATGCGTGGCAAATTCAGGAGCCAGGGGTGATTCCACTAATTGCAAATTTCCCGAATTTAAAATATTATATACGGATTACTCTGATGGCATATTGTAAAACAATAATTTTAGGATTTATAATCCTTCTACCCTCTTGCAACAATTACAAAGCAAAATCGGATTACTACCGTGTATGCCTTGATCTTACTGTTCCTTTGGTTATGTTAGCCACTGATTCGATTAATAATCCAAACCTGAGTGATGCCGAAAGAAGAAAAGTAGTGGAAGACAGGGATATGGCGCTTCTGGAAGTGTATAAGTTTCGGTATAATTATAAGAAATAAGTTTGGGAGACTTTTGAAGATGAAAAGGTTAATCGTTGTTATTCTGGTATTATGATTGAGATGATTTTTAAAAAGTAAAAAACATCTCAATATGCATCTTTTCTATGAGAAATTCTAAGAATCGTAATTTTATCTTCATCCAAAAAATACTCAAAAAATATCCTGTAATCTCCTTGGCGAATACGATAAAATTCAGAGTTGACTAACTTGAGTTTATTTAGATTCGGTTCTACTTGCAGGGATGAAATTTTTTCTTTGATTTTATGAATATCAGACTTCGGGGTATTTTTTAAATCTTTCCAAACCGATTCTTTAAATTCGATTTCACGCATTTTCTAACTTTTTAAAAAAGACATCCATAGGTACGGACTTTTCTTTCTTTCTTCTTTTTAAAAGAAGTAATTCATCTTGGCTAGAAATGGCTTTTGCTTTTTTTATAGATGGTTTTTGGGAAATAGATTCGATGAGCTTTACAAATTTTTGAAAATCTTTGTAAGAAATAATTGCCGCATTTGGCTTTCCATTCTTTAGAACTATATCATGCTTTATCGCTACTTTCATAACTTAATCTTTTTCTTAAAAAGGAATCTTTGCAAGCATTATTTGAAATATCGGGATACAATCTGTCAAGAGGGCTTTGCCCGCAATCTCATGAATCTTTGCTAATTACTATGGAGAGTAAAAGGAATCCGATTATTTACTTGCAAATCCAATATTAAGATGAGTTAATAATTATACCCCACTCATGGGAATTGCGAAAATACAACCAGATCCCGCCGCTACTAAACTTGTGGTGGAACTGGGTGATGTGCACAAAGGAACTTTTTCTACAGTTGGTTTTAAAGAAACCGCAGAGAAGGGACGACGAGACAAATACTTTATCAAAAAGAAAGAAGGTCTAAACGGCATGCCTGCTCCCATTCATGTTTTTATTCCAGAAAATGGCGGTGCTCCTAAAATTTACGATTTCGGTGGTTTGTAAAAAATTTCTTTTATAAATAAAAAAATACTAAATTCTTGTTTACTTAAATCCGTATAGTTATATATGCTACTTGTATGTTTAGGTAGACCTGCTAGTCAGGATTTTAAACTATGAGCCTTACGACAGTGGGTAGTTTACCCACTGTCTAAGGTTAACTTTAAGGAGAATTTATGTTAAAGCTTATCAAAATCAAAGATTTCGCCCTAATTGAATCCCTAGAACTCGAACTGGAATCAGGAATGCTTTCGATAACCGGTGAGACGGGAGTTGGGAAGTCCCTGATTCTAGATGCAATTTCCAGCCTAATGGGAAGTAAGTGTAATACAATGAATATCCGCTCCGGTGCCAAAAAATACCAACTCGAGGCAATATTTGATATTTCTAAAAATCAGAGAGCAACCGAATGGCTTTCGGAAAAGGGAATTGAGTCAGACGGGAGTGAAGTTTATCTCAAAAAAGAACTTTTTACAGATGGAAAATCTCGAATTCAAATAGGTGGCTCGCTTGCTCCCGCCCAATTCCTCCGAGAATTCGGGACACTTCTCGCCGAAGTCCATCGTCAAAACGACCAACTTTATCTACTTGAAAAATCTATGCAAATGGAATACCTCGACACCTACGCGGGATTAGCCGCATTAAAAACGGAAGTCTCCGAGCGTTTCAAAACCTATCAAACTTTAAAAAATCGCATTTCCGAAATTGACAAATCTAGCGAAGAAAAAAATCGTCGTGTGGATTTATTAAAATACCAAATCACCGAAATCAGAGCCGCAAAATTAGAAGAGGGCGAAGAGGAAGAACTTCTAAAAGACGAACACCTACTCATTCATGGTGAAAAGGCAATGGAAAATTACAACCTGATTGCGGAACTTTTGAGTGAAGGCGAGGATAATATCCTGAAATCGTTCTCTCGGATTTTGCATTCAGCAGACAAAATTGAAACTTTCAATAAGGATTTTGCCGTTAGCCGCACTGAGTTTTATGAAATTTATGATAGACTGAAAGATTTGTCTCATACAATCATTGATGAGAAAGATGAAATATTTTTTTCCAGCGACAGGCTTGCAGTTGTGCAGAAACGCCTAGACGAAATCAATAAACTCAAACGTAAATATGGAAAAGATATTTCGGAAATTCTGAAATTCCTCCAAAAGGCTGAATTGGAATTAGAAACTTTAGAAATCAGCTCCGAAGAAGTCCAGTCTTTGCAAACCGAGTTAAATTCAGTCCGTGATAACCTAACTTCTCTTGCCGTAAAATTATCTCATCTAAGACGGGAATCTATTTTAAAATTAGAATCCGATTTACAAAAAGAATTCCAACTCCTCGGAATGAAAGATGCGAAGTTACAGATTGTTATGCGCTGGGAACAAGCTCTCGACGGAGAAATTACAGAATCGGGTCGCAAATATATGATCGGAGAAAATGGACTTGACCAAATCGACTTTTACTTTTCCGCAAACCAGGGTGAAAAACCGCGACCACTTCGCAAAATTATTTCCGGCGGAGAAATGTCTCGAGTTATGCTTGCTCTAAAAGCAATTCTTGGAAATTCTTGTGAGTCTCGTCTACTTGTATTCGATGAAATTGACGCGGGAATTGGTGGAGAAGTTGCATACCGAGTAGCGGATAAACTCAAATCTATCTCTACCAAGAATCAAGTGTTACTCATCACTCATTTGCAACAAATAGCCGCAGCGAGTGACTCGCATATCAAAGTCGAAAAACAAATTTCGAATGGAAGAACTTTTACAACTGCGAGGAAAATTTCTAAATCGGAAAGAGCAAACGAACTTGCTAAGATGATAGCCGGCGAGCATATCACAAAAGGCGCACTTGACCACGCAAAAGAGCTTTTGAAAAAGGCGGTGTAATCAAAGTATTTTGCCGTAGTTCATTCCACCCATTTGAAAGCAGGGAATGACCGGATAATGACGATAAAACCTTCCGACTTCCGAGGAAGGTTGGATATTTTTAAACCTTGGGTCGCGTTTGTTTACATCAGCTAGAAGTTTTTCTTTTATCATAGAGTCGTATTGGTCGAGAGAATCTTCTAGCGTATTGGAATTCAGGATCACTTCGCGCTGATAGAATTTTGCGTAAGATTTAATTCCAGGAATGGTAGAAAATTCAGGAAACCAGGAATCAATGGATACACCGTTTTCTGACGAAACCCAAATTCCGTCAGGTGTGTTTATACAAAGACTGTGGTTACCATCTGTATGCCCCGGTGTTGTAATAAGTGCGATTCCTTTTCCGAGTTCCACATCTCCCTCGATTAAGATTAGGTTTTTTTCATCTAGGTCATTGATACACTCTGTTACATACCAAGCCCATTGCATTGGGTGAGGCGAACGAAGAGTATCCATTTCTTTTTTTTGAAAGATAAATTTTGCATTGGGGAATATTGGTTTTAGTGGTTCGTTCTCTCCGAGAAGTGGTTTTGTAGTTCCCATGAGATACCGTAAATCCTGAACATGTAAATGGTCAAACGTTACGTAGTCAATATCCTCTGGTTCAACTCCCGCTTTTTTAATTGCGGCTAATAGAGTGTTATACTGAGTTGTCATGATTTGATAGGAAATGAATTTTCCATACTTTTTTAGAAGTTGTTTATAAAAGGGCGCGTTCGCTGATCCATCTCGAACTGTCGGCTCCCAAGCTAGGAGTTTTGTATCTCCGTTAAAGTCTTTGAATTTTACTAACACCAGCCTATTTAAAATATTGACGTAGGGGTTTAACCCGATAGCCGCTCCAGCGTAAGCAAATGCAGTAGGGTAGGCGGCAGAGATTAAATCAATCGTTTCGACTGCTTCAATTTCTCCTTTTTGTTTGAATCTTTTTTTGAAATTGTCTACGCAAACTTTTAATTCTTCCAATTTTTCTTTTCGCGGATTTATATGCGCCAGTTTTTTAAATTCCTGAACATACTCCAAATTTACTTTTTGTAACCTAAAATTAAAATTTTGATTCATGCTGATTCCTTTTCGGACGGATAATAAGTGATAACCTTTTCTTGTTTGACTTTAACCAGTTAAATTTTTCACCTTCTTTCTTTCAGGTTACGTCTAGTGAGAATATTTGTTTGCGTAATTCCTTTGTAAACGATTCGTTCCTAGAATCTAGATTTACAGTATCCGCACTGATTGTAAATTCATTTCTTTACTCTAGACCTTTAGCTCCCATAACTACCCAGTGTGAATTCCAATTCCTTTTTATAAATTCCGTAAGGGCTATTCATTGATTCAACTTATTTTAGGGAAGATTTCTAATCTCAATCAAATGCCAAGCGCATTGCTCAATGCTGTACAATTAAGAAAAACATGTGAAGATTACCACCGATGGACACCGAGAGCACCGATAAAAGATACGATAATTCTTAAATATTTGTGATTTGGTTTATCCATATCATTTTTTATCGTTCTTTTATCGGTGGCATTCTTTGAGAGGTTCCCTTAACTTGACAGCATTGCGATGGACAGGAAAGAACGAAGCTCGCGAAGGATTTTATCAAGAATCTTCTAGCTAAGCAAAATACACTTAGGAAATTTATATTTTTGGTTGACATCCCTTTTCGAAGAGTGTTCCAATAAAATTAAAAGAAACGAGAGGAAATGTCATGAACGTGAGCAATTTACTACAATCTAAAAAATCAGAGATACTCAGTGTGAGTCCAGATCAATCCGTATACGAAGCACTTCAATTAATGGCAGAAAAAAATATTGGGGCAGTCCTTGTTACCTCCAATAAAAAATTGGTCGGGATTTTATCGGAGAGAGACTATGCCCGTAAAATTATTTTGAAAGGAAAAACTTCAAAAGAAACGAAAGTAGAAGAAATTATGACATCACAAGTTCTTTACGTTTCTACGGACAAGTCAGTTGAAGATTGTATGGCTATCATGTCCGAAAAACATATTCGCCATTTACCTGTAATTGACAATGGGGAGTTACTCGGCATTATCTCCATCGGGGATGTCGTGAAGGCAATCATCTCTGAAAAAGAATTTGCAATTAAACAATTAGAAAATTATATATCTGGAACAGGCTGAAGTTTATTTTGGAATAATCTAATGCAAGCTACGATTGCAATTTTTCCTCTTCCCAACATTATCCTTTTTCCGGGTGCGTTTTTACCTTTGCATATATTTGAACCCAGGTACAGGCTAATGTTGGATTACTGCATCGAGTCTGATTATGAACTTGCGGTTACTTCCCTTTTGTCGAATTCCAGAATTGAAACCACATTTGGATGGGGTAAGATTGTACGGCATGAACCTCTCTCAGATGGACGGGCAAATATTTTGCTTGAAGGAATGGGAATTGCTTCTTTAAAAAGTTATAATTCTACTGAGCCATTTATTATTGCCGAGGTAGAAAAAATAGAAAATGATTACTCTCATATCCATACCGAAGAATTTATTGAGCTAAGAACCGAGCTAATACAGCTAACAAAGGATTACCTCAGAAAGTTAAATGTAGAAGATATGTATGTAAATGAAATGGATAAACTTTCCGCACATCCATTTCCTGTCGAATTCATAACGTCCGTGATCAATTGTGACTTCAAAAAAAAGCAAGAAATTTTAATGACAGAAAATCCTTACCAAAAGGCGGTTAAACTTTTGAAGATTCTGCATGATATTTGATTTAAGCAAGTGGTAGGCTAACAGTAAATATACTACCTTTCCCAATTTCACTGTCCACCCAAATCTTTCCTCCTTGTATTTCGGTGAACTCTTTGCAGAGAATAAGCCCTAATCCTGATCCTTTCTCATTTTCGGTTCCAACTTTAGTAAACTTTGAGTCGATACGAAAAAGTTTTTTTAGATTTTCCTCCGAAATTCCTGTTCCGGTATCTGAAATTTTTATATTTAAAAAAGAGTCATTTACTTCTTCGGATACTGTTATTTTACCGTTAGGGTGAGTGAATTTAATTGCATTGGTGATTAAATTTCTTAGAATTGTATTGAGTAGTTTTTCATCTGCCATCACATAACTATCGTGTTTTAGATTAGCCTCAATGGAAATATTTTTTGTAAATGCATTTCCTTGCACAAGTGTTATATTAGATTTTACTATATTATTTATTGATAATTTTATTGGCTCAAATGCTATTTCATTTGTTTGAGATCTTGCCCATTGCAGTAAATTTTCGAGTAGGGCAGAGGCTTGGCGAGAAGAGGTAGCAATCATTTGGATGTATTTTAAATAGGGAAGAAAATCTTCACTATTATTCTCGGTCAGTTTGGATTCAATAATTTCAGCAATTCCAATGATACCTGCAAATGGATTACGTAAATCATGTGCTATGATATTGAAAAACTTGTTTTTCATTTGGTTTACGGTTTCTAGCTCTTCCGTATAACGTTGTATTTCTACCTCTGCTTGTTTACGTTCAGTGATTAGTTCATGAGCGATAACTATGTTTCCACTATTGTCGTGAAACCGTGTTACCTTAGCGGTAAACCAAAATTTGCCTTTATCCGTATGGCAGGGATATTCCATTATGAAATCGTCTATTTCTTCTTTGATAACACGCCTGATTCCCTCCGACATAAACTTTGCTTCATCAGACCACTGCCCTGATGCGCTGTCGCATATTGCTAGATAATTTTTTCCAACTATAGACTTATCATTATAAGGATCATGTTCACCTACAAATTCTAGCCATGCTTTGTTTACAGTTTTGATTGTTCCTTCTTTATCTAATACACATATATGAGCAGTTACAGAGTCTATAATTGCGCGCGCAAACATTTCTGAGGCATACACTTTCTCCTCTGCCTGTTTTCTAAATGTAATATCTCTTGCGGTAAATAGAACTCCGATATGTTCAAGTTCCTTATTTAATACGGGTGCATATTGCAATTCAAACCAGTACAAAGGATTTTCTGCAGGAAATGGACGATCAAATAAAATACGTTCACCGGCTAACGCATTTTTAAAATGACTATCAAATTCAGCAATTTCTTGTTTTGAAAAAATAGAATGCATTGGCATTCCGATTTCAAGCTTTTTTCCAAGTACACCTACTGCTCTTTCGGAAGCGATTTCGTTAAAGAATTGAATTTCTTTCTCTAAGTTAATAAAAATAATTGAATCCAAACTGTTTTCAAAAACAGCTTTTAAGTTAGCCTCTGAAACACGGAGGGAATTCTCTGCTTTCACACGTTCTGTAATATCTGTCCGAATTGCTAAATACTGTTCTATTTCGCCTGACGTATTTTTTAATGGGGCAATCGTTGTGGCTACCCAATAGTAACTTCCATCTTTAGCACGATTTTTAATTTCACCATGCCAAGTGTCTCCGTTGGAAATTGTCTCATACATATTCTGAAAAAAATATTTGGAGTGATGCCCTGAATTAATTATTCTATGATTTTTTCCGATCAGTTCTTTTTTCGAATACTTGCTGATTGCGCAAAATTTGCTATTTGCGTAAATGATAGTTCCCTTTTTATTTGTAATTGCTACTATTGCATGTTGGTCAATAGCGAATTGCCGCTGGTAAATTTCAAAATGGGACTTTCGTAGTTTTTCATATAACTTTGTTTTGAAGTCTTTTTCACTAGAATCCACGATCATGCCATATTCGCCAATTTCATTAATAAGCTCATCGACAGTTTCTAGAATTGCATTTTGATGCTCTGAGTTTTGTTCGTCTATTGGAATTACTTGGCTTAGTGATTCCCTAAAGAAAAAAATTAAATACGGGGAAGGACTACCTAGGTGAAATTCAACAGAAACCTGTTTTGGAATAATTCTCCTGTCGCTATGAATACAGTTTATTTTCGTTGTGAAAATATTATTGGTTTGATTGGGCTTCTTTACCTCATTAAATAGGCTAATAATTTCTGCTAAACTTTCCTTTTGTATATGGATAAGAGACCTCCCTATTAGCATTTCTTTTGGATAGCCCAGAAATTTTGCAAAACTAGCATTGCAATTGTGAATTTGCTCGGTGTTGAGCGCAATAATACAGATAGGAGATGGGTGGTTTTCGAATACAGAATGATACAAACTTTCTAGTGGGACTGATTCATTAGGGAAATCTGTATACATACTTTTTTTATTTATACTCCTATATTTTTAAAGGCATACTATCTGAACCTTGGGGTATTTTGGCTTAGTTTGGAAAAACAAATGAAATTTGCAAGAAATAATTTATTTGCAAATTGCAAGGCATTTACCTTAGGCGAAATTCCGCATAAAGTCTAGGTATTGGCTAAAGGCAGAGTGAATGTGAAAATACTACCACTTCCGATTTCACTTTCAGCCCAAATTTCTCCACCTTGTAACTCAGTAAATTCTTTGCTTAATATAAGCCCAAGTCCTGTTCCTTTTTCGTTTTCAGTTCCTGGTTTGCTGAATTTTGAATCAATTCGGAATATTTTTTCTAGATTCGCTTTATCAATTCCGACTCCGAAATCAGTAATGGATATTTCTATAAACTTATTATTTGTTCTAGTGGATACTATTATTTTGCCGTTAGGATAGGAAAATTTAATCGCATTCGTTAATAAATTTCTTAGGATTGTGCTAACTAAAGATTCATCTGCATAAACCTTCTCATCTGTCACAGCCTCTATGCTGATTTGAATATTTTTGCGAAATGCATTTCCTGATAACAAAAGTAATGTAGTGCTAATGGTAGTTTTTATGGAAATATTTTGGGGCGAGAAACTAATTTCCCCTGTTTGCGATCTTGCCCATTGCATTAAATTTTCCAGCAAATTAAATGCAGACTTGGAAGATGTTTGGATCATTCGAATATGTTTTAGTAATTCAGTCGAATGCTCATTATCCTCTGTCTTTAATCTTTCTTCTAATAAATCGGAAATTCCAATGATTCCAGAAAAAGGATTACGCAAATCATGCGCTATGATCTTAAAAAATTTATCTTTAGTATGATTTAGATTTTCTAATTCAGTTAAATATCGATTTACATCCTCCTCATTTCTTTTTCTATGAGTTATATCTACAAGGATTCTCAGATTTAATCGAACAGTATCTTTTTCTGTCCAAAGCGGAACACAAGTTAAGTAAGTCCAAATTAAATTTCCATCTGGTTTAAAATAACGCATTTCCATTGAGAATAACTTTATTTTGCCGGTATTTAACCGACGCATATTTTCTAAGAAAAATTCTAAGTCCTCTGGATAAATCATTTTTAGATAAGTATCAGAGGTTACTTCTTCTAATGTAGAACCTAGAATTTTGGAAAATTTTTCGTTTACTTGAATTGGTGCACCTGTAATTGAATCAACTAAGGCAATTCCCATTGGTGCTTGTTCAAAAATTGTGCGAAACTGGATTTCACTTTCTGCTAATTTTTTATCAATTTTTTTTCTTTCGTTTATATCTGCAGTCGTAAACAATACACCGATGATTAAATCGCTTTCATTTAAAACAGGTGCGAACTGAAATTCAAACCAGTAATCTTCTCCGTTTACTCGAAATGATTTTTCCATTTGGATGATCACACCTTGCAGAGCTGCATTAAAATTTTGATTGAAATCTGCCATATCCTCCGATGCTACAAAGTCATAAATGGAATCACCAATTGCTAATTCTTTACCAAATACAAAATGACTTCTTTCCTTTGCAATCTGATTGA
>JAGOHK010000016.1 GCA_017996175.1 Leptospiraceae bacterium
CACTTCTTTGTATAGTTCATCGCTTAACGACACGGGAAAATATCTCCATTACTTTCTTTAGACCTTCTATTAAAGCATCTACATCTTCTTTTGTATTGTAAAGATAAAAACTAGCTCTACAAGTTCCAGCAATTCCCATCTTTCTCATATAGGGTTGGCAACAGTGATGACCTACTCGAATGGCAATTCCTTGTTCATCTAGAATTGATCCTACGTCATGTGCATGAACTCCATCTACGTTAAACGAAACTACTCCCCCGCGTTTGGTTAAATCTCTAGTTCCGTAAAGAGTAAGTCCACCTAGATCATCTAAGCGATCTAGCGCATAAGTTAATAATTCTACTTCGTGTTCATGGATATTTTCCATTCCGACAGAATTCAAATAGTCAATCGCTTGAGCAAATGCAATGCCTCCCGCAATATGAGGAGTACCCGCTTCTAGTTTTGCCGGCAAATCAGCGTAAGTCGACCAATCCTTTGTAACCTCAGAAATCATATCTCCGCCACCCATCCAAGGAGGCATATTTTCTAGGATATGTTCTTTTCCATATAAAATTCCAACTCCAGTAGGACCAAGCATTTTGTGAGCGGAAAATACGTAGAAGTCAACATCCAAGTCTTTTACACTTGTCTTAATATGAGAAGCGCCCTGTGCACCGTCTAACAGGAATAATGCGCCGACCTCATGTGCTCTTTTGATTAAAGGTTTCACATCATGAATCGTTCCGGTTGCATTGGACATTTGCGAGCAGGCAACTAATTTGGTTTTGTAATTGATGATAGAGTCTAGGTCAGATAAATCTAAAGTGGAATCTTCTTTTAAAGGGATGAATTTTAATACAGCTCCTTTTTCTAGTGCTAACATTTGCCAAGGGACGATATTGGAATGATGTTCTAATTCATTTAGGACAATTTCATCGCCTCTGTGGATATTGGCACGCCCCCAAGACTGCGCCACTAGGTTGATACTTTCTGTCGCATTACGGGTGTAAATCGCTACTTTCGCACATTTTGCCCCGATGAAGTCGGCTACTTTGATTCTAGTTTTTTCGTATAATTCTGTTGCGTGCTGAGATAGATAATAAACACCTCGGTGGATGTTCGCATTTTCTTCTTTGTAGTATTTGTCAATGGCATCAATTACTTGAAACGGTTTCTGGGAACTTGCCGCACTATCTAAGAACACAAGAGGTTTACCATTCATAGTGGTATTTAAAATTGGAAAATCTGTTTTTAATCTGTACGGGTCTAGGCTCATCGTTTAATCCTCAATATCCACTTCTACATCTTCACCGGAAATTTTTGTTTGAAATAGGGGTAAATCCTCAGTAGCCGGCATACAGAGAGCCTTACCAGTAGCCAAATCAAATTTTGCAAAATGTCTCGGACATATAACGCATCCTGATTCAATTTTGCCAGAAGAAATCGCTTCTCCATCATGGGTACAAATATCTTCGAATGCAATAATTTTGTCTCCGATTTTAGTAATTCCAACGCGATTATACTTAGTCTCAACTACCTTTATTAGACCTTCTTTTATTTCATTCAGTTTTGCTAATTTCTTAAACATCTTTTACCTAGTTGTATAATTTCTCTGTGAGTCTTGTAATGAGTAGGTTTTGTAAACTTTCCACTTGCATTAAATCCAATATTTCTTTTAGAAATCCTTCTATGATTAAAAATCTAGATTCGTTTTCCGTTAATCCTCTGGACATAAGATAGAATAGCTGCTCTTCATTCACTTCGCCTACCGTTGCCCCATGAGAGCATTTTACATCGTCTGCAAATACTTCTAACTTGGGCATAGATTCCGCCCTTGCAGTTCTTGTCATGGTGAGATTATTATTCACTTGGCTTGCCGTTACATGAAAAGAAGCTTTGGGTATAAATAAATTTCCTGTGAATATATGATGGGATTTATCCTTCACAACGGTTTTAAATTTTAACTTGCTATCTGTATGACTTGCAAAATGGGAAATTGTATATTCCACGTCTTGTATTTCTCGTTTGCTTAGAGTAGTGGCTCCTGTCGCATTTAGAATTGCATGTTCTCCATTTAAGTCATTGTAGTAGAAAGTTTTTCCTTTGTAACCACCTAGATTAAAATGAAAAAGAGTAAGCTCTGAATCCTTCGATTGAGCTGAAAATATATTTCTAAAATGAAAAGTAGAATTTTGAAAATCCTCAATAGAGGAAAATGTAGATTTGGCGCAGTCTTCTAAATCTAAATAGGACAAGGGATTGATTAAGTTAAATTCTTCTGCTGTATCGGAATTTATTTTTTCATAAATGGAGGAAGACGAATACTTTTCGATTTTCCAAATGATAAGGGGAAGAAATGAAAGTTCCTCTTTCGGATAATTGATATTTAACTGAATTGGCTCTGCTACATTTGCATGTTGTGGAACTTTTGCTAAAATTCCTATATCAAAGAAACTCAGATTTAAAAGTCCAAAGAAATTAGATTTATTTTTTTCGAGTAAAACTTTAAAAGTATCTTCTATATAAACTTTGTCGAATGAATCAACAGCAGAAAATTCATTTGCGGGAATAAAATCTGTATTAATGGAAAAACTACAAATTTTTAGCTTTGGTGAGAGTAGGGTTTCTAATGAAAAATTAGAGAGATTTACTTTTCTCCAAGATTCCATTTTTGGATTTGGTAAAGAAGTTTCTTTTAGAATTGCGAAGGCTGATTTGCGAAGTGTGAGCATCCATTCAGGCTCTTCTAACTCCGAAAGAAAAGATTCAAACTTGGATTCTAGAAATGTTTTTTCTGAAACTAGAGCTTCCATAGATTACGCGCTTTGTGCTCCTGCACTTACCCAGTCGTATCCGTTCTCTTCTAGTTTTAAGGCTAATTCTTTTCCACCAGTCAGTGCAATGTTTCCATCAATGAATACATGGATATAATTAGGAGTAATGTAATTTAACATTCTCTGGTAGTGGGTAATGAGTAAAATAGCATTATCCGCAGACTTATAACGGTTAATTCCATCACATACAATTTTGAGTGCATCTATATCAAGACCGGAGTCTGTTTCATCTAGGATAGAAAGTAAAGGTTTAAATAGAGACATTTGCAAAATCTCGTTTCGCTTTTTTTCTCCACCGGAGAATCCATCATTGACGTAGCGGCTAACAAAGGAATCATCCATTTGTAAAAGTTTCATTGCTTCTTTTAATTCTTTTCGAAATTCTTTGACTGGAACTTCTTTGCCTGTGATACTTTTTAAAACAGTTCTTAGAAAGTTAGCAACGGTTACTCCCGGTATGCCGGTAGGGTATTGAAAACAGAGAAAAATTCCCTTTTTTGCTCTTTCGTCAGTTTTAAGATTTAGGATAGATTCCCCTCGAAATAGAATATCGCCTTGCGTGACTTCGTAACTCGGATGCCCCATAATGATATTCGAAAGAGTACTTTTACCAGATCCATTTTTTCCCATGATGGCATGGATTTCTCCTGAATTGATGGTAAGGTTCACACCTTTTAGAATTTCTTTTCCTTGGATGCTCGCATGTAAGTTTGTAATTTTGATAAGTTCAGCCAAAATCTATGGTCTCCCTGACACTAGTGTCATAATTCCACGGATTAGGCTCAGTGCAATAGAAATCTGAGATGAAGTCTTACCTGTAATTCCAGTTAACTCGGGCTATTAGTATGGTGTCATTAGAGATAGTAAAGGTGAAAATTACATACTGTGACTGGGTTTGGATGTCATAGAGAGGTTTTGTAACTCCCCATTTCTTTTTGAAGAAATAGGTCTCTGATTTATGTTTAATAAAATAATGCTTCCATGCATAATTGTTTTCATTATTTACATCTGACACAAACCATTCGTTATTGGAAACTCTAGAGTAAGAAGGAGAAGACTGGTAACCGTTCATGTCCGTTAGAAATACATGGATCACATGGTCGGGAAAGTCTTTTAGTCGATGAGCAAGAATATCCTGAGGACGCAAAGTTTCATCGGAAGAAACTTTTTCTTCTAGTTCTTCAAACATAGAAGAGAGGGTGTCGATTAGGTACTGTAATTTGTGAAAGTCCTCCACAATTTCCATAAAACGGATCCCACTAAATTTTTCTAAGCTATCTTTTAGTGTGCTCGAAAAAGATTGTTTGGATTGAAAATTTTCAGTGGCTTTTGAAAAATAAAATCCCTGTAATAGGCTTGCTCCCATTTTAAAAGCGAGCGTTAGTTCCTGTTCTGTTTCGATTCCTTCGAATAAAAGTTCAGATCCAAGTTTGACTGACATTTCTGAAAGTGCGGTTAACACTTGCATAAAAGAATTGCTACCTAGCGACTCACGCATTATTTTTATATCTACTTTGATAATATCCGGGTGAATGTATCCGATTCGCTCTAGGTTAGAAAATCCAACACCCACGTCATCGATCGCAATTTTAAATCCATAGTTTCGAAAAATTTCTACCATCTTTAGAAGTCGTTCCATTTTTCCTTGGAACTCATCTTCAGTGATTTCGATGATGATATTTTCTTTGTTGATTCCGTACTTTTCTACTAATTGAATCATGTGAAAACGAGTTGGGTCAAGGAGCTCTTCTTGGTGAATGGTAGAGAGCATATTAGGCATCATGTTAAAAAAAAGTTTTGTATTAGAGCCAGTGGATTTGAGATAACGAATTGCTTTTTCTCGGATGAGTCGATCGACTTGTACTTTTTCAGAAAGGTTTGTAGTTTTTCCGTGAAAGAAAGAACCGAGGGAAAGATAGTCTTTGCGATTAGGGGAATAGATTCTGCCTAATACTTCGTATCCTAAAATATCGCGTGTGATAGTATTAATGATTGGTTGAAAATGTGGAACAAAATTATCGTCGCTTAAAAACTCATTACTAATTTC
Source organism: Leptospiraceae bacterium (assembly GCA_017996175.1). Lineage (GTDB taxonomy): Bacteria > Spirochaetota > Leptospiria > Leptospirales > Leptospiraceae > UBA2033. The sequence goes on from JAGOHK010000016.1 coordinate 4,864, forward strand.
TGGTAAAATTTTTATCATATACTTTATTCTCTTGTCATTATGGACTTATAAAAGAAATGGAAAAGCAATAATTTTATTGAAAGAAATTGATTATTTCTAGATTTCATTCTTGCAGTTTGCATATAACGAGGATTGTTTTCTGCAATGGATGCGTTAGGTAGTTATACAGAAGTTAAGTTGAATTTCTGGAAAAGAAATTTTTCAGACTAGCTAGTCTTTCGGACGTTAACGGGTGGATTAAAATGTTTCTGGAATGTAAAATATCCGAAAAATAAAAACTAAACAGGGTTTGACATATACTTGGTATTCTTAAATATTATCATAGAAAGAAATTAATATGGAAAATTTTGAAGAATTAAAACATAAAACTTTAGAGAATGGCGAAGTAGAAATTTCTTTTCGATACATCACCGATGAAGATCTACAGCAGATTTATAGCCTATTACAACAAATTTTACAAAGAATAGGGAAAATATATTTATGTGAATATATTTTTATGATGTTAAAAGAAATATTAGTTAATTCTCTTCGTGCCTCTGCTAAGAGAGAATTTTTCCTTAAAAATGCACTGAATCCAGAAGTAAATTCCGATTATGAGTCTGGAATTAAGAAATTTAAAAATGAAATTATTCTAAATTGGTCAGAGCACCAGGATTATTTAAAAAACTCCAAATTCTTTATAATTTTAAAATTCCAATTTAAAAAAGATTTTATAATAGAGGTTATTAACAATTCTCCGCTAGTAGAACAAGAAAAAAATCGGATTCAAGCGAGACTGGAAGCAGCAGACAAATATCGAAATATTCTAGAGGCATACACCGATCACTCGGACTCACAAGAGAGTGCGGGGCTTGGAATTGTAATGACTGTACTTTTATTAAAAAGTATTGGGCTAAATAAATCTCATTTTTCCATTGAGTCTTTTGCGGGCAATACCATTTCAACGATAACAGTTCCAGAACAAATTATTCCATTCGAAGTTGTAAGCGAAATTCGAGATAAAATTTTAAGAGAAGTAGATATGCTTCCTTCCCTACCGGAATCTTTGAAAAAGATTATGCAGATGTGTAATTCTGAAAACCTAGATTTTCAAAAATTAGCTCTTGAAATTGAAAAAAATCCAGCTCTCAGTGCTGACCTTTTAAAACTTTCTAATTCTTCTAGTTTTGTAACCCGGACAAGTGTAAACAGCATTTTACAGGCAATTAAAATTGTTGGGTCAAATAATGTGCTTAATATGTTGTATGCGGTAAGTTCTTACAAAGTAATCAAAGAAAAATTCCCGCGAATGGAAAAACAATGGGAACATGCGAATAAGACCAGCATTTTTGCAACTAAGATTGCAGAAGATTTTGGTGTACAGGAATCTGTAGAAGCAATTAACGTGGGCGCACTTCTACATGATATTGGAAAAATTCTTTTACTAGCAGTAGAAGGAAAATTATTTACATCCATCCAAGAACTTACAAAAAATTTACAAATGGAAAATACGAAAGCACTAGAAGAGGCATCGATTGGAATTAGCCATTCTGCGTTAGGTACACTACTCGCGAATAAATGGAATTATCCGCGAGAGTTATCCGTAATCATTGAATTTCACCAAGATCCATTTCTTGCCCCAGAAAAATACAGAAGAACAGTGGAAGTTGTCTACCTTGCCAATATTCTAGCAAATAAATCCGACAGCGATGTAAATTTTTATTCTTATGACATGAATGTTTTGCATAGTTTTAACATTTACTCCTTAGAAGATTTCAATTCATTTCACTACAAATTAGAATCCTACTTCAAATCAAATAACAAGAATCCGTTCTTTGGATAAATTGAGATAAAGATTTTGAATTTTTCATTCCCAAAATTCCATCCTTCGCTCAATGCTGTCAAGTTAAGAAACTGCGCAAAAGATTACCACGGATGAACACCGATGGACACGGATAAAAGATTAAGGATTATTAGATCCATCCGTGTTTATAGCGTTAGCGTGTGTTCCAACTCAATGCTGCTTCTTGGGGCGCAGCATAATGTGGTGAAAAATTCTTAATTGTACAGCATTGAGCGATTTGCAAGGGCGATGCGTACTGCTTTAGTTGACGATACACCTATTATAGGTTCACGACTAGGTTTTTCTGTAAGATCAAATATAGGTCAAGGAATAGATTTTACAAATTTGAACCTAAATATAAACTTAGATATGAACCTAGTATTAAACCTATCATAGGTGTATCGTAAATACTAATTCCTCCAAAGGCTCTACCGAACCAAGTGTTGAAATAGAAATGAATATATACACAAGCTAGATTGGTTTCCGATACAGAAAATTTTTTTAGACAGGATTAACAAGATTTACAGGATAAAGAAACCGAAAACCAATCTGTTCTGAGTATATTAAACCACAACCAGCGATTGTATAAATTTCTTACGGCGAATTCGGGTTACGAAAGAAATAGTCCTTAAAAGTACTTTTATCACCTTGTTTTAAGAAAAGATCTACTAACAATTGTTATACATTCTGAACCCTTAGTTATAATCTATGGTTTCTCTAGTGTAATTTTATTGACATTTTTTAGGAATATTAGAAACTTAGCTTAAGCGATGAAAATTTATAAATTTCTAATCCCCTTTTTATTTTTGGTTTCCTCAAGTATTTTTGCACAAGCAAAACCCGACAAGTCTCGTCTGGCTGTTTTAGATTTAGAGCCGGGAGCAGGTGTTTCAGTAAAAGAATCAGAATATATTTCTGATATTTTACGAACAGAGTTAGTAAAAACTAAAATGTTTACGGTGATTGATCGATCATCCGTCAAAAAAATATTGGAAGAGCAAGCCTTTCAGCAAAAGGGTTGCGTGGATACAAAGTGTACAGTAAAGATTGGGCAATTATTAGCAGCAAACAAAATCCTAGAAGGGAAAGTTCTATATCGCAATAGTAAGTATATAGTTACTGTGAATATAGTGGATGTAGAGAGCGGCAAATTAGACTTTGCCGAACAGCTAACCTTAAGTTCGGTTGAAGAATTTGAATCTAAAAATGAAATATTCGTTAGAAAAATTTCGGCAAATATTTCAGGAGTAGAAGAGGGATCTGTTGTTATCCGTAAGCCGCGTGCTCCTTATGTTTGGAGATCAGCACTAATACCAGGCTGGGGGCAATTTCATAAGGGAGATGAGGATAAAGCAGCTATCATAGGCTCTTTTGGAATTCTTTTTTTAGGAAATGCAATTAGTAGTTACCAGAGGTTTCAGAATGCTCAGGCTGATTATAATTCTGCCTTAGGACTGCCTTATTTTATGGGTGAGTATGCTCTTCCCTACAATTTTCTAACTATTACGCCTAAGAGAGAAGCAGTAATAGAGGCACAAAATACAGCGAATCTTTCCCTTGGATTACTGGCTGCATTTTGGTTATTGAATATTGGAGATGCGTATTATTTTGAACCAGAAGCTAAAAAATTATCTTTTCGATTTGATCTTACTAAAGACAGAAGTTATGCTTTGGACAAATCGCAAGGACAGAATTATAATTATTTTATAATACAAGTTAAATATCAATTTTGATAAGGTGAAAAAAAAATGAAAACAAAACTAATAACAATCCTACTTTCCTTGGCTCTTTCCTTTTGTTTGAAAGCAAATTTGAATAATATTGCTGACCCAAGTAAAGGAAGCGGTATTTTTTATGCTTATTCGCTTGTCCCAATGGCTTTAACTGGCTCACAAGAAGTGATACCAGTTGCTCTTGCGACTAACGTAGTAAATTTACCTACTTCCATTGATAATGGAACAACCGTAAACAATATTGAGGTTAAATTCAATAAAGATATTGAAGCGGATTCAACTATAACTATACGATCGACTGACCCGATACTAAAAGTAAATGGACTAAATGAAGTGACTCTTACTTTTACAGTGGCAAATGCACGTTCCCCGCAAATAGTATCCCTTTCCGCAAGCTCAGAAAGTTTGGCTGATGTAGGTGTAATTCTTGAATTTGAAAGCCCATTAGTTCCTAAAACCCAAAAAGTTATCGTTGTAAAAAGTACTGGAAACCAGCAGGCAGTGATAGTAAAAAATTCTCAAAATGTAGCTCTAGAGAGTGGGCAGGTTTTGTTAAATAATTTGCCAGGAGATCAAATCACCTATAATGTTACTTTAAAATATCAACCTATTGAGAACACTACAATATTTGTTCAGTTTTCCAGTTATCGCGCTTTAACTAATGTTGATAAGAATGAATTAGTATTTACACCGCAAAATTACAATATTCCTCAATCTATTGTTGTCACCTTATCTCCTATTTCAACTTCTTATCCAACTGAAAATATTAGTGTATATGAAAATTTAACGTTTAAAGCGACTGCTAATAGTTCTAACAGTTTATTTTCAATAACGTTGAAGACAGAGGTTTTTACTTCCATTATAGTTAGCGGAACTTCTAGTCTATCTAAGGGTGGTAATACGAATTTACAAGTTAGTCTTTCTCATAAACCAGACTCGGATAGAACTGTTGCTATTAGTTTAAGTTCTTCTAAGTTTTTAAGTCTTAATAAAACTAGTCTAGTATTTACACCATCAAATTACAATGTTCCACAAAATCTGCAAGTAACAGCATCTTCACAAAATTACATATTCGGTTCAGTAACGGCAACCTTTACCACTTCTGGTTATCGAAAATTTCAATTACCTATCACTATAAATGATCCTGATGCTTCCTATCTCGATGTTATGGGAGGAGATGGTGATAGGGCAGGTTATAGTCCTACTATAGCAATAGATTCCGTAAACTCAAAGTTACTAATAGCAAGAACTCAGATCCCTGTTTCAGGAATGAATTTTTCGCTTCTTAAACTATCAATTTGCAATTTGGATGGTACTAATTGTATAACCAAAAATATTTCAGAGTTGGCTGGAGTCGGAGCAGGGTCTGGAAATCTTCCATCGATTGCAATTGATTCTGTTAATTCAAAAATTTTAATAACTACACAGAACTATGCTAATAATATTAACAGACCTTCTCTTTTTATTTGCAACCTAACTGCTACTTCTTGTAGTCACGTTGATATTTCTGCTGGGCGCGGTAGTTCAAGTGGGGAAGCACCAAAGTTACTTGTAGATTCAGTAAACAATAAAGTTTTAGTAATAACAAGAAATTCAGAAACAGGATTTACTAATCGGTTAAGCCTTTTTAGATGTGACTTAAATGGAACAAACTGTAATTTTACGGATATTTCTGCTGGAATGGGGAATGAATCTGTAAGATATGCGACAAAAATTTCGGCTGGAATCGATTACACTAATTCAAAACTTTTAGTAGTAACAAAGAATAATTTTACAAGCAATAACTTTCGTCCCTCTTTTTTTCGATGTGACTTAGACGGGGCTAATTGCACTTATGCGGAGATTTCAGCAGGGGAATCTCTTAATTATACGCATAATCCTTCCCTCGCAATAGATTCGGTAAACGGAAATTTATATATCACAGCAAATAGATACAATGGTGAAACTACCAAACCAATAGTCTATAAATGTAATTTAAGTGGTTCTGCTTGTTCTTTTACTAATTTGGCAACAACCTACGACTCAAATGGTAATGAGTTTAATTATATTGCAATCGATCAAGCAAATTCAAAAGTGTTAATCCTAGTAAGTACATATGATCCAGTAGCTAATAGTGATTATTACCCAGGAATTTATAGGTGTAACTTGGATATGACTGGATGTACATACAATAGTTTAGCCTTAACCGGGGGATATATCATGAGAGGAGGATCGAATGATTTTATCATTGATACTCATTCTCCCATTCCTAGAATTCTTGCCATAGTTAATACAGGTACTGACTATACTCAAACAACGAAACTAATTAGAGTTATCCTAAATTACATCGATTAACCATTATGAAAAAAACTTTAATCCTACTACTTTTCCTTTCTAGTTTAGTCGCCCAAGAGGCTCCTTCTTCTTTTATGTTGATCCAAGAATCAAACGGGGAGCCTGTCTTTTTTAAAGACTATGTAAAAAAACAACCACTTATTGTAAATTTTTGGGCGACGTATTGTGTTCCCTGTAAAAAGGAAATGCCTGAGATACAGAAGCTTGCAAGAGAAACAGGAAAAGCCCAATTAATATTTATAAGCATAGACTCCGCAAGCGAAAAAGAAAAGGTAAAAGCTTTTTTATCTGAAGCAGGAATAAGTGAAACTGTATTACTTGATATTTACCAAGTAGCGGCTAAAGAGTATTTGCCTTCTTTGGAAGTTCCCGCTACATTTCTAATAGGAAGTGATGGAAGGATTAAATTTAAAACCATAGGTTTTACCGATAAGACTATCAAAGAGCTTCGGTCAAGAATTCCGAAATTAAAATAATTATATGCGTTTTATCCAAATTACATTCTGTTTTCTATTTACCATTTTTTCTTGTAAATCATCGGATAATAAACTGTTAAATGATAATAGAGAGAAAAGATTTTTAATTCCTGTATTTCAATACTCTCTTTATGATAGAGAAAAAAATCTTAAAATGACTAAATCCTTTGCACAGGAATGGACAGAGGTTTCCGGCTTTGGGTATTTTATTAAAGATAAAAAGATTGCAGAGGATACTTTGCGTTCCGGTTCTTTAATCCCTTCTACCAATTATTCTATCGATTGTGAATTCCATGAGCCTGGCGCAAAAGTAGTATTAGTCTGTAAATTGAAAGATTTAGAAAATGGAGAAATTATAGCCTCCGATTCTTTCCAAGGTAAAGATATAACTCAGATTGAATCGGGTCTTCGAAGTATCGCAAAGAATTTATACTCTAATAATTAACTCTCAGTTTCCTCTTTCGAAGTCTGCATTGGAAAAGTATATTCCAAATTGGAGAGGGTAGCAAGCTCTTTCATTTTCTCATGTAAGTAAGCTTCTGCATTATCCTCTTTTGTAAAATAAGCAACCTTACCAATTCGAATGGTGACGGAAGTTCTCCATTTTTCATGTCCATATTCGAAACCGACGCAGATGACTTGGAGCGGATGTTCGGGCTTACCCGCTATGACACGAAAGCCAGGAACTTTTCCTTTCCCCATTTTCCAAGGAAAAAAAGTTTGTTCTGGAAAAATACATACAAGTTGGTTGTGGTATAATACGTGTTTGGCGAAAGTAAAACTTTCTTTTGTTTTTTCAGGATTTTTTCGGTCGATTGGAATTCCGCCACATTTTAAGAGATAACCGAATAAGTAGGGTAGGTTTAAGGTATCTTTCATGATACACCAAGCACGTCTCCCTGATTTTGCGAATAGGGCAGCGCAACCGAGGGGAATATCATTTAGCCGTTGGTGCTTTGCTAAAACTAACAAAGGTCCATCTTTTGGAATATTTTCTCCGCCTTCAATTCTGATTTTATAAAGGAAGCGGAGTAAAATTCCTCCGAAAAAATAAATACTGAGTGTGGCAAACCATGTTTGTCCGGGGTGTTTTTTAGATCTAAGTTTCAATTTGGTATACTCATCCTGTAGATTTGGTTATTGTGAATTAGGTTTATTTCGGGAGTAAACTTTCGATTACCCTTTGAAAATAAATTCATCATACTTCTAGTTTTTACTTTGTGAAAGAAAGTGTCGCAGGTTTCTGTCCTTTTGATTTCAGGCTCTTCTACAACGAAGGAGAAAAATTCTATTTTTTTAGATTCAATTTTTTTGGTTTGTAAGTCGATTTTTTTCTGGAGGCATTCTTCTTTTTCCTCTGTTGTCAGTGTAAATAGAATTTGCATATCTTGTTTTGGAAAATTATTTTCTATTTGCGAAGTATTTTTTACAAATAAAAAATACGAGACAGACTCGGGGGTAGATTCATTTGATTTTGTGAAATAGGTTTCTAATTCTCCCGTTTGGATTTTATTAGATGCTTTGAAAGAACTTCCAAGTCCAAGACTTTTATCTTGAAAGATTACGAACATAACAAAGAGTATCCCTATGATATTTGCAAAAATTATATATTGCATCCAGGGTCTTTTTCTGTTTTTCAAATTTAAACTATCTAAGTATTGTCTTAGTTCTTCTGGTGATCTTGAATGATATCCGCTTCCCATTTTATTTTACCTTTAATTCCAAGAGTATAATTCTAAGTAACCGGAACTTGTTTTGATGGAGTAAAGATTGTCATTTTCATCCATATAGGTTTCGCGCCAATTGAGTCTGGGTGGTGGAAATTGCAGACGTTTATTGTTGATATGGTTTCCATCTTTGTCATGCACTTGGAGTTTTACACTTTCTCCTTTATTTTCTGTTTCCCAAATTAAAAATTCTTTATTTGCATTTACCGCGAATAGAATTTCGGATGGATATTGAAATTCTTTCAATAAACTTTCCGGTTCATTTGAGCCAAATGCATATTTATAAATTCTTCTGAATTTGAATCTAAAATCTTTTTTTCCAATATAACTAAATGATACGAGGGCAAATTCTCCGTCTTTATGTGGAATCATTGTATCTAGTTTGATAGTATACTCGTTAGCCTCATTACTAGAGAAAATATTCAAATTTCCTTCTTTGATGCTTCCAACCAAATCGCCGTTTGTATAATAATTAAGTTGCATCTGTTCTGCAAATTTATGATATACGGCTAATCGGTTTTTGTCGTAAGCATATAGGCTTTCGATATAACGAAATGGTTCAGAGTTTTTGCCTGTAACACCTATGATAGATTCCATTTTCCCTTTGCTGTCAATATGAAGTAAGTAGGAAGCGATACTTTCTTTTTCTTTTGTATCAAAATAACCTGTATTTTTACTAAAACTATTTTCTTTTGTTTGCTCTTGTGCTACTACTCCAGTGGAAATTCTATTTTGAATATATAAATCATCATCACTGCTAACAGCTAATAACCCTAACTTCCCAAATTTTTGATTAGAAACTTTTACTTTTAGATTGTAATTAGAAGGAACATTTCCCAATATAAAATCCAAGTCCCCATCACCCCCATATACTTTTATGTATGAGCTATTGTAGTCAGTGATATAAAGCCTATTTGCATTAATTGGAATTCTAAGAGGAATATTTAGGAGTGCATTGTTTACGACTACTCCCTCCACCTCAGCTATATCAGTTCCTATTTTAATTTTACTTACAAGAGTTGGTTTTAAATTATCAATTTTGAAACGAACACAGTTAGACATTCCGATTAGAAAAATTAAGAAAAGAAATTTAGCTGTTACTTTTATTTTCTGCATTTGCTCTTTTAACCTTTCTTCTCATGAGTCTTTCTACAATTCATAAGGAGATAGTCAAATCAATTACTTATAATTGCTATCTCTTTGCGTAGAGGTAAGGTAAATGTAAATATACTTCCCTTTTCTACTTCACTTTCTACGAATATATCTCCGCCAGATTTTTTTACAAATTCAGAACATACAAGTAATCCAAGTCCTGTACCGTCTTCCTTATTTGAACCTTTTCTTGTTACATTGGTTCCTAGTTTAAATAGGTTATTAGCAATTTCGGGAGGTATTCCCATTCCTGTATCTTTTACAGAAATAAAAAGTTTATCGTTTTCAATACGATTTGAAATGGTGATAATTCCATTTTCTCTTGTAAACTTTACTGCATTATTGATTAAATTTCGAATCACTAAATCAACTAGGTTTTGGTCGGCATAATAATATATACTGCTTGGCACCTCTGATTTTAGCGTTATTTTCTTGTTATCCGCTTGTAATTGGTAAATATCGAAAATTTTTTCTACTAAAGGGCTTAGTTCATTATTGCTTGGATTTACTTCGATACTATTTAACTGAGATTTAGCCCACTGTAAAAGATTTTCTAATAGTTTAAAGCATTTAGTTGTCGAATTATGTATGAGTCCAATCATTTTTTTTGCTTCTTCTCTTTCCATGGTTTCAAAATCTTCGGCAAGAATTTGAGAGAGTCCAAGTATTCCCGAAAATGGATTTCGGACGTCATGCGCGATGATGGTGAAAAATTTATTCTTCATTGTATTTAACTCAGAGAGTTCTTCATTTTTTTTCTCTAGGTTTTCGACCAGTTTAGAAAGTTCTTTCGCCTGGAATTGAATTGTGAGCTGGTTATTCAGTCTTGCCAGAATTTCCTCACTTTGAAATGGTTTAGAAATATAATCTACAGCTCCTAGTTCAAATCCTTTTACTATATTTGCCGTGTCGTTTAACGCACTTATAAATATAATTGATATATCGGAAAATTCTTTTTTACTTTTAATTAATTTGCAAAGATCAAAACCATTTATCCCTGGCATCATTATATCTAACAAAATTAAATCTGGTTTATCTTTTTCAATAGTATCCATCACCAATTTGCTATCTTGTAAGGTAAATAATCGGAGTGAATATTCTTTTAGTAAGTTGTACAATACTCTTAAATTAGCAGGTTCATCATCTACTATTAATACTTTTGCACCTTCAAATTTATTTAAATTCATTTTTTCCCTTCTAACAAATGACTTAGACTTTCTATGAGTAAATTTATTTCAAAATGGTTGGTAAACTTTTCGTATCTTGTCCAGAGTGTGTTTTGTTCTGGAAATTTTTCTTTCAGAAGTTTTAGAATGTTTTCAATTTTTGCAATTTCGCCCTGCTTTGCGGATTCTAATAATTGTTCGAGTAAGTCATAGTCAACAACTGTTGGTATATCATTATTATCCTCTGATTTAATCTCTTTTTTTGCTCTGACTATCCAATCTAGTTTTAAACAGGGTGTAATCTTTGTAATTAATTCACCAAACTGAATTGGTTTGAAAATAAAGTCATCGGCACCTGCCTCGATACATTTATTTCTTGTTTCGTTAAAAGCGGAAGCTGATGTCGCAATGATTTTAATATTCGCATACTTTGGATTTGCCTTTAACAGTTGGATTGCATCATAGCCTGATATTCCAGGCATTCTTAAGTCCATAAATACTAAATCAGGACTAAGTGTTTCTATTTTTTCCAGTGCATCTTTTCCGTTTTCCGCTTGATCGATTATAAATCCAAGGCGACGAAGCATTTTATCAAATAGAATTCGATTTAATAAATTATCATCTACTATAAGTATTCTTCTTCTATCACCCTTGTACCCAATCACTTCATCAAAAGCAATCGTATCTTCTTGGAAACTTTCTGATTCCTCAAATTCCAGTTCAAAACTAAAAACACTGCCTTTATTGATTTCGGATTCTAGTTTAATTTCACTGCCCATTATATTTACAAGGGACTTTGTTATGGATAAACCAAGACCTGTACCTTGTACGTATGCATGACCAGAGTTTAATTGTTTGAATGGAATAAATGCATCTTCTTTATTTTCACTGGAAATTCCTCTTCCTGTATCGCGGATCGAAAATAATACTCTGCATTTGCCATTTTCCTTACTTAACACTTCAGCGGATAATCGCACTTCTCCTTTATCAGTATATTTAACTGCATTACTGAGTAAGTTTAATAATACCTGTTTTAGTTTTTGTTCATCAAAGACTATTATCTTCGGTAGATCGGGGGAAAGATTTATTTCAAACTCCAAACCCTTTTCCATTGCTTTTAGTTCTAACATTTTACTGATTGTTAAAATTAGCGAAGACAAAGAAAATTTTGTAGAATACAATTCTAATTTTCCGGCTTCAATTTTAGATAAATCTAATATATCATTTATTATGCTTAATAAGTGTTCTCCGCTTTTATTTATAAAGTTAATATGTTCTCTATCATTATCATTGACCTCTGCTGATTGTAATAAAATTTGAGAGAATCCGAGAATTGAATTTAGGGGAGTTCGTAGTTCGTGGCTCATATTTGCAAGGAAGGTGCTTTTCGCATTATTTGCATTATCCGCTATAAGTGCTTTTTCTTTAAATTCTTCATTCAAAACTAGTAATTTTTGATTTGCCAGATATTGGTTTGTTATATCAGAAAAAATCCAGAGTTGACCCTGCGAATTTTTATAATTTGTTTTCAGAACAGAAACTTTGTAAACACGGTCTATTGGGTTTCCATACAACCAATACCAGTTATTCGCTTCTCTATTTGTGCTTTGGAATATTCTATATCCTGTTTCTATAATCTCTTCTTTATTATTTGCAGAATTTCTAAATGATTGCATTGCAAAAGAAACAATCTCTGGTTTGGGATTTTCCATATCTATTTTTAGCATCGTTCTAGCTAATGTATTTAGCCAGACGAAATTACCATCTTCCTCAAAGTAAATCACCGCTTCTGGAATAGTTTCCATTATGATATTGAACTGATGATTTCTTTTTGCGACTACTTCTGTTAAGCCGTTGACTTTGAATCTTTGAGTTAGTGCCATGTTTGAATTTTCTAAAAAAGAAAGCAGTTTATCATTCCATTTTTCTTTCGAAACTAGAAGGATAAATGCATCTTGTATTTCACCCGAAATAATGGGTAATAGTATTAATACGTTATCATTTGGAAAACCAAACTTTTCAGCATCTAGAATTTCTATTTTATTTTTGGATTCAAATATATTTAAAAATTCATCCTCCCAGTATATATCAAAGTCTTGTGGTACTGAATAAATATTTTTAACCGTTAGGCGATCTAGTTTCTTACAAAACAGAGTTCCACTTGCCTGGCTATATTTATGTAGGGCGTCTACATAACGATTTATAATGATAGAAGATTCATCGTAGCCCATATCTACAATGTCTCTCCAAAATTTTATAAATATTTCATCCAAAAATATAGTCCCTGTATATTATTAACGCAGATAATCATCAATTGCCGCTATAATTTCCTGCGGAGAACTGAGATGGGGAAAATGTCCTTTTGCGTTGATTTGTATTTTTTTACTTCCCTGGATTTTTTCATGTATGTAATCTGGTACTTCGGGTGGTACTGCTATATCTTCTTTAGTTTTTAGAATTAAGGTAGGAATTTTTACTAGCGACAAATCAGCTCTATGATCGGAATAAAAAATAGTTTTAGCTACCGATACGGCAATATCAGGTTGAATGGCTGCTAGAGATTTTGCAAAGTATTCTGAAAGTTGCGGTTTATCAGGAGTATTCATTGCAACTTGTGCAAAGCCACTCGCCCATGCAAAGTAGTTGTTTCTCATTGCATCAAATAGTCCCTCTAAATCTTTGTTTTCGAATCCGCCTATATAGTTTGTATCATTCAAGTATCTTGGAGAGGAACCAATCATCACAAGGTGCGAGAAAAGAGAACTATCTTTAATAGTAGCTAATAATCCTATCATACCACCAACCGAATGCCCTACCAATATTGAATCTTTTAGATTGAGTTTTTTACAAATCTCAATTAAATCCCTAGAATATATATGGAGACTATCGTTTTTATTGGGACTATAATAATTTAGGTCGGATTTGCTAGAACCCATATTTTCAAATAATACAATTTTATACTTATCTTTAAAATGATTGGCTACCTCTGTCCAAATAGTTTGGTCTGTTCCAAATCCATTTGCGAAAACCATGGTTCCAATGGGATCATTTGGTTCCAAAATAGTAATGTTATGTTTTTCTTGAATACTCATACTTTTTATTTCCTATATTTTTATTTTTACGATTGTGTAAAAGCATAACCATGCTTCGACTTGACTCAGCAATTAATTTGTTTACTGTAAAACATCAAGATACAATAGGAAAAGAAATCGTAAACCCAACTTTAAGGGAAGGGGTATTTCCTGAGTAATCATTGAAATTAGAAACTTGAATGGTTGCGTCCATTCTTTGTAAAATCATTTTTACTTTTGTTAAACCTAATCCATAATTTAAAGATAGGGATTCTTCCGTAATTGATTTTTCGATTCTAAAAAATGGCTCAAAGATTAAATTTATGTATTCATCTTTTATTCCTTCTGGTTCTTTATTGCCATACTTAAAAGGTTTATTTAAAATAGTTATTTTTAACTTTGAACTTTCAATCGTAAAGAATACTGAAATTAGAGTATCGGGCTGTGAGTATTTAATCGCATTAATTAATAATTCGGATATGACCTCTTGGAAATAAGTTAGGTTGGAACGAATGAAAAGATGGGAAGGTAAATTATTTTCTGAAATCACTATTTTTAATTTTCGCGAACTTGCGTTTTCTAATTGTTTATTCGTTACTTGTGACGTAATATTATATACCATATCTATTCCAAATTTTTGGAGAGCTATGCCTTCTTGGAAAATTTTTTCTATACTCCCAAAATAATTGAGTACACCACGAGCATAATCAGCATTAACCTTTAATATATCAACAATCTCTGAGCTAACTAGATATTCTCCATCTTGATTCTTAGGGCACATTAGTATCATTTCCCCGATAGAGGTTAATAAGCCGAAGCCCATACCTTGCCCTAGGTGAGTTTTTAGATTAGTAAATAGGTTTTGTTTGACTGCATCCTGGCTAAATGTATCGTTTGATTTTGCTTGTTCTTTGTAATTAAACCAGTTAATTTGATTTTCTAGTCGCAGAGTTTTTTCTTTTTCGTAAATGATTTTATCTCTACGGAGTAGGGAGGCTTCCATAGCTCGCTTTGCTTTTAGTAATAACTCTTCTCGTTTTACTGGTTTTACCATATAGTCAAATACTCCCAGTTTCATTATCTCTATGATAACTGCACTTTCATCATGAGAAGAAATTACCATAATTACTAAGTCTGGATATAAATCTTTCACTTGTTGTATTAGAGATTGTCCGCCCATTCCTGGCATGTCTAAGTCAGTTATTAGTAGGTTAAAAGGTGGCTTCTCTTTTTGAATTTTTTGGAACGCATCATTTCCATCTTCCGCAACCTGAACTTCATAATTTAATTTTGATAGGTAATTTACCAGAGTCATTCTCACAGAGCTATCATCATCTGTTACTAAAATTTTTTCTTTTATCATTGTTTTATTTATTAACTCACCTTACGCGCAAGCGCGCTTAGGGTGAGATAGGGAGCCTGTTACATCGCTTGGGGCTGCCGCCCAAAGCTGCTTATTCATTAATTCATTAGCTTTATCTAATATTCTTAAATTAGGTTTCATTTTCGTAAATTTCCTATTTTGCGTAACGTCAGTTATTAAATAGTATTTAGCATAAAATTAATAGTGGTAATTTACTTTATCCGCAATTAGTCATGTTTACTGGTTACGGAAAAGTATGTTGAGAATTTAAAATACACCGTACGGATAATAGGTGTAAACCCTTATATGTAGTTCCCAATTAATATTGGAACTACTAAAAATTATTTCTCTCTTGCGAAAGATTTTTTTATTTGAGTTATATTGCAAGAAAAATATATTCTGGCTTAAATTATTACATTGCAAAAAAAGATGGTTTGTAAATTCATTTTAAACATACTTTGATTTTATATACCAAACGCCAAAGATAATTTTCCACAAGGACTTTCTACGAGTAGCGTTTGGTATAGACCGAACGCATTTTTTTGAATTAGAAATATGAAATTACTTTTGGCGTTCAGTATAAATAGGAAATTCTAATGATCTCAGACCAGCCATCCAAAATTTTAATAGCAGATGATAATGACGAGTACAGATATATATTAGAGCACACCCTGAAAAACTTGGGTCACGAATGTTTGCTTGCCTCTGATGGAGAAGAGGCAGTTAAGATTACGTTAGAGGTTATTCCTGATTTAATCCGTCTAGCCAATCTAAACGAGTAAAGCTGTAAAAAAACCTTTTTTTACTTGACTATGTTATTGATGAAAATTATACTATTATAGTCATCTTAAGGAGGATAAAATGGACTGGAATATTGCAGGCGCTAAATCACAATTATCCGAATTAATTGGATCTGCTATGAATGAGCCCCAAGTAATTTACAATCGTAAAAAACCCTCCGTTGTAGTTCTAAAATACGAAGAGTTTAATCGTCTGAAAAACCTAGACGTTTTAGTTCATAGCACTCGTAAATGGGCAAACTTCGTTGAATTCTCAGAAAATTTAACTCAGAAAAATTCTATCTCACTCGAACTTCCTTCTCGTATGGACAGAGCTATAATAGGAATTTAGTTACTTCGGATAAAATCTTCCATGTATTTGATTGATACCAATATCATCTCCGAGATGACCAAACCCAAAAAAAATCTCGGTGTCATTAAATGGCTGGCGATGCAAGATACACTTGTGTTAAGCGTAATTTCTTATCATGAAATACGATACGGCATTAACCGAGCCAAGAAAGAACAAAAGAAAAAATTAGAAATTTGGTGGAATGAATTTTTATCTTACAGTCCAGAATTTTTACAAATAGATATAAATGTTTCTAATATCTCTAGTGTAATTCGTTCAAAATCGGAAAGTGAAGGACACCCAATGACTCTTGCTGACTCTCTCATTGCCGCGACCGCCATACATTCGAATAAAATTCTTGTCACTCGCAATGTGACTGATTTTGACCGTTGCGGACTTAGTTTATTAAATCCGTTTGAAATTGTTTGATTTGAATAACATAGTTGCGCTCTCAGTGTATTTTTCTATTTTGTAAGAGAATTTAACTGTTAGGAAATTAGATATGAGATTTAAAAACATACTGCATTACTTTATTCTAGGTATATTCCTTATCACTTGTGCAGAACCTCCTCGAAAAACAAATGCTTTGGTTAAAACTAGCACTGTTCCGAATGCAAATCATACCGAGCCTTCCAAGATAGAAGCAAAGGAATCAGAATTACTCGAAAAAAAATACGAGGGTTTTACTCTTTGGTTGGATTGTAAGGAACGAGCGGTAGTTAAATTCCGTTATAATGCGCAGCGCGACACTGGCGATGAGCCACGCCAAGCAAAATTTACCTTTGACCCGGATGTTCCACGAGATTGCCAACAAACTAGCAGTAAAGGTTATGGAAAGAATTATGACCGAGGACATCAAGTTCCTGCCAATCATTTGGACTTTTCGCCTGTCGCAATGAAACAAAGTAATTATATGACGAATATTTTGCCCCAAGCTGCTGGAATGAACCGTGGCGCATGGCTAATGACAGAGGAAATTATAGAATGTTATCGAGATATAGACGAGCTTCTTGTTTTAGGTGGAGTGATTTGGGGGGATAATACTGAGGATGATTATTTTCTCGATTCACATGGAGTCAGAACCCCAGATGCATATTGGAAAGTTATAATACGTGGAGAAGATGATGTCATTGCTTGGATTATTCCAAATAGCCCAGATGCAAAGAGAAAAAAATTAGATGAGTATTTAACTACGGTTGCCAATATTGAAGAAGTTGCTGGAGTTAAAATTCCAGTTACTGGAGATGCACGTACTAGGAAGTTGAAAAATTCCTGGATCATCCCGATTGGATGTAACAAAGGCTAAAATTTTCCCATCGAATTAGAGCAGTCTTACTAATGCTACTTTGTCATGTACTGAAATTTAGATATAATATTATTATTATAAAAACAGGACTGGGATTTTTAAGGGCTGTGCCCGGTTGGTGAGCGTTGTCGAATCCATAAAACCCAAGCGGTAGCGTCCCCAAGTCACTCATCAACGGCTTTAGCCGTTGCAATTAGCACTAGCATTTTAAAATCATATTAATGCGACCTGATAAAGTCGCACTAATAAAATATTTTTTACTTTACAGGCTAGGCTAAGTTTTTAATGTGAAATTTTAACCTACTTGCTAGCGAAAGTTAGGAATCAGGTTAGAAGTTGTCTGGAGAAAAGGTTTATTATTGGCATTAACAGAGTCTGAAATTAAGGAAGTATTATCTACTATAATTGAACATCCAATTCAATTGTATTCCTTAGAGGTAAAATCAGCCAACGACCATTTTCTAATTGAGATTAATCTGGATAATCTCCAAGACCCAAGGGGTTCGGTTTCTATTACGGACTGCGAAAAAGTTTCAAGACGACTTATGGATTTTCTTGAAACTGCACATGGGCAAGAAAATTATACAATTCAGGTTTCATCAGCAGGAGCAGAAAGGGAACTTAGACTACCAGAAGATCTGGGTAGGTTTCTGAATGTGCCTGTGAAGATTTTTTATTTGGAAAAAGGAAAAAAAGTGAATAATACCTTTCAGATTTTAGGGTTTGACGGGAATACAGTAACTCTTGAACCTTTGAATCATAAAACTAAAAGATCTTTAGGTGATAGAGTTAGTTTGGATAAGAATGATATTTTAAAAGGGTTTTTGTACATTAAATTTTAATATGGCAACGAAACAAGTAAACAACGAAACAAATCTATTTGAAGCAATTCAGCAATTTTGTTCTGATAAGGGACTTTCTAAAGACTCTGTCTTGAATATAATCAAAGACTCTCTTTTGGGAGCCTATAAGAAAAAATTGGGTCTTGAAGTAAGCAGTGAAGCCGACATAAGCGTAGAGTTTAGTGATAAAAATGAAGTTGTGATTGTAGTTCCTAAATTAGTTGTAGAAACTCCTTCCGATTCTCCTTTTGAAATTTCTTTAACAAAAGCCAAACTGATTGATGCAAACGCGGAAGTGGGCTCTACGGTTCAATTCAAAGAAAAGCCGATTGAATTATCTCGCATTGTTTCTAACCAAGCACGCCAAATGGTCTTTCAAAAGTTGAAAGAAATGGAGCGTGAACTTTTATTTAATGAATACAAAGTCAAAGAAGGTGAGTTAACTCACGGTTATTTCCAGCGATGGATTAACAAAGATACAATGAGTATTGATCTCGGAAAAGTCGAAGGCATTATGCCCAAGAAAGAACAAAACCCCGGCGAAAAATACAAAGCAGGCGACAGGCTAAAAGCTATTATCTCCAGAGTAGAACTTAGAAAAGATAAATTTAGAGACACTGGACTTGTGATTACACTCTCTCGTGCTTCTGGTGACTTCGTAAAAAAACTTTTCGAGATGGAAATTCCTGAAATCTACGATGGACTTGTCCAGATTGTGGATATTGCTCGTTTACCGTCTGTTCGTACAAAGATTGTAGTTCGTGGCACGAGAAGCGATATTGATCCTGTTGGAGCTTGCGTTGGTATGAAGGGAGTTCGTATTCAGTCTATCGTAAGAGAGCTTGGCAATGAACGAATCGATATTATACAATACTCTGATAACCCATCTGAATTTATTACGAATGCAATTTCTCCTGCAAAACCGGTAGAAGTAAGAGTGGATCATGAAAATAGAGAAGCGTTAGTGATTGTGCCTGACGACTCTCTTTCTCTGGCTATCGGTGCAAGTGGCTCTAATGTCAAACTTGCAGTTCAACTTTGTCAATTTAAGATTGATATCAAATCTATTTCTCAATACAACGAAGATATGACATCTCCTGAAGCTAGAGATAGATTGGATAAACTATTTAATAATCATTCATCGAATCACAGTAAAGTAATTGAGCAAACGGAAGAAGAATCAGGAACTCCACTAAGTGAAATTCCGGGACTTACTCCGCGTGTAATAAGCCTTTTAGAGAGCGGTGGAGTAAATGATGTGGAAACACTGATCGAAATGCAGTCGGAAGATCTTGCCAAGATTCCGGGTGTTGGGCAGACAACTTCGGAGCAAATTCTTAGACTCTTATCTGAGTCAGTAGAATTTGTAGAGGAGGGCTAAGCAGGCTAAACCGCTGGCACTCACTCCTGAGTGGCGAAGAAATTATGGAAGAAAAAAAAGACAACAAATCAATCAAAGATAAACTTTTACAGGGACAAGACTCTTCTCACAAAAAAATTGTGATTAAAAGAAAAGCTGCTCCTGCAACTGAAAATACCACTACGTCAACTGTAACTACTTCATCAAAACCTAAGAAAGATTTGGATGTTTTGGTGAAAGAAGAAAACGAAAGACAGCAATTAGCACCAAAACCATTTGTTCGACCGACTGATGAGTCCAATGCAAGAATTATTGTAAATCGAAATATTCCAGAAGAGCAAAAGCCGCAAAATAAAGACGTAAAAGAAAAGGGAAAAGACCAACCAGAATCTCAGTCCTCTTCGCAGAATGTGCAGGAGCCTAAAAAATATCCTTCTTCCTACCCTCAAAACCAAAATTATAACAATCAATCGAATCGACCGAGTAATAATCCTGTTTATCCGGTTAGATCTGGGGATCGAAATCCAATTGTTTCTAGACCACAAAAGCCGGTTGCTGGACAACAGACTAATAGAGATTCATCTTCCCAAGGAAATCGTCCTCCACGCCCACAAGGTAATTACCAAGGTGGCGGGCAAGGCGGCGGGGGTAATCGTCCTTATACACCTAGACCATACCAAGGAAATCGTCCACAGGGCGGCGGTCAGGGGCAGGCGGGTAATCGTCCTTATCCTCCTAGACCGGGTGGACAAGGTGGTCCGGGGCAAAGTGGTGGGTTTGGTCAAAATTCCATTGATATAGCTAAGGATTCTACTAATCCAGGTTTAAATGTAAGTCGTAAGAGAAATGTTCCTGGAAGTACTTTTGATAGAAACAAAGATAAAAATAATGATCGATCGCAAGAGAATAGCAAATTCTTCAAGCAGATGTACAAAAAGCAGCAGGGCATTCCAATGTCTGGGACAACTGTACCGAAAGAAATTTCTATCATGGAAAACGTACAGGTTGGGGAACTTGCTAAAAAGTTAAATCTTAAACCTGGTGATGTAATTGCAAAGCTCATGAAAATGGGAATGATGGTGACTATCAATAATGTAATTGATAGTGATACTGCAATTCTACTTGCAGATGAATACGGTTGTGCGGTTAAGATCGTTTCTCTTTATGAAGAAACCGTTATACAAGAAGAAAAAGATACTCCTGAGGATTATATTAATCGTCCCCCAGTAGTTACTATCATGGGTCACGTAGATCATGGTAAAACAAAATTACTCGATACCATTAGAAAGAGTGCTGTCATTGATACTGAGTCTGGTGGAATCACACAACATATTGGTGCATACCAAGTTGCGACTGCTAGAGGAATTATTACTTTCTTAGATACTCCTGGTCACGAAGCGTTTACGTCTATGCGTGCTCGCGGAGCTTCCATTACAGATATAGTAGTTCTAGTTGTGGCAGCGGATGATGGTATTAAGCCGCAGACTATCGAAGCGGTTAATCATGCTAAGGCGGCAGAAGTTCCTATTATTGTAGCGATTAATAAAATTGATCTACCATCTGCAAATGTGGATAAGGTTTATCAGGAGTTAACTAACCTTGATTTACTTCCAGAAGAGTGGGGCGGAAAAACAATCGTATGTAAAATTTCTGCGCGAGAAAATATTGGAATAGATAAACTTTTGGAAATGATTCTGATTCAAGCTGAAATGCTGACTTTAAGAGCAAATCCAAATAGAATTGCAAAAGGTACAATCATTGAAGCAAAATTAGATCCGGGTCGTGGTGCCGTTGCAACTGTATTAATCCAAAATGGTACACTGCGAATTGGAGATCCTTTCCTCGCGGGAGTTCATTCTGGTCGTGTAAGAGCGATGTATAACGATCATGGTCAACAGATCCAAGCGGCTGATCCATCTTTTCCTGTACTTGTGACTGGACTAGAAGCAGTTCCTGACGCGGGAGATCCGTTTGACGTTATCCGCGATGAAAAGGAAGCTCGTAACATTTCGCAACATCGTAAAGAATACCAACGTATTGGACAGGCTGCGACAGTTGTAAAAGTAACCTTGGATAATATGAATGAGATCATATCACAAGGTGGACTCAAAGAACTTAAGATTATTATTAAAACGGACGTTCGTGGATCTGCTGAGGCGATTAAAGAGTCTCTCGAAAAACTTTCTACTGTTGATGTAAAACTTAATGTGATTCATGCTGGAACTGGTGCAATCGTTGACACTGATATTATGCTCGCATCGGCTTCTAACGCACTTGTGGTTGGTTTCCATGTTCGTGCGAATCCAAGGACTCTTGCTTTAGCAGAAAAAGAAGGTGTTCAAATTAAATACTACAGCATTATTTATGATGTGGTAAATGAAATCAAAGCTGCGATGGAAGGACTTCTCGAACCTGAAAAAGTTGAGAAGAACGTTGGTAAACTCGAAATCCGTGATATTTTCAAAATTTCCAAAGTTGGAAATATTGCTGGTTGTATGGTTACATCTGGAAAAATCCAAAAGAACAATCTCATTCGTGTAGTGCGGGATAACGTTGTTATCTTCGACGGCAAGTTAAGATCGCTCAAACGTGGTAAGGATGACGCTTCTGAAGTATTGACCGGTTTTGAGTGTGGTATCTTGGTTGATGGATTTAATGACTTCGTAGTCGGCGATGAAATCGAAGTATACGAGATCAACTCCATAGCAAGGAAGCTTTAAGGACATTTCGACTACGCTCGCTAAAGCTAATGTACGAACTCCCCGGCGTCCGCTTGCTTTATCGAAGTAGGCGGTTCGGCTCCGCTCACCGAGCAAGTTCGTTCCCTGAGCGGAGTCGAAGGGAACCCTTTTTCACTGAGGCGAATTATATAAACCAATGAACGAAACGCGTAAGAAAAAAATTGAATCGGAAATTATCAAGTCAATCGCTAAACTGATTGTATCTGGTAAAATGAAAGATACTAGAATTGGAATTGTTTCAGTCCATAGGGCTGAACTTTCTAATGATATGGCAACAGTCAAAGTATGGGTAACCTCATACGTAGACGAGAAGGGAAAAAAGTCTCTCTTAAATGCGTTACGTACTGCCAAAGGTTTTTTTCAGCATATTCTTGCTAAAGAATTACAACTGCGGTTAACACCAAAGATTACTTTTTTATGGGATGAAGATTATATCAAATCCCTAGAAATGAATAACTTCATAGACAATCTTCCACCTATTCGAAATTATCAGGCAGAGACCGAGGGATTACTGTCTAATGCAGATTTGCCGGCAGAGAAGGAAAATTTGTCAGATAATGCAGATTTGCCGCAAGTAGAAGGGGATACTAAGAATTAATTCTGGATTCTACTTAGTTCATAAACCAGCAGGGATTACTTCCTCTGATTTGGTTTTAAAAATCAAAAAAAATAAAAAACCAATCAAAATTGGACATACGGGTACTTTAGATAAAGCTGCTGAAGGTTTATTAATTTTACCTTTTGGGGATTATACTTCTTTTTCTAGTGTATTTTTAGAAGAGGATAAGGGTTATTTTGCGAAAGTGCGGTTTGGTAAAAATACGGACTCTGGTGATAGAGATGGAAATACGATAGACGAAAGATCATCCGACGAAGTAAAAGAATTTTACTTAAAAAATCTCCCGCAAATCAAAGAAGAAATTTTAAAAATAAAAGATACTACTTCTCAAATTCCACCTGTAATTTCTGCCTTAAAAGTCGGCGGGATAAGACAGTCTTCTCTTTATCGAGGCGGGATCGAGTTTGAATCCGTTACCCGCAGTATGCAAATCTATCACTTTCAGTATCAGAATTTAACTGAAACAGGATTTGAAATGAGTTTGCGCGTTAGCTCAGGAACGTATATTCGAAAAATCGTCATGGACTTGGGTGAGGCTCTAAATTTTCCCATGTACATGGAAAGTCTGGTTAGAACTTCCATTGGAACTGTTTCCCTCGAAAAAGCTCTTTCTGTAGAGGAAGTAATTTTGCCTGATTCTAAATTTTACACGCTAGAAGAAATGATTCCATTTCCTTGGTTAGATTTGAATGAAGTAGAAACAAAGTCCGTTCGACATGGCGGTTATATTCAGCCGAGAGATGTAGAGGGTGATTTTCTTTTACGAGATAATTCTGGCAAACTCCTTGCATGGTGTAGTACGAATGAGAAAAAAGCACATTTACCGTATAAATATTTGAAAGTTTTTTACAATCCAGATGAAATTTAGTTTATCAATCAAGCCTTCTTTATAACTTGGTCTAAAATAGAAGACTAATAACGTAATATGATAACAACAGAACTTAAGAAAACAATCATCACTGACTACCAGCAAAAAGCTGGAGACACTGGCTCCCCTGAAGTGCAAATTGCTCTTTTAAACAGTAGAATCAATGATTTAAACATTCATTTTTCTACTCATAAGAAAGATCATCTCTCTCGTAGAGGTTTATTAAAACTCGTTAGCCAGAGAAAGAAGATGCTGGACTACTTAAAATCTAAGAATCTTGAAAGATATAGAGAACTTATCAAGAGACTTGGACTCCGAAAGTAATTCAGGATCTACTATGACATATAAACACAATCTAAATTTCGATAGGGAATCTATATCCATTGAGTCCGGTAATTGGGCGAAACAAGCTGACGGTAGCGTAGTCTATCGTATAGGTAATCTTGTTATGCTTGCAACCGTTTGTGCAGTGGATGATTCCAAAGAAGGACAAGACTTTTTCCCATTAACTTGTGAATACACTGAGAAGATGTATTCTGTTGGTCGAATTCCTGGTGGATACATCAAACGAGAAAGCAAACCTTCCGAATACGAAGTGTTACTCTCTCGTATTATCGACAGACCAATTCGTCCGATGTTTCCAGAAGGTTACTTCTGTGAAGTGCAGCTAATAGTGACTGTCCTCTCTGCGGATAAAAACATTTCTACTCAAGGTCATGCAATCAATGCGGCAAGTGCGGCGCTCATGGTTTCCGACATTCCTTTTCATGGTCCACTCGCTGGCGTTCGTGTCGGAAGAGTTGACGGCAAATTGGTATATAACCCTGAGAATGATTTAATGTCCAAGTCTGACATGGATATTATCGTGGCAGGAACCATTGATTCAATTGTGATGATCGAAGGGGAATGTAAAGAACTTACAAACCACGAGTTACTTGAAGCACTTAAATTTGCCCATGAATATATCAAAGCAAATGTAAACTTTCAATCTGAATTTGCAAAAATTGTAAACAAACCAAAAAAAGAAATCAAACTCAAAGTAAAAGACGAAGTTTTATTTAAAAAAGTTAGAGATTATTCCATAGAAAAAATTTCTGCGGCTAATCGTAATTCTGACAAAGCGGCTCGATCAAAAGGTATTTCTGATGCAAACGCAGAGACTGTTGCTTATTTTAAAGAGCAGGGTGTATCTGATTCAGAAATCAAAGAAGTTAAAAATTTTCTCCACGAAGTAGAAGCAGAAGTAGTTCGGGATTTAATTTTCAAAGAAGGCTTACGTGCCGATGGAAGAAAGTTAGAAGAAGTTCGAGATATTTCTTGCGAATTAAACGTATTACCCGGTGCTCATGGCTCTGCTGTATTTACTCGTGGTCAAACACAGTCCTTGGGAGTTGTTACTCTTGGAACTGTAGCGGATAACCAGCGTTATGAAACAATCGAAGGTCAAAAAGAAAAGAACTTTATGCTCCATTACAACTTCCCTGCTTTTTCTGTGGGAGAAGTAAAACGTTCTGGCAGTCCAGGGCGACGTGAAATCGGACATGGAAATTTAGCAGAGCGTGCTTTAAAAGCTGTTCTTCCTAAGTTTGCAGATTTTCCTTATGTAATTCGTCTCGTTTCTGAAATTTTAGAATCAAATGGCTCTAGCTCTATGGCGTCCGTATGTAGTGGATCGCTTGCTATGATGTCCGGTGGGGTTCCTCTTAAAGCTGCCGTTTCTGGTGTGGCAATGGGACTTATCACTTCGCCTAACAAAGAGTTTGCGATACTTACTGATATTGCTGGGATTGAAGATCATTTCGGAGATATGGATTTTAAATTAGCAGGAACTCGAAAAGGGATTACTGCATTCCAAATGGATTTGAAGATAACAGGTGTTGGTCTCGATGTTCTAGAAAAAGCAATCGCACAAGCTGAACGTGGCCGTAATCATATCCTAAACGAAATGGAAAAATCCATTACCCAGTCAGTTGCTGAATTATCCAAGACTGCTCCACGAATCACCATTAAGATGATTCCAAAAGATAGAATCGGAGAACTCATCGGTCCTGGTGGAAAAAATATTCGTTCTATCATCGAACAAAGTAAAGCCGATATCAATATCGACGATGACGGAAAGGTTACTATTTCTAGTCCAGATGCTGAGTCTTCGCAAAAAGCTCTTGATATTATCGAAGGAATGTTTGCAGAAGTAGAAGTTGGAAAAATCTATGAGGGTAAAGTCAAACGCATCACTGACTTTGGCGCATTCGTAGAAATTCTTCCTGGAAAAGAAGGTCTCTGTCATATTTCTAAACTTGATTCTAAAAGAGTAAACGCAGTAAGAGATGTAATCTCCGAAGGCGAAATCATTCGAGTCAAAGTGCTGGGAGTAGACAGACAGGGGAAAATGGATCTTTCTCGCAAAGATGCGATGCAGGACAGTCACTCCTGATAAATGAATCTAAGGCTAAACAAGAGTAAACTCTCTAACGGTCTAACAGTTTTATTTCAGCCTGTACCCAATGCTACCAATGTTTCGATTGGTCTTTGGGTGAAAATTGGCTCTAGATATGAGAATGAATCTGAAAAAGGTTATACTCATTTTCTAGAGCATATGCTTTTTAAAGGCACAAGCAAAAGAACTTCCAAAAAACAAGCTGAAGATATTGAGAGAGTAGGTGGGTTCTTTAATGCAGTTACCTCTCGTGAGTATACTTATTATTATGTGACAGTTGCGTCGTCTGAGATTGAACTCGGTTTAGATATTCTTTCCGATAT
Organism: Leptospiraceae bacterium; assembly: GCA_017996175.1. Taxonomy (GTDB): domain Bacteria; phylum Spirochaetota; class Leptospiria; order Leptospirales; family Leptospiraceae; genus UBA2033. The sequence continues at coordinate 31,335 of JAGOHK010000016.1, forward strand.
GGTGTTTTCACCACTTCTAAAACAAGAAGATATCAAAAATGAATCAAATGTAATTCTAGAAGAATTAAAAAGTTATGAAGATAGTCCCGATGATTATGTGTATGATGAGTATTTTAAAAATATTTTTAAAAACCATCCTCTAGGGCAAGATATCATTGGCACACGTGAATCAGTTGCAGGAGCTACTGCCGATTCGATTCAAGCCTATTACAAAAAACATTACATCCCCGGCAGAATGGTATTATCCATTGCAGGTGATTATCCAGATGAATTAATACAAAAGCTTTCTGAAAAATTCTTTAGCCTTAGGGTCGATCGCCCGTTAGCTCCACTTACCAACGACCCAGTTGAAAAATCTTTCAGTGTTCACTTCATTAAACGTAATCTAGAGCAAGTAAATTTCCTTTTGGGAGCAGAGGGATTTGCCCGTGATTTTAAAACTGCGGTTCGATTGAATGTAATTTCGAATATCCTCGGTGGTGGAATGTCATCTAGACTTTTCCAACGAATCAGAGAAGACAAAGGACTTTGTTATAGCATCAGTGCTTTTCCTTCTTCTTATTTGGATACGGGGATAATGAATATTAACTGCGGAACTTCTAAGGACAAACTTTTACATGCGGTAGATTCTATCCTAGAAGAAATCAGGCTTTTAAAAAAAGATGGATTTACAGAAGATGAGCTTATTTTCTCGAAAGGAAATCAAAAAGGTAGTTTAGCTATCGGTTATGAAATTCCAGAACATAGAATGAGTGATATTGCTATGCAAGAGATTTACTTTGGGACATTTTACGGATACCAAGATAGACTCGATGAATTATTCTCTGTTACCCTCTCTGAAATCAATGACTTAGTGCAGAAGATTTTTTCTGTAGAACAAATGCATTTTACTGGAATTGGAAATATTTCTAAAGCTGATATAAAAAAGATACATACTAAAATATAAAAAAGATTACCACCGATGCACACCGAGGACACCGATAAAAGATACGATAGTTCTTTAATATTCGCAATTGGTTTGAATCCATATCATTTTTTATCGTTCTTTTATCGGTGTGCATCGGTGGTAATCAGTTTTTTATTATTAGAGTTAAGGTGGAATTTTGGGAATGACACTTAGGATAATCTAAATGAATAACATACAAATCAAAATACAAAAGTTTTTTCCAGATGTAAAACTTCCTGAAAAAAAAACACCCGGTGCTGCGGCAATGGATATTGCTGCCTATTGTCCAAAAGTAAATATCAATATTGAAGTGGGGCAAACAGTTCTTATCCCGACTGGCTTTTGTTTGGAAATTCCAGAAGGATATTTTGTAGAAATTCGTCCTCGCTCTGGACTTTCCGCAAAAGAAAATATTCTGATTCCTAATTCTCCTGGAACAGTGGATTCAGATTATCGTGGGCAGGTTTTTGTTCCGCTTTTGAATCTGAGTAAAGCCCCTTTTACTGTCACGAATGGACTTCGTATAGCGCAAATGCTTGTTTGCCGCTCTATTGAAATGGAATGGAATTTGGTTGAAGAGATTTCTCTTGATACCACACGTGGTACTGGTGGATTTGGTTCAACTGGAAAGAATTAGTTTTTTTTGGGGGGCGGACTTCCTTTTTTATCTCCCCCGCCTTGTGGTGGTTTTTTGTCGCCGCCAGCTTGTGTGGGTTTAGAGTTTTGAGGATTTTCATTTTTTGTAACGGCTCTTTCTTCCTTGTATTTTCTAATAAAATACTTAATAACAAAATTGAGAATAAAGTATCCCGCAATAGAAATATACCACATCGGATCTATAACTATATTTTCCATTGTATTACCTCAAAACCTTTTCACGGATAATAAACATTTTCTCCTTAGACGGCAAATCATTTCTTCCTCCCAATTCTTCATCATGGAAATAATAAACCAGCCGTGCGTATAGGGGTTTATTTGAGTTAGGCGCGTCGATTGTGAGAGAAATTAATTCGTCGTTTGGAGTCAGCCCAGTATTACGAATGAGTGTGCGATTCCAGAATGTATTTCCACTAATGTTTCCAATCCCGTAGGTGCGCGCCCATTTTTTACGGTAGTGAATTGTTTTGTAATTTGGATCGGTTCCTATTTCTAGTTGAATGGAATGAAATAAATCTCCTGTTGGAAGAATATGAGCGCGGTTGTTTTTTAGTCTTAGGCTAATATGAAGTAACCCCTTGTCAGAGAATTCATACTCAATATCTGAAAAATCTTTTTTTAATCTTTCCGGAGTATGGTTTCCTAAAAGTTTATGTCCGTCGTAGTGGCAGTCCTGACAGGTTCGTGTTGAAGAAGAATTTTTCCACTCTGTAAACGTATTTTGCATTGGCTCAGTAGAGTAGTGGATTTGTTTTTTCTCAAACCTAGGAAAATTAAACTGGTGGCAGTTTTCACAAAACTCGGAAGTCGAAAGATAATCGAATTTGATTACCTCATGAAATTCATTTTCGAAATTTTTAAATCCTAAAACTTTTCCCTTCCTGACATGACAGGAAACACAATTGATTCCCTCATTTAACAGTGATTCTCCTGAATAATTTTTAGTAAGAAACTCTTTTTTTTGTTCCTGAAGGGGTGCATGGCAATTAACACACCATTCCTGTCTTTCTATTCTAAATGCATTTTGAAAAAGTGGGTCAGTCCATGCTTTCGCATGCATTCCTTCTTTCCACTGCGAGTGAGTTTCGGTATGGCATTTTTGGCACTCAGTAGCGGATAAACTTCGTTTGCCTTCCCAACCTGTCATAACGGAGGAAACTCCTTTCGGAAAAAGCGGGAAGGTGACTTCTTTGCAAGAAATTAAAAAAAATAAAATTTGAATGAAATGTATTTGCGTGGTGAAAAACATAGAGAATAATTGAGGTTTGCCTATATAACATTCAGTTAGTTTCACTTTTACTATTTTTTTTTTAAGAACTCTACCATACATATAGAATTTTTATTATCCTAAAATCGGTTTAATTTATTATAACCTAACTGTCACTCTCGAAATTTTCCAAATGCTATTTCGCGTAAATAAGTTCCACGATCTTTCATAAAAGAGGTGCCCAATTTCCAGAAGCAATCTATCTAGCTGTAAATCAGAATTTACTTTCACTTGAACTGGTAATTGATACGCTAACCAACCTTGCTAATGAAAATTATAAAAATTTTTATTAGCAAATGAATCGTTTTTTGAAATTTTTTCGCACAAGATTTAATTTTTAAGCGCTAGTAAGAGTATGATCGTATTTAAAAACTCTGATAAATTTGAAATCGACTCCCTCGATGAGCGAAACCAAACTGTGTCGACACTCCTAATCCCTGAAAGTATGATGCCAAGTTTTCTGTTCCTCGTGAAAAATCATGGTGCTGGTAATACTTCTGTTTACTTGCGTAACCTTCTTTTTATGTATAGAACTTTAACTCATTCTGGCATGATCCCCTCTCCGATTTCCGTGAAAACGGAATACCAAGAAGAAGGTCTTAATCTCTGTCGTGTGGGATTTCGTCCCGATAACGCAGATTGGCTAGAACTTGGAGAACTGGCTCTCGCATTCGGGAAATCTCGTTGTTGGCTGTTTGTCTTTTTACTCAAACTAGACATCCTGGGATTATGGTATCTTCTCGCTCAAGCTGACTTGATCTTCGCAGTTCCAACGTTCCCCAACCTAGAACTACAAAGTTTTTGGGCTTTGCAGCGTAACCGACAGAACTTTGCACGTAATTATCATGTAAAAGTTTAGCATAAGACCGAAAAACCAAGACTAAAAAGAAACTAATCTTCCTATCGATAAAGCCCTAGGATACAGCTATACCTACATAAAACGCTGCTCATTAAAAGGAGTAGGATTATTTTACCCCGAAAATTCCTGTCGCAAATTCTAAAAGTTACCGATAGGAATATGGTAAAACTATGTCTGGCATCAAACCACCATCCAATTCGAAGAAAAAAATGGACTTAAGTCCTAAAACAAAGGCATTTAGTCCTTATGGGTTCTTGTTTTTTTGTATATTTTGCTTTTTTTCGCTTTTATCATTTCAGGATGTAGATGTAGCACAATCGCAGAATCTTTTCGGAAGGTTAGGGCATTATTTCGGTTATATGTCTTTTTATTTATTTGGGCGCGCTGCTTTTATGATGGGGATTTTGAGTTTTATTTTTGGAATTCTTTGTTTTCAAAAAAAAGAGCCGGATGTTGGAAATTTATTTCTTTCCGTTCCGATTATACTTTTGGCATTTTCAATTTTTTTTAATATTTTTGAAACCAATATTACAAGTTTGAAAGATGGCGGTGGGTATATCGGGTTAAAATTCTCTTCGGCGCTAGAGTATGTTTTTGGACAGTCGGGGCGCATTATTTTAAATGTAGTTATACTCATGTATGGCGCGCTCATTATTTTTAAAGAATCTCCGCGTGAGTTAAACAAAGAGTATCTCCTAAAACTCTGGAATGAATTTTTAGAAAAATATCCAATTAAAGAAAAGTTAGATTCTTATATAAACCAAGTTAGAAAAAAAGAAGACGAGGAATTAGAGGAAGAGGTATCTGGCAAAATTCCTTGGTTTGAAGTAAGACGAAGAGAACAAGGTCTAGGTGGCGAATATGAGTCTGGGGATGAGGACGAAGACGTTACATACGAAGAATCAACCATTGAGCCAATTCGAGGTGCGGCTAATTCAAAGTATTCAAAGTCAGGTATTGTAGAAAAATTCGAATATAAATCCGTCATAACAGAGATAAAACCTAAATCGTCTCCACCACTTTATAAGGAAGAAATTAAAGCAGACGCAGTTCCAAAGTTCAGGTCTACTCCGAACCAGATTATTAGTAAAATTACTCAGAATAATCCAGTTGAAGAGGAGATAACATCTGCTAACCTCCAAGCATATATTACTACTAGCCCCCAGAAAAGATTTGTAGATCCGAATGATTTTCAAGAGGAAGTAATGGATGCGGAGCCGCTTACGAATGATTCGGACGAATTACAGCCATTACCCGGACTCATGTCTGATGACGAAGAAGTTTTGTCGGATGATTTGAAAGAAGTTGAAATACCAGAAGGGGCTAATATTGATTTGTTTGGAAATCCAATTGAGCCGGATAAATCAAAGCCAAAGCCAATTCGTAAACAATCGAGTGTTCCTGATATCGTACCTAAAAAAAATACAGAATATTACTTATCGCATAGAATACTAACTAAAAAGGCTGAAAAAAAATCAGATCCACTTTTTAAACTAGAAGCAGAAAAATTGGGACTGCATATACAAGATATTATTAAGCAGTATGGATATGATTCAAAAGTTCAGTCTTACCAAAAAGGACCGATTATCACTCGGTATGAACTTACTCCTCCACAAGGGGTCAAGCTCGGTCGCATAACGTCTCTAACTGATGAATTGAAGTTAAACCTAGCTGTAAAAAGTATTCGTATGGTAGCGCCAATTCCAGGTAAGTCAACGATTGGAATTGAAGTTCCAAATAAACATAGAGATGATGTATTCTTAGCAGATATGCTAAAGGAATCGAGTGCATTAAATACAAGTAAAGATTTGAGTATTATCATAGGACGAGATAGTATTACGGGAGAAGCTATTTCAATTGATCTAAATAAACTTCCGCATTTACTTGTCGCCGGAACAACCGGTTCAGGAAAATCCGTTTCGATGAACTCCATGATTTGCTCTCTTATTTTTACTAAGTCACCTGAAGATGTAAGGTTTGTAATGATTGACCCGAAAATGGTGGAGTTAGCGTTATATGAAGATATACCGCATTTACTCATGCCTGTAATTACAGATCCTCGTAAAGCAACGAAGGCACTTTCTTGGGCAGTTCAGGAAATGGAAGTTCGTTATAACTTAGTTTCGGAACTCAAGTGTAGAGATTTAAAATCCTATAATGAGAAAGTAACAAATTCTTTAAAGTTCTCGAAAGGGCGTTATCACCACATGCCGTATATCGTTATTTTTATAGATGAGCTTTCGGATTTAATGATGGTATCCGGAAAAGAATTAGAGGACTACATAACACGTATTAGCCAGAAGTCGAGAGCGGTAGGAATTCATCTTGTGATGGCAACACAACGACCATCCGTAGACGTAATTACGGGGCTAATCAAAGCTAACTGCCCGGCACGAATGGCATTTCACGTTGCACAAAAAACCGACTCAAAAATCATTCTAGATTATAGCGGAGCAGATGCACTTTTAGGAAAAGGAGATTTTTTATATAAGTCTCCAACCTCTCCTGATTTACAAAGAATTCAAGCTCCGTACATTTCAGAAGATGAAATTGAAAAAATAGTTTCTGATTCACGCAAGTATGCTGACCCTGAATTTGTGGACATTAATTTAGATGAAGAATCTTTCCAAGAAGAATCTTCGGAAGAAGATGAAGCATCTTTTGAAGAAGCTTGGCTAATTGTAAAAAACGATCGTAAGGCTAGTGCAAGTTATCTGCAAAGGCGTTTACGCATTGGTTATAATAAAGCCGCGCGGCTCATGGAACTCATGGAAGAAAGAGGATATGTGGGTCCTCAAGTAGGCTCCAAACCACGGGAAATCCTGCGATAACAACCAAATTTTTACTTTTCAATTCACCCATAGAATACAGGTTGTATTTAATCTAAATAAGGATTTATTATTATGAGTGAAATACCAGAAATCGTTCCCGTAGGAACTCTACCTCCGTTAGGAGTTGTACCTAAAAAAATGCACGCCCAGCTCATCCGCCCAGAGCGTTTTGGTGACCCAGAGAAGGCGTTTCAAGTTGAACAAATTGATATTCCTGAAATCAAACCAGACGAAGTTCTAGTTGCGGTGATGGCAGCAGGGGTTAATTACAATAATGTGTGGGCTGCTCTTGGTTATCCGGTAGATGTAATCGGTGCTAGAAATAAAAAAGGCGAGCCTGAAAAATTCCATATCGGTGGCTCGGATGCATCTGGAATTGTATACAAAATCGGCTCGGAAGTAAAAAATGTAAAAGTAGGGGATGAGGTTGTTGTCCACTGCGGTATCTGGGATAGAGACGATCCATTCATCAAAGCGGGCGGCGATCCGATGTTTGCCCCATCTCAATTAATTTGGGGATATGAAACCAACTGGGGTTCCTTTGCACAATTTTGTAAAGTACAGGATCATCAGTGTTTGCCTAAACCAAAACACCTAAGCTGGGAAGACGCTGCGGCTTACATGCTAGTAGGCGCTACCGCCTATCGTATGCTACACAACTGGAAACCAAACGATGTAAAACCAGGTGATCCAGTTCTAATTTGGGGCGGTGCAGGTGGACTAGGCTCTATGGCAATCCAAATCGTAAAAGCGGCAGGCGGAAGACCAATCGCTGTCGTAAGCTCGGACGATAAAATTGACTATTGTAAGAAGCTTGGAGCAGAGGGTGTAATCAACCGAAATAATTTCAAACACTGGGGAGCAATCACGAGCGATATCAACAAACCAGAAGTATTCGCAGAGTGGACAAAAAAAGCCCGCGACTTTGGAAAAGCACTCTGGGACATTTGGGGCAAAGGGGTAAATCCAAAAATCGTATTCGAACATCCGGGTGAATCAACAATTCCAACCTCCGCATTCGTATGCGAAACCGGTGGTATGATTGTAATCTGTGCCGGTACATCTGGATTTAACGCTACTGTTGATTTACGCTACTTATGGATGAGACAAAAAAGACTACAAGGTTCTCATTTTGCAAACGACGAAAACAGCAAAGGGTTTAACGACCTAGTAATCGCTGGAAAGGTAGATCCTTGTTTGTCGCGCACATTCAAATTCGACGAAACCGGTGCCTGTCACCAACTCATGAAAAACAACAAACACCCACATGGCAATATGTCGATTCTAGTTGGTGCTCCAAGTGAGGGTTTGGGTAAGAAGTAAAATCCCCCTTAGTCCCCCTTTGCGAAAGGGGGTAATGGCGATTCGGCGCTTAATTTTCGTATATGCGTAACGTAGAGACGTAGCGCGCTACGTCTCTACGTTACGCATATACATATTTGACAACAGCCGACCGCGCTCTCAGCTACGGTCAATTATTTGCACAATCATTTTGATACACCTGCTCGCAGGGTATTTAGTGACAAGCAAATAATTGACCCCGCTGGAACTTGTGGTGAGAACAAAACTATTGCTACGCACTCGTTTTTTAAAATGACGAACAGAAGCGTTTGCCTATGTCATCCCCGAAATCCCTTGCCGGGGATCTGTAGTTCTTGAGATTCCCGACAGAAAATTTCGGGAATGACAAATTGGATAACTGGTTCGTTTATAGCAGCAGCTTCCAAACTTGCGTGTCGAATCCATCGCTATCGCAAGCCTTTTTGTTTTAAGTTCGATTCATTCTTATTATCCACATAGTTATTTTATAAATTCAAAATCAAATTCTTATAGGTAGAAACCGCAACTGAGGCTAATACCTATTTACTAATAGATTTTTTCTGAGAGAATCTATTTATGAAGTTACAATTTTTAATAGTTGTTGTCTTTCTTTTGTTTTATTCGAACTGTTCGAGTTTACAAGATTATGCAAAAAATCGAGCTTATGATGTAAGAGATATATTCAACATAGGTGTGGAAGAAAATGTTTATGGCGTCAGTGCAGGCATTGATGTATTGCAATTCGGTTTAAAGTTTGATAGGAATGCAAAGACATACGGACTTAGATATGGGCATTTGGGAGAATACCTACTAGCGGAGAACTATTATCCATTTAACAGCACAGCCATTATACGTGAAAAATTAAATGTGTATTTATGCACATTTAATAAGGATTCAAAGAAGTGGGTTGCTAGTGACAATCTAAATGGTACTAGTCTTATTTTTTTTACAGCAACTCTAAGTATGAGTTATCATAAGCCTCTAGAGCCAATTAAAATTAGAAACGCTAATAAAAATACATATTTTATTTTTAAGTTTATAGGTTGTAAAATATGCCCACCAACCGGTATATGTGCTAAAAATGGTGACCGATATAGTTTCTTTTATCGCGACTCCTATGTTTATCTCCCAATGGAAGCCTCGTTCGGGTTACACTACGGTATCCGCCTTGGCTTCAATCCTCATGAGCTTTTAGATTTCCTAGTTGGTATCTTCGGCTTTGATTTATTGGACGATGATGCAACTACGGTATATACTGAGTTGCCGATACCGGTTGAACAGAATCAAAATTGGGAAAAAGATTTGGAAGAAGTGGATATGGAAATGGTAATCAAGAGATAACGGGAAGAAACGGAATTGAAAAAATAAATTGACTCCCATTTCCTAATTTGCTTTCTGCCCAGTCGCCAAAAATTCCAACATGTCTTTGTTCGGTATCTAAAGTAAAAACAATATCCGATGTCGAATTGATATAATTTTTAAATCGCTCCTCACTTTCTTTTAAAGCAAGTTCAGCTTCCTTCCTTTGTGTGATGTCTAACGCATTTCTATCTATATTACTCGGTGAATATTTGGCAAAATCTTCATAATCCTGTTTAGGTATATTCTGTCTTAGTTTAGTTAATTCTAACTCCAGGCTTTTTATCTTATTTTCTAAGTCCTCGTAGGTTTTTTTGTGGTTAATCATAGTTATCCTGATTCCTGATTATGTTCTCTAATAAATGAACTCAGAAAATAAAATTTTGTAAAGTAATTTTAAACTAAGATTCTATTACAATTAGCTAATATTTATCATGTTTTTGGTTAAAAAAAATATCTTAATTAGTCCAGGCAGTATTATACAATCAAGAAAAACATTTAAAGATTACCACTGATAAACACCGAGAGCTCCGTTACACGGGATAAAACGATATGATAAATCTTGAATATTTGTGATTTGGTTTGAATCCATATCATTTTTCATCGTTCTTTTATCGGTGTCCATCGGTGGTAATCTTTGAGAGGTTCTCTTAATTTGACAGCATTGATTTCCGCTCGATCGCGCCCAACGCTTTCGTATGTGCCACTACGATTCGTATTTCGTCGTAAGAGTATTTTTCTTCTAAAGCCAGGTAAATCGGTTTTAGCCGCTCTAACCCGACTTGTGCCGCTGCTTTTTGAATGGTTTCATATTTCTCCACGGAAATATAACTAGTTATATCTTCTGGTTTTTCTTGTTCTAGGTAATGAGCGAAATAATCTAAAACGGTCATCTTAGCTCTTCCTGTTTTTTCCATCACTTCTTCGATGCTTTTATTTTCTTTGAATAATTCAAAGGCGAGTGCGCGAACCTCCGAGACTGCGGGAAGTTTTTTTTCAGTTGTAGGTTTTGGGGAAACAGAAATATCCATAAGAATTTGATTTTCTTCGCAGTGTTTGTGGATAATCGTGAGTATGTCACTGCCAAATTCTTTTAGTTTTTGTTCTCCGATTCCGTAGATGAGGTTTAATTTTTGTAAATTAGACGGACGAATTCTAGATAGTTCTCGGAGTGTTACATCACTAAAGATTTGAAAAGGGGGAACAGATTTTGAAGAAGCGATATTTTTTCGATAAAGTCGCAGAGTTTCAAAAAGGTTTTGGTCTACTCCATCCCATGAGTCAAGGTTGGACTTTTCTGACTTTGTTTTGATTTGTTCTGGGAGTTTTGTAAGGCTAACAGTCATTTCACTCTTGAGAACTGCTTTGGAGTTTGCGGTTAATTTTAAAATTGGGTAAGGACTTCCTTCTTGCGCTAGTAGATTTTGCGAAATGAGTTGGTAAATCCAATCTTGGATTTCTTCTTTGGAATGTTCTTTTAAAAGTCCGTAAGTGGATAAAGTGTTATGACCAAGTTCACGGATCTTGGCAAGATTCTCTCCTCGTAAAACACTTGTCACATGCGAAACGCCAAATCGCTCGTTAACCCGAACAACTCCAGAAATAATTTTTCGAGCGAGAGTCAAAGAATCTTCTACAATTGCTTTTTCGTCTAGACAAATATCACAGGCTCCACAGTTACTTGGTTCATATACTTGCCCGAAGTAATTTTTTAAAAATTTGTGGCGGCAAACACTCATTCGACAATACTTTTCCATTTCTTCGATATGAGAATAACTAGAAGTTAAAAAATCTATGTTCCCCGAAGTTTCATCCGGCTCGCCGAGTAATTTTTTCCAAACAATCGCGTCACTTCCAGAATAAAATAAAACGCACTCCGCTTCAAGTCCATCTCGACCTGCGCGTCCTGTTTCTTGTTGGTAGTGTTCGATTGACTTGGGCATTCCGGTATGTATTACATAGCGTATATTGCTACGATCAATTCCCATTCCAAAGGCAACGGTTGCAACGATGATGTCAACTTTTTCTGACATAAATATTTCTTGGTTCGATTTTCGTTCTTCATTGGACATACCAGCATGGTAGGCTAAGCAGGATATACCTCTCTTGGTAAGAAGTGCTGTTAAATCATCTACGTCTTTTCTGCGGATACAGTAGATTATCCCGGCTTCGTTTTTGTGCTTTTCGATTGTTTCGATGATTTGGTTTGTCACATTGGTGCGTGGTAAAATTCGATAGGTCAAATTCTTTCTGTCAAAGTCGCCGACTAGAACTTGTGGATTTTTTAGAGCAAGTCTTTCTGCAATGTCCTCTCGCACTCTCTCGGAGGCGGTCGCAGTGTAGGCATGGACTGGAATATCGGCAAATAACGTTTTTAATTTTCCAAGTGAACGGTATTCAGGACGAAAATCATGCCCCCATTGACTCACACAATGTGCTTCATCAATGGCAATGGAATTTAACTGAATTTGTTTTAAAAGAGAAATGAATTCAGGCATAAGAGCACGTTCGGGAGAAACGAATAACAACGTTATGCCGCCATCCAAGAGTTTAAATTGCAATTCGGATTTGTCTTCTAGGTTCATCGTGGAATCGAGTTGGGCTGCGGAAATTCCATTTTGCCGCAGGTTATCCACTTGGTCTTTCATAAGTGCGATTAACGGCGATATGACTACAGTTGTTCCTTCTTGCAGAAGAGCAGGTGCTTGGTAACATAGAGATTTTCCCGCACCAGTTGGGAGCACAACTAGAGAATCTGTTTTATCGAGCACCGCTTGCATCGCTTCTGCTTGCAATGGTCTAAGAAAATGATAGCCCCAATATTTTTTAATAAGTTCTAGAATTTTTTGCATTTCACGATCTCCTTTTTTACTAGAATTTTATTTCGCATTTTTGGAAATACAAATTAATTGTGCTACTGCGTAATTAAGAAAACTTTTTTAAATCAATCGAAGGATTTCAAAATTACTTGCTATTTTAGGTTGAAATGCAAAAACTGGGAATCAGCAAAAAATCATGGTAAGATTGAAAAAATTGAACCTCTGCAATGAGAAAAAAATGATAGTAACTGTCTTACAAGTTTATCCAACTTCAAATTATAAAATATATATATACTTTAGCGATGGGAAAATCAAACTCTATGATGTTTCTCCCCTTTTAGAGAAAGGTGTTTTTCGAAAATTGCAAGATAAAGATTTCTATTTAAATCGTTGTACTGTCTTAAATAAAACTTTAGCTTGGGATGTAACTGGCGATTACAATCCTTACGAATGCATTGACTTAGATCCAATAGTATTATATGAAGAAAGTATTGAAGTCGACGACCCCCTTGATAAACCCACTGTCTGAACTATGATTCGTATGATTTTGGTGATTATTATGATTTCGTCCTTGAGGAAACTCTTTCTACTCTTATCATCGCAATCATATTAATCATATTAATCAAAGTTCAGACTTCTTTCCATAATACCGCGCATAATAGCTACATTCCTTTATGATTTCAGAATGATACTTGGTGTCGGAGTAAATATCTCTTAGCTCCTGAAAGTATTTTCCGGGTTGGAAGTCTTTGGTTTTTTCCTTATCACACCAATAACATGCACTGGGTTTGTGTTCTTCTGTTAAATACCATTCGTTCTGTTCGCATTTCGCCGCCATGAATGTCATTTTGGCTTTAAATTCTTTGCTTTTACTATTTTCACGGGCTAATAGGTAGTTTTTTAAGGCGAGTGAATTACTTAACTCGGGATAGAATTCCTTTTTTTGATTATCTTTAAAATCTAAGTCAACCCATTTATTGTAAGTATTAAAGCTATGAATGCGACTAAAATGAAAATTACTTGTTCCAAAGTAATTCATATTATAAAAAGCATTTGCAAGTTTGAAATATTTTTTGGAAGAATTACTCGGACTCGTCTCTGCTTCTTTTTTTAATCGAATCATTTCTTGAAGAAAGGTTTTGTGGTTATAGATACTTAGCATTTTTTTATTCGATTCGTGGTAATAGCGATCTTTAATTTCTATTTGGAATGGGTCGTTTATAAAAATTCGCTCTGTGTAATGTTGGTCTTTGTGGTTCCAATAGGACTCTTTAATTTTGTCAAATGCTTTTAAAGAGTTCTCTAAGTCTCCTACTTGAGCGTAGCGAATACCGAGTAATAATAAATAGTCATCATAGGAATGCATTGGATTTTGTAACATCACTCGCATAAGAGGTGAATGATTATTACCTTCAATGAAGTCTACCATTCTCTTCGTATTTTCTAAATTGCTAAAACGATTTTTAAATATTCCACTTCGAATCCATTCTGCTTTTTCCAACTCTCCCTTTCTTGCATAGAATACTCCCAGTAAGCCGCGAACCCATTCTCTGGGAAAATTTAGATTGAAATCATTAGAAATGCTTTCTTCTTTCGAAAATAAAAAATTCATTTCATATAGAATTGTCAGCTCTGATTTATCGGCCATTGTTTCCATTCGTAAAAGTTTTCCGAGTAGGCTTGTGATTTGGTATTGTTTTTCGAATACTTCCACGTTGCCTTTTAGTATAAATGCAGATACTAAAAATTTATCTCCTTCTTTAAAATTTAATGACAGGTAATTCAGGTATGCCGCAGCAATCTTCCAAGCAAATCTATTTTTAACTCTATCTTGATTAGCAATGGAATTTACAGTTGTGATTAAAGCTTGATCATTTAAAGGTATGATTTTTTGCAATTTTGGATTTTCGTAATCTTTATATTGAATTCCATTTTCGAAAACTAAATAGCTTTTACTCTTAATTGTTGCTATTAATGAGAAAGTCAAATATTTGGAATTTGGATCTAAGAAATATAATTCCTTAATTGCCCGCAATGCATCGAAATTTTCTCCAAACAAATACCAAAGTATTATTTTTTCGTTTTTATTTTTAGCCAATTTTAAAGTTTCTTCCCAATCTTTATCATCGATCGGATGAAAATCGGCAATCGCATAGTATCTTTGTTTTGGAGAATTTAGATATATTAACGCATACAGGTAGTTAGCCATTCCTATTTCCTTTTGCTTTTTATATGAAGCTGCAACGTATCCGAGTGTTCTCCATTTCATTGAATCAGTTAGTCTTATCTTAGAAAAATGTTCATTATAGAATTTAATGGACTCTTTGTATTCAGATTTAAAGAAATAAAGTCGAACGATTTGAAAAATATATCTTTCTTTTATGAATTGGAATTTTTCGTTCCGATAAAGACTTATTCCTCCATTAATCTGATTTTGGATATTAACTTTGGTTTTATCGGGGGCAAGTTTAGTATTCGAATCATCTGCCCAATGTTCACTACTTGCAGCGAATGCTTCATTTCGTCTCGCAAAACCTAAGTAATAAAAGAAGGCTTTTGTTTTCTTTGGATATTTAAAAAAACTTTTCCCATACTGTTTAACAGTATCGCTCTTGATTGGAGTTTTATTTTCTCGGTAAAATAAGATTTCGTCAATGTCGGATGGTTTAGATTCATAAAGCCAGAAAGATATCGTATCTCGTTCTACCTGCTTTTCAAAAAAAATATTCCATTCAATTATATTCTGCTCTCTGAATAAATAATCGTTCGGATAATCGAAATCACTCGCTTCCTCTTTTTCTAAATTACCTAAGATACCTTCTATAAAAAAAGGAGGGTATGGACTCCTTCCATAGAAATCCGATGAGCATGGTAGAATACTGTTAGTTATTCCGAAAAACAAACTAAAAAATACGATTGCAAACTTGATCCAGGAATTCATAAGGATAATTTAAAAAGTTGGATTCATCTAAGTCAAAGAAAATAATTTTTCGATTTAGATTTTTTGCGTTCGAATGGAGGAGTGTAGCTGCATTTAAGAGTTCTTCTTGGGAAATTCTTTCTAGATGAAGTTCGTCATCTTCCCGGAAATACTTGCCGCCCGTGAGAGTGGACTTGGTGACAAGGTATGTATTAGGATTATCCGCAGATTTTAGAATTCCTTTGTTTTGTAAAGTTTGTAAATCAAAGTCTTTCAGTAAATCTTGGATGGCGTTGTCTCGTTTATGAATGACCCAGCTAAAAATAGGGAGGGCAATATCGAGTTTGCGTGGATAGTTGTTTAGACTCTGGATGTATTTCGCTGCATCGTTGGAATTGTAGATGGAGTTACTACCCGTTTTCCCCAGTTTGCCCATATTGTAAAACATGAGAACGTATTTATCCACAGGAGGAATTCCTGTTCGTTCGAAGTATTTCACTTGGTGGAGACGAATTGTAGTAGAAATTGTTTTATTCGAAATAGTTTTTATTTTGCCCAAGAATGAAAAATACAATTCGCGGGTGCTATCCGACCAATCACAATCTAGTTGGATTTCATTATAGGGAATTGAATTTTCTTTTGCGATAGAATTTATTTTAGAAAATACTTTTTTCGCGAGAGACTCTGCATCTTCTTTGGAAAAATGATGAAATGTATGATTTGTAATGTACACAACCGGAATAATAGAAGTATCCGCAGGTGGTGAAATTTTTCCAATTACTCCGAGGGGAATCGGATTGTCTTTTTCTTTTTTGTCTACATCAAAGAATCTTAGATAAATTTCTTTCGTCTTAAAATGTTTTAACGCTTCTGCTTCCTTTTTAGAAAATTGGAAACTCGTTTTCCAGTAATAGAAAGAAACTTCTTTTTCTTTTTGGCAGTTAATCAGGAAAAGAAATGGAATGAAAAATACAATACGACCTATACGTAGAAATATTTTTTTATTGATATTTTTTTGAGCGCAGGGCATTGATACTCTTCGGATTTTGACGAATATGAATTAGTTTTAAGTCCTCTAAAAAATCTGATAGAGAAAGTGATTCACCATTAAACTCTGCTTCATAAATACTTTTTCGATATTCAATTAAGATCATTTTATACTCCCAGAATATTTAGACTATTTGATTAGTGCAAGAACATTTCATCTCTTGTTTTTCCCAAAAATTCTAAATACAATATAAATGAAAATGAAATGAACCAAAAACCAAAATGGAAAAATCATTATACTAACCATAATCGCCCAGGGACTAAAAAAGATTCGAATTAAAAACTCTTCGAACGTACACGGATAAGCAGGAATATCCGTCGGAGCTGCGGGACAAATTCCATTGAAATTTTGAATGCTATCGAAAGATATTGCGATAATGTAAATCAAATAAGTAATGATAGAAACTGGAATGGAAATTAAAAAGACTTTTAGAAATTTCATATAGCCATAAATAAGAATTAACTTTAACAAATCAATAAAAACTCAGGCTCTTTTGTATTCAGTCTGTCCGATTAGATTAAATCCATAAAATAACAACTTGACAAAGAGAGTTAAGTCGTTATATTAAAAATCATGACTATTCGTGCACCGATTGATCTAAAAAAACTTTATGAAGAAGATGAACATCTCTGGCTTTTTGAAAATGCAAAATTACTTCGAGAGGGTAAAGTTGATCTTGTGGATATTGAACATTTGGCGGAGGTGCTTGAAGATATGGGTAAGAGAGATTTCAGGGAAGTTTTGAGTAGAATGAGAATTTTAATTATGCATATTTTGAAATGGATGTTTCAAAAAGAAGAGCGCTCTAATAGCTGGAAATTTACAATCGTTGAACAAAGAAAACAATTAAATGCAGAATTTCAAGATAGTAAAAACTTAAAAAATCATGGAATTAAAAATTTCGAAGATACTTATGCGGATGCAAGGGATTTAGCCTCCGCAGAAACTGGTCTTCCTTTGTCTACGTTTCCAGAAAATCCTCCCTTTACGTTTGATCAGGTGATTGATGAAAATTATTTGCCAGAGTGAGCGAATAATTTTTATCTTGCTATTTACAGATATTATATAAAACAAATCTTATGAGTAACCAAGAAAATCAAATCTATTATAATACATTACGCAATATGAGCTTTGAAAAAAAAGCTTTGAAAGTATTTGAACTTACGGAAATGACAAGACAACTTATGAAACATGGATTAGAATTGCAATATCCTGAAAAAAACCAAGCTGCAATTCAGGAACTTTATTTAAAAAGACTAGCAGAATGTCACAACTCGAACTACTAAAAAAAACTCTAAATGCATTAGAAGCGCATAATATTGAATATATGCTTGTCGGCTCTTTTGTTTCTAGTCTCTATGGAGAGCCAAGAAGTACACAAGATATTGATATGATTGTATCTATTAACCGAAATCATATTGCAAATTTGGTAAAGCATTTTCCCCCTCCCAAGTATTACCTGGATGAAGAGCTAATTCAAATAGCTATAGAGAATGAAAAGATGTTTAATCTTCTTGATACAGAGGAAGGAGATAAAATAGATTTTTATATTCAAAAAAAAGAACCTTATGAAATAGAAAAATTTCAAAGAAGAATCAAAAAATCTTTTTTAGGAATGGAAGTATTTTTTCTATCTCCAGAAGATTTGATTTTATCAAAGCTAGTTTGGTCTAAAAAAAGTGGTTATAGTGAAAAACAATTTCATGATGTAAAAGGAGTTGTTCGGGTTCAAAAGGATAATTTAGATTACCCTTATTTAGAGAAAAAAGTAATAGAACTAAAATTAGAAGAATTCTGGGAGAGGCTAAAGAAGGAATTATGAAAGCATTCGAACTCCAAAACAATTTCGGATTAGAAAATTTAAAATTAATCGAAAGACCCGAACCAAAGATACTAAATCCAAATGATGTACTTATAAAAATAAAAGCTACTTCTTTAAACTTTAGAGACTACTTAGTAGTAACCGGTAAATACAATCCCAAGTTCAAACTTCCGTTTGTTCCGTTGAGTGATGGAGCTGGTGAGGTTTTGGAAGTTGGATCTACTGTGACTGATTTCAAAATTGGTGATAGAGTTATACTTCAATTTGCCCCTAAGTGGCTCGATGGAGATGCTACTTATGAACAGTCACGTTATACTTTAGGCGGACCGCTTGACGGAACTCTGATGGAGAAAAAGGTTTATCCTGATTATGCGCTTGTAAAGATTCCTGATTACATGACCTATGAAGAAGCGGCAACTCTTCCTTGTGCGGCTCTTACTTCTTGGTCGTCTCTTGTTACTTATGGAAGAATTTTTCCAGGTGATACAGTGGTTGTTCTTGGAACGGGAGGAGTGTCTATTTTTGCTTTGCAGATTGCTAAGTTTCACGGCGCAAAAGTAATAGTAACCTCTGGAAGCGATGAAAAATTAGAACAAGCAAAGTCTCTCGGCGCAGATCATGTAATCAATTACAAGACAACGACTGATTGGGGCAAAAAAGTAAAAGAAATCACAGGCACTGGTGCAGATCATATCATCGAAGTAGGCGGAGCAGGAACTCTCGAACAATCTATCAAAGCCATTCGCCCTTTTGGTCAGATTAGTCTGATCGGAATTCTTGCCGGTGGTGCAAAGGATTTGAATTTACTCCCCGTTCTCATGAACAATATCAAACTTCAGGGAATTCTCGTTGGTAGCAAAGCAGGATTAGCCTCTATGTGTAAGGCGTTTGAATTTCATAAAACTAAACCTATTATTGATAAAGTTTTTTCGTTTGAAGAGTCTGTGCAAGCGATTGAATATTTGAAAACAGGAAGTCATTTTGGGAAAATCGTAATTAGCCTTTGATGTTCTTTCAAAGATTAGAAAGGATCAACCACATGCACTTCACTGAGCTAAAAAATTATCCCTGCTTTTGAGCTTTTATTCTGATGGTTTCGCTGGATTGGGAACACTTAGTGCACTTATCCAACAAATCAACCAATCTGATTCCCAAGGACGAGCTATTTTATTATACAGAAATACGGGATTATTTTGTTTTAATCCTTTATTAGTAAAGGAATCAAACGTAGAATCATAGTAGATACTGTATGAGGTACCTACAATTTCGGAAGCAGAATAGATTTCTTCCACAGTATAAAATTCAGTATCCCAAGAGCTCCATAATTGCCCATCGTCCGACGACTTTGCAAATATCCCATTAAATCGAGGCGTATCCCAGTAAGTCTCTCTTGATGATCTTTTGGAACTGTAAATTAATGTCCCATCTGAAAAAACAACAGTGGTAAAATTGCTTGGAAAGGATTGTGGATATTCTGTCCATGTAAATCCGCCATCTGTAGTTTTGAATATACTAGTTCCTCCTGAAATAAATCCTGTGTTGTCATTATTGAACCAAAAATATTCCGGTCTAAAGTCTACACCGGTTCCAGCGGAAAATTGATACCTCATATTCCAGCTTATTCCTGAATCGTTACTAACGTATAATTTTGTGCTAGTAAGATCGTTGTTTTGATATACCAAAACTCTTTGTAACCCATTAGCCTCAGATTTATAATGTAGAATTGTATTGCCTGAAATAGAATTTTGATTCCAAGTTATACCTCTGTCATTGGAAGAGTATATCGCATAAGAATCATTAACCGGTCCTACAAAAATATGAATAGAATTTAGATCACTCGCGTGGAAAATTTTGATTAAATTTCTGTCGGTAATACTTTGAACAGGAGAATTTAATTTTTCCCAATTCGCACCGCCATCTTCCGTTAGCCACAAGAACTTTAAACTTAGTGCATAATAAATAGAATTATCCCAAATTGCCGCCAAAAGAAGATTATCCTGTAATGTAAAATACTTCCACGTTTGAGCTCTATCAAAGGAAAAAGCTAAATTTGGAAAAACTTTCGTTTCTTCCGTAGAATAATAACCAATAGAATAAGCTGCATAGATGCTATTCACAAAATTCGCTTCGCTTATAGAACTGTAAACTTTATTCATAGGAATATGACAAAGTGCGTTTCGGAGCATATAATCTTTTGTTCGCTGGTCGCGTTTTTTATTATGCTCACTATCAAAAATTTGACTACAGCTAACTAAACATAAAATAATTGCGGTTAAAGGAAAAAAATTTTGAGAAAACATTCTAATCGACTCCTGTATAAATCATTGATTTAAAAGAATGGAAGCTATTTTTTCGAATATGCTTTTGACTCTAATTCTGAAATAAATTTTTTCCTGTAACCATTAAAGGAATTCTGAGGAAACCAATCAATTACTTTAATTTATTTTACCTCTGGTATTACTCTATGTCTCTTGTGTGCGGCGGCTCTTTTTAACCCTTGACTGCCAGCCTCTTTCTATAAGTCTAGATTTCAAATGACAAACGAAACAGAAATTGACGAAGAAGATTTAGTTCCCGCTGAAGAGAGTCCCGAGTTATGGGAAAGAGTTCTCATGATGGTTGGAGTGATTGGGTTTAAAGAAGATAAGGCTTGGGCGGAGGATGCGCGTGAGGCGATTTGGAAAAAAATTGAGACACTTCCAGAGGATGCTACAGAAATTCCGGAGGCGATATTAGATTCCATTTCGAATCTCATGGACAAAGTAATTTCTGAGTCGAAAGTTCCAGAAATCAAACCGGTTTTGAAATTAATTCCTGAAACGAATGATGATTTTATTTTATTTCGAAATCGAATTGCCCTTTGTTTGATTGCTCATTTTGATATGTATGAGGATGATCTGGAGAGCAAAAAGGGGATAATCGAGGAATACATAGATTTTATCAAAGAGGAATTTGTCGGGTTTGAAGAGGACTATGAATCTGCTTATGCCGAGTTTGATTTATCACTTAGCGAGAAGGAAGATTTCTTTTTGGCGAATTTTTTTCCTGAGCGTTACGAAGCAGATATAGATGAGGAAGAATGAATGCTAAAGAGCCGCTCAAGCTGTCATTCCCGAAATTTTCTATCGGGAATCTCTATATGTAAGTAGCATCTTCTATTACTTGAGATTCCCGATAACGGATTTCGGGAATGACAAGAAGAAAAACTTCCCATGACTAATTGACTTTAATTAGCAAACAAATAAAAACTTTACTTGCCTACTTGTAAGAGTTCCTGTACTTTCGTTTTTTGTGCGAGAGGTTTATGGAACTTATTAACTGGATTTTAACTTACCCTTTTATTTCTTTAGGAATTGGCTTTGCTTTGTTTATCGTCGGTGTTTTTATTCACGACGTGTCTCAGACTAAGCATACGATTATCCACAATTTTCCCGTCGTCGGGCATCTGCGTTATTTTCTTGAGATGATTGGTCCCGAGCTTCGGCAATACTGGGTGGCTAACGACAAAGAAGAGCGTCCCTTTGACCGCACTGAGCGTCGTTGGATTTATGCCACCGCAAAAGGGCAGAATAGCAATTTCGGATTTGGAACTACCGAGCTTCAGTATGAGCCGGGTTATCCAATTATCAAACATCGCGCCTTTCCATATACTGAGTCTAAGGCTTATAAAATTTCTGGTGACCCAACTTGCATTCCTTGTTTAAAAGTCGTCGGTGATTTTCATAAACGAAAATTTCCTTATAGACCTTATTCGATTATCAATATTTCTGCTATGTCCTTTGGTTCTCTTAGTAAAAATGCTATCATGGCTTTGAATATCGGTGCGCGCGAAGCGGGGGCTTTTCATAACACCGGCGAAGGGGGATTATCCGCTTATCACTTAAATGGTGCTGATGTTGTTTGGCAGATTGGAACTGGTTATTTTGGTGCTCGGACTAAAGAAGGGCGATTTGATTTACAAATTCTAAAACAGAAAGTGGAAAAATATAAAAATGTGCGCCTAATCGAGATTAAACTCTCGCAAGGTGCTAAGCCAGGCAAGGGCGGAATTCTTCCGGGGATAAAGGTAAACGCCGAAATCGCAGCCGCAAGAGAAGTAGAAATCGGCAAAGACTGCATATCCCCTAACTCCCACGCTGAATTTTCTAGTGTTCCTGAACTCGTTGCCTTCATCGAATTGATTGCCGGCGAAACAGGATTACCCGTTGGGATTAAATCTGCCATAGGCGAAATTGAATTTTGGGATGAGCTTGCCACTGAGATGAAGAAGACCAAGAGAGGACCTGATTTTATCACCATTGATGGCGGAGAAGGCGGGACAGGGGCTGCACCATTGACTTATGCGGATCATGTGTCTTTACCGTTTAAGATTGCATTTCAGCGAGTCTATACTTTGTTTCAACGACATGGAATTTCCGAGCGCATTGTTTGGATTGGAGCGGGTAAGCTTGGTTTTCCTGATCGCGCCGTTGTCGCGCTTGCTATGGGCTGTGACTTAGTGAACGTTGCCCGCGAAGCTATGCTTTCGATTGGTTGTATCCAAGCAGAGCAGTGTCATACCGATCATTGTCCTTCCGGCGTTGCTACTCAGAATTGGTGGTTGCAAAAAGGAATCAATCCAACTTTGAAATCAAAACGCGCTTCCCTTTATTTAAAAGGATTTCGCAAAGAGCTTTTGTCACTCGCCCATTCTTGTGGTTATGAGCATCCTTCTCAGTTTACCGGTCGGGATATTGAAATCTCTCTTGGTATGAATAAGTTCACAACTCTAGAAGACCAACTCGGTTATAAACGAGACGATAGAAAATTTACTCGCATGGCGGATTATGGGACGTTTCCTTCTAGAGGATAATTTAGATTTTGCGTCATTTAGTAGTTTGTAAGATTTTATTTGTTCTTTTTTGTTTAGGCTCGCTTCACGCACAGGAAGAAGAAAAGCCAATGTGGATGTCGGTTCGAATGACGTCCGATCATAATTTTCGCGGTTATAACTACGGGGCGTTAGCAAGTCAGAGGAATAATACTTCTTACACAAACTATACATTTGCCCCTGCCATCCAGCCACAATTCATCTATTCCGCTCCACTCAAAGGCTTAAAAATGTTATTCTGGGGAAATTTTTTTATGAATAATTTGAAAGATAAGGATAGCGACTTATTTATTTTGCAAGATAGTCCTGGTGCTGAGGAGCGTTATTCTCCCATTGTTTCAGATATGCAAAATGATAGACTTACTTACGATCCGAGCAAAACAAGGAGTTACCGCGAGCGAAATTCAATGGGTCGTTATGATGGAATATTTTTTGGAATTTACTATGATTGGAAAACTGCAATCGGAGAATGGTCGGTGGGAACTTGGATATGGAATAATCTAAACCGTTATGGTAAATATTCTTGGCAGGAGTGGTTTATTTGGTATTCGCCTCCGTTTGCAAAATGGGCAAATCCCAAACTACAATTTTTCCTGAACACCTCTTTTGATAATGGTGGCTCTCAGGGGACACCTCTTGGAAATACCAATGGTCAAAATTATATATCAGCCGAATTTAGTCATAAGTTTTTTTCTGACAGGTTAATCCATGTTATCCCTAAATTGCAAGCGGGCTATGTACAAAACAATGACAATGTAAATCGACGAGCTGGAATTTCTAATATTCTAACTTCCTTACAATTTGTTTTGGGACATATTGATTTGACTTTGCAAGTTTTGTATCGTCCTGAGGCAAAGCTTTATGATACGTACGATCAAAATAGAAGTGATGGAAAATTACCTGATCCAGCACAGCAGTATGGGAATAATCGTATCGTTTACGACGAGTTAGCGAAACGTTATCCGAAAGAGGTTGCCGCTGCTGTTTTTAACGAATGGACATCGGAAAAATTGATTCGGACTATCTTTATCTTTTCTATGGGTTACACGATGGAGTTTTAGGTCTTAATTATTTTTCTTTTCCATTGACAAAATAATTGAGGTAAATCTTTATTTGGTTATGCAAACACCTCCAAGTAATAGAACACGAATTCTTATTTTTCTCTTACTTTTCTTTAGTGTGAATTTATATGCACTTGAACCTATTGTATTAGAAAACTGTAACAATCTTGCGGTTGGAAAATACATTGAGTATTTAGAAGATAAAGAGAAAATACAGGAATTGGAAGAGATTCAAAAACGAGAAATAGGTTGGACAAGGTCACAAAAGGATAGTCTCCACTTTGGATTTACTACTTCTAGGTACTGGTTACGGTTAACTCTTCAAAATTCTTCGGGTAGTTCTCAGGATTGTATTTTGGATACTGCATTTTCTAGAATTGATTTGATTGAGTTTTTTCATCCACTAGAGGATGGGTCTTATAAAATGATTCAAACGGGGGATACTTATCCTTATTCGCAAAGAGATGTAGATCATATCAATTTTGCTTTTAAAATTCATTTAAAACCAAGTGCGACAAATACTTTCTATATGAATGTAAGCAGTAAATACAATGTAACCAACTTAGATCCTGTTTTGCATTCTAATGAATCCTTTCTAAATAGCATTCGAGATCAGGCTCTGGTCAATGGGCTATTCTATGGGTTTATGATTATTATGTTCTTTTATAATTTTGCCCTCTTTATTCAGTTGAAGGAGAGGGTTTACTTTTATTTTTCCGCGTTTATGTTTTTTTATGTCATCTATTTTTTAGGAATTCAAGGAACTGCCTATTGCTATATGTATCCAAATTTCCCTTGGATCCAAAATCGGGATTACCAGATAACGATACCGGTTGTTTTATTTTTTTCGACTCTTTTTGTGAATACGTTTCTGGATTTAAAGACTAAACTACATAAAGGATATTTAATCAATAAATTTATACTAATCATACTTGTAATTTGGTTTCTGATCAATCCTTTTTTAGTAGTTGATTATTTCCCTAAATTTTCTTTTCATTTTACGAACACATTCCTTTTAGTTGCGCTAGCTGTTACTTTTTTTAATTCGATATACCTTGCATTTAAAAAATTCAGACCTGCTTATTTTTATTTAGCTGCCTGGGTTTTACTTTTATTAGCCTCTGTACTTCGACTGTTACAGACTGCTTCGATTTTGCCAGCGAATCCTTTGGTTCAAAGCTCTGTTCAAATTGGTGTGTCTTTTACAATGGTTTTGCTTTCGCTTGGTCTTGCGGATAAACTAAATTTCCTCAAGAACCAATTGCAAAAAGCTAAGGATGAATTGGAAGACAAAGTAATTGAAAGGACAAAAGAATTAAATGAAAGCCTAGTGGAAGTAAAAAAATTAAAAGAAAATCAAGATGGGGATTATTTTTTGAATACTCTTTTGATTGAGCCTCTTGGGAAAAATAATGCGTCTAGCGAAACTGTAAAAATTGATACTTTTATAAAACAGAAAAAGACTTTTGTATTTCGTAAAAGAGAACATGAGTTAGGTGGGGATATTAATATTTCCGAAAATATAAAGTTAGAAGGGAAAAATTACATTGTGTTCTTAAATGGAGATGCAATGGGAAAATCCATTCAAGGAGCGGGCGGAGTACTCGTGTTAGGCACTGTATTTAAGTCAATCATTCAAAGGACGATATCAACTGCAAATGCAAAAAATATTTATCCAGAAAGATGGCTAAAGAATGCGTTTATAGAAATGCATAAGGCATTTGAAAGTTTTGATGGCTCTATGTTAATGTCAGCAGTGTTTGGTTTGATTGATGAAGAGACTGGCACGATGTACTTTGTTAATTCAGAACATCCCGACATAGTTTTATATAGAGATGGATTTGCTAGCTTTATTGAAAATAAAAATCAATACCGAAAGTTAGGCACTCCAACGCAGACTGGTAGTATTTCGATTCAAATTTTTTCTCTTAAACCTAACGATATGATATTTTTAGGATCGGATGGTAGAGACGATCTTATTATTGGAAAAGATTTAGAGAATTATAATATTATAAACAATGATGAAAACTTATTCTTATCGCATATTCAAAATGCGAAGGGAGAACTTTTAGGTATATACCATTCCATTTTAAATACTGGAAAGTTAATGGATGACCTTTCTATTTTGCGAATTTACTTTCTGGGGAAATTTAGGGATTCTAATAAATTAGAAGCTAACCTTCAATTATTTGAAAGTTATAAAAAGGAGAGGAAATTTGATAAATTGCTAGAGCTCGGAAATGAGTTAATTAATGATTATCCGCACTTGACGAATTCTATGTATGAACTTTCTTTAGTCTATCGAACAAATGGAATATTTGAAAAGGCGATTGACCTAGGGGAAAGAATTAGACTCAGAGAACCTAAGAATATTTCAAATTTGATAACCTTGATAGAATCTTACCAGGGAGCGGGAAAGACAGATAGGGCTAACACAATTTTGGAGGCATGTTTAAAAGTGAGACCTGAGGATGATAGATTAAAGCAGTTAAGACGAGAGATGGGTTGATATACTCAGAACAGATTGGTTTTCGGTTTCTTTATCCTGTAAATCTTGTTAATCCTGTCTAAAAAAATTTTCTGTACCGGAGACCAATCTAGCTTGTGTATAGTATATTTTTAAGTTTGCCTATGAAATCTACTTCGTTAATACTACTTCCCCCTTCTTGCTTTAGTTTGAGTCGAGATATAATGGCATTAACCCCTGTAAATCTCCATTCGTTGAATCCATTTTCTATTAAATTCAAATCCCAACGAAAATCATGTAAATCAATTCGTGGCGGATGTTTTTCGGAAATATAATCTACCCAGCTTTCATAACGATAATAGAGTTCGTATTCATTTTCACAGACTAAAAGAATTTTAAAACAACGAGTTCGATTGTGAATGGACATGGGATGGAGTAGGTTTGCTACTCTTTCTTTTCGTTTGATTTTTATTTCAGGAGAAATTCGAAGGATTGCTAAATCTAAATCTTTTAGTTCTTCTATTTGAACAAAATTATTTTGAAAGTAAAATTCTGATTCGAGTAAAAAGTTTTCCTCTTTTTCGTAATGGATTTTAAATTTTTCTGTATTTTCGATAAACTCAGGAACTAGTAAGAGCATTTCATTATATAGGTCTTCACATTGTTCGTTGTATTTCTTTTGAAAAATATTTGAGTCAAGAGGAGAAGTTTTTGCAGAAGAGTAAGAGGAGATAATAAAGGATAACCTTGCAGGTTTTAAATCTGTATAAATTCCAAAGTCACCAGCGTTTGCAATTCCAATTAGTAGTTCTTTATTTCTTAATGCGTATTCGGGATAAACGAGAGTAAACACCGAGACAAGTCCGTCTTCATCAAAGTGATCGTTGGAAACAAATTCTGCATCTACTTTCAGTTCTGGATGGGAGAGATAATTGAAAGTAACCGCAGCGGCAACATCTGCTTTTAAAATTTCGGGAGTAGGGACACCTTTCCAGTGTGATAGCGACAAAACAGTATTATCCGTTGGTGAACCATCCACGATTATGTTTGGAAATCCTTTTAGTTTGTGATAGGCTTTGTATTGCATAATAAGTATAAAATTCCTTTCTTAAAAATCACTTCGGTATAAAAGTGGATAATGCTTGTCACCCCCGAAACCTGCACTGAGCAAGGTCGAATGTGTTTTCAATCGGGGGTCTCTAGTTCTTGAGATTCCCGACAGCGCAAGCGAAAGAATTCGGGAATAGCCTTGGCGGCACATTAAGCTCCTATAGGTGATACTTATAAAGCATTCCCATTTATTTAACAAAAATTCGTATTAAAAATTCTAAAAAAAATAAAAAAATTTAGGACAAAAAATACAAAAGGTTGTTGACTGAGAGGGTGGTATAAAATAAGTTGTTTTTATACGCGGTAGGCAAGAGAGCGCTGAAGCGGTAACGAAGTTCATTTAAAAACATATAT